>NZ_CP073104.1:6124243-6453486 GCF_018138145.1 Pseudomonas sp. SCA2728.1_7 | reverse complement strand
TCGGGTGTGGCGGGTGGGTCGCTATTGCTGATTCCGTTGGCTTGCAGCTTGTTCGGCATTCCGAGCGAGATTGCCATGCAGGTGGTGGCGGTCGGGTTCATTATTGGCGTGTTGCAGGATTCGGCGGAGACCGCGCTGAACTCGTCGACTGACGTGTTGTTTACCGCTGCGGCGTGTTTGGGTGAGGAAGCGAAAGCCCAACGTACCGCGTAACCGCCTTACCCTGTGGGAGCGAGCCTGCTCGCGAAGGGGGCGGGTCAATCGACATTGATGTCGCCTGACACACTGCATTCGCGAGCAGGCTCGCTCCCACAATGAAAAACGAAAAGCCCGCCATGGTGTGAACCTTGGCGGGCTTTTTTGTGGCTGAGATCTTTTCCCCCTCACGCCAACCCTCTCCCCCAGGGGGCGAGGGGGAAAGGGGGCAGACCGAGTGCTGTTCAAAACCTGAGTTCGACTTGATGTTTCAGGTCGGTGCATCTCGAACAAACAACGCGATCAGTCCCCTCTCCCTCCGGGAGAGGGCTAGGGTGAGGGGCTCTTGAAAAATCAGAACGCGCCCATGTAATCACGCTTGCCCACTTCAACACCGTTATGACGCAGCAACGCATAAGTGGTGGTGACGTGGAAGAAGAACTGCGGCAAGCCATAGGTCAGCAGGTAAGCCTGACCGCTGAAGCGCTTCTCTTTCGGCGTGCCCGGACGGGTGACGATTTCGATGCCTTCCTTGCCATCGATCTGCTCTGGCTTGATCTCGCCAATGTAGGCCAGCACCTTGGCGATCAGGGCTTGCAGCTCGGCGAAGGTGGTTTCTGTGTCGTCGTATTTCGGCACTTCGACTTCAGCCAGACGCGAGGAAACGCCTTTGGCGAAGTCCACGGCGATCTGCACCTGACGGGTCAGCGGGAACATGTCCGGGTACAGACGGGCCTGCAGGAACGCGTTCGGGTCGATGTTTTTCTCGGTGGCGTGGGCTTCAGCCTTTTTCAGCACATCGCTCAAAGCTTTGAGCATTTGTTGAAAAACCGGGACGGATGCGGCGTACAGGGAAATGGTCATGGCAGTCTCGTGTAGTGGCTGGGTGGAACAAGGAGGCGATTATAGCCATGCTTGATGACCACACGGCTTGCCTTTTGTTTGGCAAGGATTAGGCTAGGCGCCTTCGACTGCAGAGGGAACGCGCGATGACCACAGAACCAGAATCCACCTTCGACGAGCCACGGCTCAACGCCACGGAAATCCGCATCCTCGGCTCGTTGATCGAGAAACAGGCGACCAGCCCGGAAACCTATCCGCTGACCCTTAATGCGTTGGTCACGGCATGCAATCAGAAAACCAGCCGCGAACCGGTGATGAACCTGACTCCGGGCCAGGTCGGCCAGAGCCTGCGCGCACTGGAGGGTCGCGGTTTCGCCAAACTGGTGATGGGCAGTCGCGCCGACCGCTGGGAGCACAAGGTCGACAAGGCGCTGGAACTGGTGCCGGCGCAAGTGATTCTCAGTGGATTGATGTTTCTGCGCGGCCCGCAGACCGTCAATGAGCTGCTGACCCGCAGTGGGCGCATGCATGAATTTGAAGACACCGAGCAAGTGGTGCATCAGCTTGAGCGGTTGATTGCGCGCGGGCTGGCGGTGTTGATTCCGCGCCAGGCCGGGCAACGTGAAGATCGTTATACCCATGCGCTGGGTGATCCGGCGGATATCGAGGTTATCTTGGCGGCGCGGCAGAATCCGTCGGATCGCGGTGCAAACAGCGGCGTGTCAGTCGAGCGCATCGAAGAGCTCGAAGCGCGAATCGCCGCGCTGGAAGAACGCCTGGCCCGCCTCGAATAACCGCACAAAACCAATGTAGGAGTGAGCCTGCTCGCGATAGCGGTGTGTCAGTCAAATATGATGTGACTGACACACCGCTATCGCGAGCAGGCTCACTCCTACAAGGGATCTATGTTTTACTCGCCATCCCAGTAGTCAACGCCATCCGCCTGCCGTGCCACCGCCACAAAACCCGAGGCATTGCCCTCGGCATCGACGTTGAAGTTATCCATCACCGCATATTTGTTCGAATCCGGG
Source organism: Pseudomonas sp. SCA2728.1_7 (assembly GCF_018138145.1). NCBI lineage: Bacteria > Pseudomonadati > Pseudomonadota > Gammaproteobacteria > Pseudomonadales > Pseudomonadaceae > Pseudomonas > Pseudomonas sp. SCA2728.1_7. Next base: position 6,451,417 of record NZ_CP073104.1, on the reverse strand, counting down.
TATTCGCAGATTTCCGGCTGTTGCTGCGTACTCACCGCCAGATAACGCAGTTCGGCCTGACTGGTATTGATGATCTGATGCGCCTTCTCCGGCCCACCCGGCGGACAGGCGATCACATCACCTTCGCGAATCGGAAAACGCTCGGTGCCGAGACGCACCTCGCCCTCCCCGGCCACCACGTAGAACATTTCTTCGTTGACCCGATGACTGTGAAACGGGCTGCCGCGCATGCCCGGCGGCAAGGCGTACAGGCGATAGCCGAGTTTTTGCGAACCCAGTTGCTGACCGACGCGGGCCATGCGCTGCTGATAGCGGCCGGCGGTTTCGCCTTCCGGGGCCAGGGCTTCGGGCAGGGGTTCGAGTTCGACCTGATGCAGATTGAGGATGGGCGGATGCATGGGGGCCTCGGTCACGGTTTTTGTGGTGGGCAAGTCTGGGCTTGCTGGGGGGGCAGTATAGGCAAGGTTCTGATCTGAATCCGTTGTGAGGCCATCGCGAGCAGGCTCACTCCTACAGGGTGAACGCATTCCACATGTAGGAGTGAGCCTGCTCGCGATGGGGCCGGTAAGGCTCTTACACAATTCGTTGATCAGCTCCGGGCAAACGCCACCGCCGCCGCAAACTGTTCTTCAGTCGGGCGCACACCGGTGTACAACACAAACTGCTCCAGCGCCTGAATCGCTATCACCTCAAGCCCGGTAATCACCCGCTTGCCCTCCGCGCGGCCAAGCACGATCAACGGCGTCTCCGACGGAATCGCCACCACATCAAACACCGTCTCGGCAGCCTTGATCACCTCAGGCGCAAACGCCAACTGCCCAGCCTCCGGCCCACCGTCCATGCCCACCGGCGTCACATTGATCAGCATCTGCGGGCGCTCATCACCCAGCTCAGCCTGCCAGCGATAATCCAGCGAATCCGCCAGCGCACGCCCGGCGCGCTCGTTACGGGCGACGATCAAACCGTTTTTATAACCGCCATCGCGTAAGGCGCTGGCCACAGCTTTGGCCATGCCGCCGCTGCCACGCAGGGCGAAGGTCGAGTCCTTGGGCACTGCATGGGTGTTCAGCAACTGCTCGATGGCAATGTAATCGGTGTTGTAAGCCTTGAGATGGCCGTCGGTGTTGACGATGGTGTTGATCGACTGGATCGCCGCCGCCGACGCGTCCAGCTCATCGACCAGCGCAATGCACGCTTCCTTGAACGGCATCGATACGCCGCAACCACGAATGCCCAAGGCGCGAATGCCGCCGACTGCGCCGGTCAGGTCCTGGCTGCTGAACGCTTTGTAATAGAAATTCAGGCCCAACTGCTCATACAAATGGTTATGAAAACGCAGACCGAAGTTGCCTGGGCGCCCCGATAGGGACATGCACAGCTGGGTGTCTTTGTTCGGGTTCATCTGCATGAAACTTCTCCTTCAAACGCACTTTCGGATAGACGGGATTAGCCAGCCCATCGGGTTCTGAACGATCATAGAGGCCTGTTTTAAACGTGTTCTGTGGCCCTTGCATGGCCCGGTAAAGAAGCCGGTACAGACCTTACACAAAATTTACCCAGCGGCTGTGCTGATTTTCAGAATTTCGCTGTCTTAGAAGTATCCCCGCGACAACTGTGGGCCTGGTGCAGGCCCTGCCGCCGGGTCGAAGAACCGAGGAATTATCATGATTCGTAAACTCCCTATCGTCGCCCTGCTGATCGGTGCTTTTGCTGTCACAGGGCAAGCAGAAGCCCACGGCGGTGGCTGGCAGGGTCCGGCGGTGTTTGGCGCAATCGTCGGCTCGGCCATCATCGGTTCGGCGCTTATCAACCAGGATCGCCCGGTCTATGTGCAACAGGCGCCGGTGTATGCCCCGCCACCGGTGTATGTGCAACAACCGCCGCCACCGGTCTACTACCAACCGGCACCGGTATATGTGCAACAACCGGTGTATATTCAACAGGCCCCCGTCTACTACGGCCCGCCTCGCGGTTATTACGGCCGGCCACATGGCTACTACGGTGGCCCACGCTGGTAATCGCAACACTGAGCCCTGCTTTTATAGCGGGGCTTTTTTATGACCGTTGGTCGGCCAGCGTCTGAAAAAATCTCGCCAAGGTCGCTGTGAGGACAGTTTCACCGGCTAAAGTCGGCATGATTGATTGAGCGTTATGGTCTTTTCCATAAAACGGTCATTTATTTGTCATGACGGAACCGCAATCTGAATCCGTCCGTAAACAACAGGTTGATAACAACAAGGACGACTGTATGCCAACACAAAACCCGCACCGCATTGTTGGTCTGTGCACCTCCAGCAAGGTGTACAGCGCGCTGACCGAGCTCAAGCATCTGGAAGGCCATCGCTGCGCCAAGTTTCTTTCGCTGCTGGCGGAAAACCTCGTGCACAAAGGTTTGCTCAACGAGCGAGAAGTCATGCACATGCTCGATCAAGTGGTCGATTGAGCCAGCCCTCAACGGCGTCAATGACTACTATCGAAAGCGTTGATTGTCCGTAGAAGCGGCGAATCTCTAAGGTAGCTCCATTGTTAGATGGAGGTACTCGTCATGGCTCAGGTTCAAATCATGTCCGTTATCGGCAGCGCCGTTCCCGCCTCGCTCAGAGCATCGGGTCTGCTCGCCTGCTGGTATCTGATGCGCGACGGCGAAGCGATCAGCGGCCCGCTCACTTCGCTGCCCGCGGCGCAGGCACTGTCGCAGAAGATCGTCAGCCAGCCGTTTCACGCTTAAGGCAGTTGCACCTTGGGCTTGGTCTCGGCGAACAGCGCCCAGCTCGACATGAACAGCGCCGCGATCAGCGGCCCGATCACAAAGCCATTCAGGCCGAATACCGCCAGACCACCCAGGGTCGAGATCAGAATCAGGTAATCGGGCATTTTGGTGTCCTTGCCCACCAGAATCGGCCGTAACACGTTGTCCACCAGCCCAATCACAAAGACCCCGAACAAGCCCAGCACCACGCCTTGCCAGATCATCCCGCTGAGCAGGAAATACACCGCCACCGGCGCCCAGACAATTCCCGCACCCACCGCTGGCAGCAACGACAGAAACCCCATCAAGACCGCCCACAGCAATGCGCTGGGGATGTCGAGAAACCAGAAAATCGCTCCGCCCAGCGCGCCTTGAGTCACCGCGACTACGAGATTGCCCTTCACCGTCGCCCGTACCACGCGGTTGAACTTCAACTGCAAGCGCCGCTTGTGGCCTTCCTCCAGTGGCACGGCAGTGCGCACCTTGCGCGCCAGTTCGGCGCCGTCACGCAGAAAGAAAAACAGCAAATACAGCATGATGAAAAAACTCACCACGAATTCGAATGTGCCCTGACCAAAACTGAATGCCTGGCTGGCCAGCACCTGGCTGCCCTGCATCGCCGATTTGACGATTTTCTCGCGTAGCGCATTGAGTTCGCCCATGCCGAAGCGGTCGAGCAAGTGCTGAAAGTACGGCGGCAAGCTGTGCTTGAACTGCGCCAGATACGCGGCAATGTCCAGCTCACCGCTTTCGATATTCTTGTAAACCGTCGCCCCTTCCTGCACCAGCAACACGCTGACGATGATCACCGGCAGAATCGCGATGACCAGACAGATGCTCAACGTGCACAGCGAGGTCAGGTTGCGTTGCCAGCCATATTTCGCCTGCAACTTGCGTTGCATCGGCGCAAACAGAATGCCGAGGATCACCGCCCAGAACACCGCACCGTAGAACGGCAACAGAATCCAGATGAAGGCCACCGTGACCAGCACCAGCAGCACGGTCAGGGATTTGAATTGAAGGCTTTTTTCGTTCATGTCCGGTCCATGTCAGTCAGGCGTCATGCACGCCCCGCTCCTTAGTCAGCCGCGGCGTGCACGAGTGCCATCTTTATTCATGGAGCATAGATCCAGATCAACAAACCCCCACCACTCCTGACTTACCCTGCTGCGCTTTTGCGACCGACACCGCCATGACCTCGACCTTCGCCGCCCCCGAACTGCTCGCTCCCGCCGGCACCCTGAAAAACATGCGTTACGCCTTCGCTTACGGCGCCGATGCGGTCTATGCCGGACAGCCGCGTTACAGCCTGCGGGTGCGCAACAATGAATTTGATCACGCCAATCTGGCGCTGGGCATTGGTGAAGCCCAGGCGCAGGGCAAACGCTTCTACGTGGTGGTCAACATCGCGCCGCACAACGCCAAACTGAAGACCTTCCTCAAGGATCTGGCACCGGTGATCGAGATGGCGCCGGATGCGCTGATCATGTCTGACCCGGGGCTGATCATGCTGGTGCGCCGACACTTCCCACAGATGCCGATTCACCTCTCGGTTCAGGCCAATACGGTGAACTGGGCGAGCGTCGAGTTCTGGCAGCAGATGGGGTTGAGCCGAATCATCCTGTCGCGAGAATTGTCGCTGGAAGAAATCGGTGAAATCCGCGAACAGGTGCCGGGCATGGAACTGGAAGTGTTCGTTCACGGCGCATTGTGCATGGCCTATTCCGGGCGCTGCCTGCTCTCCGGCTACATGAACAAACGCGACGCCAATCAGGGCAGCTGTACCAATGCCTGTCGCTGGAAATACTCGGCGCAAGAGGCCACGGAAAATCAGCTCGGCGAGATCGTCCAGACCTTCCAGCCCGAGCCGACCCGGGGCCTCGGCGCGCCGACTGATCAGGTGTTCCTGTTACAGGAAGCCAACCGCCCCGACCAATTGATGCCCGCTTTCGAAGACGAGCACGGCACCTACATCATGAACGCCAAGGACCTGCGCGCGGTGCAGCACGTCGAGCGCCTGACGCGCATGGGCGTGCATTCATTGAAGATCGAGGGCCGGACCAAATCGCACTTCTATTGCGCGCGCACCACGCAGGTGTATCGGCGAGCGATAGATGATGCGGTGGCCGGGCGTGAGTTTGATCGCAGCCTGATGACGGACTTGGAGTCACTGGCGCAGCGTGGCTACACCGAGGGTTTTCTGCGTCGGCATGTGCATGACGAGTATCAGAATTATCAGAATGGAAGTTCGGTATCGGAGCGTCAGCAGTTCGTTGGCGAGTTGACCGGCGAGCGGCGTGAGGGGCTGGCCGAGGTCAAGGTGAAGAATCGTTTTGGTCTTGGTGATCATCTGGAATTGATGACGCCCACGGGCAATTTTCATTTTGATTTGCATGAGTTGCAGAGTGTTAAGGGTGAGGCGATCGAGGTGGCACCGGGGGATGGGCATACGGTTTATGTGCCGATTCCGGAGGTTGTGGATTTGCGGTTTGGGTTGTTGATGCGGGATCTGCGGGGTGCCTGAGAAGCCCCTCACCCTAGCCCTCTCCCAGAGGGAGAGGGGACTGATTGGGGGATATTGGAGAGATCCACCGACCTGAAAATTCGTCGGTGAATCCACAATCGACTCTTCTGATCAAAAAAATCAGACTTGGCCGAATCCATAATCAACTCGGTTGTTCAGCTTGACCCAATCCATAATCGACTCGATTGTTCAGCTTGACCCAATCCATAATCGACTCGATTGTTCAGCTTGGCCCAATCCATAATCGACTCGGTTGTTCAGCTTGGCCCAATCCATAATCGACTCGATTGTTCAGCTTGGCCCAATCCATAATCGACTCGATTGTTCAGCTTGGCCCAATCCATAATCGACTCGATTGTTCAGGTCGACGTATAACGCATGACACCTCGGTCGGCCCCCTCTCCCTCCGGGAGAGGGCTGGGGTGAGGGTAAGCTTTTCCTACGCAACAAACTCCTCACGCAACATCGCCACAAACGCCTCCCGCGCCGGGTGCACCCCGGCGTTTTCATGCCAGTAAAACAAGTTATCGACGGCCGTCAGCTCCGCAAACTCATATCCCACACACCCAGCCCCTTTCGCGTACTGCTCAAACACGCCCTTGGGCACCAGCGCCACCCCTGCCCCGGCACTCACACAACCCACAATCGCACCATAACTGGCGAGACTGACGATCGGCAGCGACAACCCCTGACGCAACAACCAATGCTCCAGCGCCGCCCGATACGGACAACCCTGCGGCCACATGAACACGGTTTTGTCCTGCAGGTCTTCGATGCCGCGCACCGGCCCGAACGAGGTCGACGCGATCAGCAGCAGTTCCTCGCGATACATCGGCGTGCGCCTGAGCTGCGAACGCTCGACATCCACCGCAACAATCGCACCGTCGAGGCGATGGCTGACGGTGTCGTCGAGCAACTGCCCCCACGTGCCGGTGGTGAGTTCCAGCGCCACTTGTGGATAGCGCTGGTGAAACTTCGCCAACAAGCGCGGCAAGCGCCCGGTCGCTGATGATTCGATCGCGCCAATGCGCAGTGGCCCGGACGGCTCGGCCGAGGGATCAACAGCCCGTTTCGCTTCAGCGGTCAGCGCCAGGATCTTTTCCGCATAGGCGAGAAACGTCTGCCCCGCCGGACTGATGCGCAACCCGCGTCCCTCACGCAGAAACAGCGCAACGCCCAATTCCGCTTCCAGGGCCTTGATCCGCGCAGTGATATTCGACGGCACGCAAAACAGCTTTTCCGCCGCCCGCGCAATGCTACCGACCTCGGCCACGGTCTTGAACATACGGATTTGTGCCAGCTCCATATCCATCACTCTGAGTGAACATTCAGCGCAGTATAAGTCAGTTGTGGCGAATGATTACGCGCCCGGATACTCGACACATTCACACTTCTGAGCAGCCGATCATGCCGCCCCCTTCCCCACTGAAAATCCTTCTGGCGATGGCGTTTGTCGTCGGTTGCTGGGCGTATTCGCCGACCGGTATTCACATCGGCCTGCAAGCCTACGAGCCCGGACATCTGGCGTTGCTGCGGTTTCTGTTGGCGTCGTTGTTCATGGTGCTGATCGCTGCGTTCAAAGGCATTCGCCTGCCGCACTGGCGCGACGTGCCGCTGTTGTTCGCCCTGGGTTTCTTCGCCGTCAGCCTGCATCACGTCGCGTTGAACATTGGCCAGCAAAGCGTCAGTGCCGGGGCTTCCAGTGTGTTGGCGCAATCGAGTCCGCTGTTCAGCACGTTGCTGGCGCGGTTCTTGTTCAAGGATCAGGTCAGCGCCTGGCGTTGGGGTTGTGTGTTGCTCGGCTTTGTCGGCGTGGTGATCGTGGTCAGCGGCGATAAGGGCTTGGGCGCTATCGATGCGCATGCACTGCTGATCCTGTTGGCAGCGGTTTCATGGAGCGTTTACTTCGCCCTGCAAAAACACCATGCGCGGCGTTACGACGGCTTCAGTCTGGCGTGTTATGCGGTGTGGTCGGGGACGTTGATGCTGCTGATTTATTTACCGGGGCTGGGTCAAGCTGTGCTGAATGCGCCGTTGCGGGTGCAGTGGGCGGTGTTGGCCTTGGGCGTTTTTCCCAGTGCGCTGGCCTATCTGGCGTGGGGGTTTGTGCTCAAGCATGTGGATCTGAGCCGGGCGACGATGACGTTGTATTTGATACCGCCGACGGCGATGGGGATTGCTTCGGTTGGTTTGGGCGAGCGACCGACGTTGCTGGTGCTGGTGGGGTCGGTGGTGGTGTTTATCAGTGTGTTGGCGTTGAATCTGGAGCGACGGGTTGTGGGTGTTCGGGCAGTTGGGGTCTGATCTCGGATTTGGGTTGAAACCAATTCCGCAATCGCGAGCAGGCTCACTCCTACAATGGGCAGTGGGTGTACATAGAGTCTGTGCATGCCACAAAACCTTGTAGGAGTGAGCCTGCTCGCGATGAGGCCCTGAACAACGACGCATTAATCAAATGCCAATCACCGCTCAGCGCCGATCATCCGACAACGGCGTCGGCTCATCCGCTGGCGGCACATCTTCATCCGCACCCGGATCTTTCCAGTCGTCGGGCCGATCAGCATCGCTCAACGGATCACGCCCTGGACTCATCCCCGGCGGTGCATCGTGATCGGCCAGTGTCGGTTCATCGGTACCGGACATCGGCCGGGTTGGATCGGTCGGCAGCACACCGCCCTGAAACAGCAAATCATTAGCCATGACACACCTCACCAAGGAGGTCCGGAAAACCCGGGCCGTACAACTTGGAATCAGGCCTTGCAGCGGCGTGCTATCGAACAGACCGACGGCGCTCAACCCTGCGCGGAAAAGCGGTCGCGGCTGTTGGTCAGGTGCAGCCACATTGCAGCGCGCGCGGCATCCGCATCCTGACGCTTGATCGCGTTCAGAATCGCCTCGTGCTCCAGATGAGCCAGTTGCCCGAGCTTGCTCAGATCCGCCGCGCCACGTTCAGCTGCATTGAGCCGGTTACGCGGGATCATCGCACTGCCCAGGTGCTGCATGATCTCGCTGAAACAGACGTTACCCGTGGCTTCGGCGATCAGCAGATGAAAACGTCGATCGGCTTCGACGCAACTGTCGTTGTTGTCCAGCAGCCGTTGATAGTCATCCAGCGCCTGGCGCATTTGCAGCAGTTGCTGCTCGGTACGCCGTTGCGCCGCCAGTGCCGCCGCTTGGGTTTCCAGGCCCAGACGCAATTCAAGAATGCTGCGCACACCGAGCGCGGTATCGACATTCAGGCGCAAACCCTGCTCCGCCGCGCGCTCGATGACGAACGTGCCGATGCCGTGCCGGGTCTCCACCAGCCCGGAAGCCTGTAATTTGGAAATCGCCTCGCGCACCACCGTGCGGCTGACACCGTGCTCCTGAACGATGGAATTCTCCGAGGGCAGTTTGTCGCCGGGCGTCAGCTGACCGAGCAGGATGCTTTGGGTGAGCTTCTCCACCAGGTCATGGGCGAGGTTGTGCGCACGTTTGCGTGCAGGAGCGTCGAGGTCTTCTTGCATGGTCGGTTCCGGTGATCGGGGCTTGCCGATCGTAGCATTGCGAGGCTGGGTGACGGGATTGATTCTAGCGCCTCAACTTGTATGACAACACTCAAATAAATCGGGGAAAAGCAGGCCTCCCTGAAGGTTACTCGTGCGCAGCCGGATAAATTTATCGCGACCCTGAAAGTACAAAACCCAATAAACGCTAGGATAAAATACCAAAAAGCATAAGAAATCGACCTTCCAGATAAAATTAATCGGCCCTCCCCACTTGTAGGACAAAAAATCTCAGTTGTATGATGTCTATCAACAACGCAGCACCCGCCCTACCCCGCATAAAAATAATCAGTGGGAGAAAACCAAGTGAAAACCTCCGTCTCCGGGATGAACGAGGGCGTCGATTCGACACTCGCGTCGGCCATCTCGAAAGTGAAACGCCACGTCCTGCCGCTCTTCGTGATCATGTTCATCGTCAATTACATTGACCGGGTGAACATCGGTTTCGTCCGCACCCACATGGAACACGACCTGGGCATCGGTGCCGCCGCATACGGCTTCGGCGCCGGGCTGTTCTTCATCGGTTACGCGCTGTTCGAAGTCCCGTCGAACATGCTTCTGCAGAAAGTCGGCGCACGCATCTGGCTGACTCGCATCATGTTCACTTGGGGCCTGGTCGCCGCCGGTATGGCGTTCATCCAGAACGAAACCCACTTCTATGTGCTGCGCTTTTTGCTCGGTGTAGCCGAGGCCGGGTTCTTTCCCGGGGTGATCTACTACTTCACCCGCTGGCTGCCCGGCGCCGAACGCGGCAAGGCGATTGCAATTTTCCTCAGCGGCTCGGCCGTGGCTTCGTTGATCTCCGGCCCGCTGTCCGGCCTGCTCCTGCAAATCAACGGACTGGGCATGCACGGCTGGCAGTGGATGTACTTCATTGAGGGGATGTTCTCGGTGTGCCTGTGCGTGTTCGTCTGGTTCTGGCTCGACGCCAAACCCCACGACGCGAAATGGCTGAGCCGCGCCGAACAGAACGCACTGGTCAACGCCATCGATGCGGAACAGAAGGCCCGCGAAGCCGCGACACCGATCCGGCCATCGATGGGCAAACTGCTCAAGGATCGCCAGATCATCCTGTTCTGCCTGATCTACTTCTTCATTCAACTGACCATTTACGCAGCGACCTTCTGGCTGCCAAGCATCATCAAGAAAATGGGCGAGATGAGCGACTTCCAGGTCGGCCTGTTCAACTCGATTCCGTGGTTGTTGTCGATCATCGGCATGTACGCCTTCGCTTCGTTCTCGGCCAAGTGGAAACACCAGCAGGCGTGGGTCGCCACCGCCCTGTTGATCGCTGCTGCGGGGATGTTCATGTCCACCACCGGCGGGCCGATCTTCGCTTTCGTTGCGATCTGTTTTGCCGCGCTGGGTTTCAAATCCGCTTCGTCACTGTTCTGGCCGATCCCGCAGGCGTATCTGGATGCCCGCATTGCTGCGGCAGTGATCGCGCTGATCAACTCGGTCGGCAACCTTGGCGGCTTCGTTGCGCCGACCACGTTCGGCCTGCTCGAAGAACACACCGGCTCGATTCAGGGCGGCCTCTATGGCCTGGCCGCGACCTCGATCATCGCCGCGATCATCGTCTTCTTCGCGCGTACCACGCCGAAACCTGCTGCTGATTTCGCCGTGGCCGATGCCGCGCCAAAGCACGCCTGACGTCCATTTTTAAAGATTGCGAATAAGAAGGATAAAAACCATGACTGCACACGACACCGCCAAAGCCCCGATCATCACCGACATGCAAGTCATCCCAGTGGCCGGCCACGACGGCATGCTGCTCAATCTGAGCGGCGCCCACGGGCCGTTTTTCACCCGCAACATCGTCATTCTCAAAGACAACGCCGGCCACACCGGCGTCGGTGAAGTGCCCGGTGGCGAGCGTATCCGCCAGACCCTGGAAGATGCACGCAGCCTGGTGGTCGGCAGCCCGATCGGCACTTGGCAGAAGATTCTCAATCAAGTGCGCCAGACCTTCGCCGACCGCGATGCCGGCGGTCGTGGTCTGCAGACGTTCGATCTGCGCATCACCATTCACGCCGTGACCGGCCTTGAAGCCGCGCTGCTCGACCTGCTCGGTCAGCATCTCGACGTACCGGTGGCGGCATTGCTCGGCGAAGGTCAGCAACGCGATGAAGTGAAGATGCTCGGTTATCTGTTTTACGTTGGCGATCAGCGCGAAACCGATCTCGCCTATCGCAGCGAACCGGACGCCGACAATGACTGGTTCCGCGTGCGTCACGAGAAGGCCATGACCGCCGAAGCCGTGGTGCGCCTAGCCGAAGCGGCGCATGCCAAGTACGGTTTCAAGGACTTCAAACTCAAGGGCGGCGTGCTCAGCGGCGATGCGGAAATCGAAGCGGTGACAGCGCTGGCCGAACGCTTTCCTGATGCGCGGATTACCCTTGATCCGAATGGCGCCTGGTCACTGAAAGAAGCCATTCGTTTGTGCCGCGACCAGCATCAGGTGCTCGCCTATGCCGAAGACCCGTGCGGCGCGGAAAACGGTTATTCCGGCCGAGAGGTGATGGCCGAGTTTCGTCGTGCCACGGGGCTGAAAACCGCCACTAACATGATCGCCACTGACTGGCGTGAAATGGGTCATGCGATTCAGTTGCAGTCTGTGGACATTCCATTGGCCGACCCGCATTTCTGGACCATGCAGGGATCGGTGCGTGTGGCGCAAATGTGCCATGAGTGGGGCCTGACCTGGGGTTCGCACTCCAACAACCACTTCGACATCTCGCTGGCGATGTTCACCCATGTCGCCGCTGCTGCGCCGGGCGAGATCACCGCCATCGACACCCATTGGATCTGGCAGGACGGCCAGCGCCTGACCAAGGCGCCACTGCAAATCGTCGACGGTCTGGTGCAAGTGCCGAAAAAACCGGGGCTGGGTGTCGAGCTGGATATGGATCAGGTGGCCAAGGCTCACGAGCTATATAAAGGCATGGGCCTCGGCGCACGCGATGACAGCGTGGCGATGCAGTTTCTGATTCCGGGGTGGAAGTTCGATAACAAGCGGCCGTGTCTGGTGCGCTGAACCTGATCTCCAATCCACCACGGTCCCTGTAGGAGTGAGCCTGCTCGCGATAGCGGTGTGTCAGTTGATGTAAGTGTTGACTGAGACACCGCTATCGCGAGCAGGCTCACTCCTACAAGGGTTTTGCATTAACCAGAAATTTGCAGCAGCCAGGTTTTGAACGCTGTCATCGCCGCCGTTTCAGGGCGCGATTGCAACCGCGTCAACCAGTAACTCCCCGTCGTAATCTCGATCGCAAACGGCTGAAAAATCGCCTCCGCCGCCAGTTGCCGGGCGAACATCAGTGGCGGCGCCAATGCCACCCCACCGCCCTGTAACGCCGCCTCCATCATCGCCAACGACGAATCAAACACAATGCTCTGCGGCGGTGCCACCTGCGTCGCCAACCCGGCAGCCTGAAACCACTCCGGCCATTCATCGGTGCGATAGGAACGCAGCAGCGTCTGCTGCAACAAATCCCCCGGCGAATGCAATTGCCGAGCGATCTCCGGCACGCACAACACCGACAGCGGCGCATCGAGCAACCGCGTCGCCTCGATCCCGTGCCACGCACCAGCACCGAAGCGAATCGCGTAATCCAGCCCTTCCGCCGCGACATCCACGCGATTGTTGTTGGTCGACAGCCGCAAATCTATAAGCGGATGTTTCGCCCGGAAGTCCGCCAGCCGCGGCAACAGCCAACCCACGGCGAACGTACCGACCGCGCCGACCGTCAACATTTCGCGGTACTGTCCACCGGCGAGGCGTTCGAGTATCTGTGCGATGTGATCGAACGAGGTGCTCAGCACCGGCAGCAAGGTTTCGCCTTCGCTGGTCAGCATCAGCCCACGGGGCAGGCGTTTGAACAGCGTCACGTTGAGCTGCGCTTCCAGGCTTTTGACCTGATGGCTGACCGCAGCCTGAGTGACACACAGCTCCACGGCGGCGCGGGTGAAGCTCAAATGACGCGCCGATGCTTCAAAGGCGCGCAGTGCGTTGAGCGGCAATTGCGGTCGAATCATGCCCAGTCCCAAATTTTTCTAATGGCTCGTGCGAGTTTTCGTCGTTTGTCGATTGGCTTCGCACTAACTAGATTGGCGGCGCTGATCAGTCGCCCAACGAACGAATCGCCCGCAGTGTAGCGGGATAACATCATCAACACTCATGGAGAGTGGTTCATTCATGTCATCCATTCAATCGAGCAAAGTCATTTCCTGCGCCGCTTTCGGTCTGCTCTTCGGCGCAAATTCCTGTTTCGCCGCCGTGCCCGACGATGCGCAGTTGCAAGCGTTGGTCAACGCAGCGGTGACACCGGTGATGCAACAACAGAACATTCCCGGCCTGACCGTAGCGCTGACCGTAAACGGCAAGGCGCATTACTTTAACTACGGCATCGCCAGCAAAGACACCGGGCAAAAAGTCAGCGAAAACACCCTGTTCGAAATTGGCTCGGTGAGCAAAACCTTCACCGCCACCCTCGCCGGTTATGCCCAGGCGACTGGCAAGCTGGACCTGTCGACCAAGGCCAGCCTGCTCTGGCCTGAATTGAAAAGCAGTGCCTTCGACAACATCAGCGTGGTGCAACTGGGTACGTACAGTGCCGGCGGTTTGCCGCTACAGTTCCCGGACAACGCGGATTCGTCTGACAAGATGCTCGGCTATTTCCAGCAGTGGAAACCGGTTTATCCGGCAGGCAGCCATCGCCAGTATTCAAATCCAAGCCTTGGGCTGTTCGGTTATCTGGCGGCGAAAAGCCTCGGCCAGCCGTTTGATCAGGCAATGACGCAAACCCTGCTGCCGAAACTCGGTTTGCAGCACACCTACCTCAGCGTGCCTGCCGCACAAATGGACCTGTATGCGCAGGGTTACGACAAGAACGGCAAACCGGTGCGTGTCACGCCTGGTGCGCTGGACGAGCAGGCCTATGGCGTGAAAACCAGCGCGGTGGACATGCTGCGTTACGTTCAAACCAACCTGAAGCCTGAAACGCTTGAAGCGTCCCTGCAAAAAACCATCGCCAACACCCACACCGGTTACTACATGGTTGGCGACATGACCCAGGGCCTGGGTTGGGAAATGTACCGTTACCCGATCAGCCTCGACCGTTTGCTGGCGGGTAACTCGACGGAAATGGCCATAGAGGCGCACAAGGTGCAGTGGCTGCATCCGCCGCAACCGCAACCTGAAGATGTGTTGATCAACAAGACCGGCTCGACGGGTGGCTTCGGGACCTACGTGGCGTTTGTGCCGAGCAAAGACGTGGGCATCGTGATCATGGCCAACAAGAACTTCCCGATTCCTGAGCGGGTGAAGATCGCCCACAAAATCCTCAGCGCTGTCGCTGACTGAAAATCAAAAGATCGCAGCCTGCGGCAGCTACAGGATCGGGTTTTCACTCGGTCAATGTAGGAGCTGCCGCAGGCTGCGATCTTTTGTCTTTAAAGCTGCGCCTGCAACTTCCAGCCGATGACATCCATCAAGTCGCAACTGTCACGCAACGGGATCGCCATCACCCGGGCGAAATCCTGTAGCAGCAAGGCATCATGTCCCTTGCCATCTCCCAACGCCAAGGTCTCCATTAATTGCGTCACACAGCGCAAACGGTAAGCCGCCGTGCCATGCAGCACATCCACCGGTGCTTCGCGGTCGATCAGCAGAGCGGGAATCTTGCAGTCGATCCCGGTAAGCGGAATGTATCGCGTCATGTTTGAACCTCCCTGTTCAATGCTGCGTCGCCGCCGGTGGATCGAGATTGTCCAGCGCTCGGTTGACCAGCAACTCGCCAAGCACGGCCAACTGCTGAATCGACAAGGCAAGGCTGCGCGGTGAACCCTGCAGTTCAGAGGCGAGGTCAGTGGTCAGGACGTTCAGTGAAGCGAGGGTTTCGCAAGCGTGGCAGAGCAGCGTGGGCGTATCGATATCGGGCAGGATGGTGAAGAGATGGCTGATGGGATCGGGGTGATGCGGGTTGCGTAATCGGGGGTTGTTGGCGTCGAAGGATCCAGAATCGATGGGGGATTCGGGGGGATTTGGCGTTGGTTTTTTCATGTATGAAGTACCGTAGTGAATTGTAGGAAAAACTACCTTTCTCACTTCCACATGAGGGTGGCAGCTGTACGCAGGTGTGGAAGACCAGGCCAATCCACCAAAACCCGGCGCACTCGAAAGTGCCCCTGCGCACAGCCGCCAAAAACGCGGCGATGTTGACATAAATAACGTCGACATGCGCTTTTGAGACATTGATGGATGTAACCGACAACCGGACTTCCACGTCCGACCACTGTGTTTTGCAGCGGCCAACGAAGACTATCCCTCCTCTCAAAAACCCACCAGTTCCCCACCGCCGCCGCGACTTGCAGGAAAAATCCACGGGACTTGAAGGGGGTTTGTGTCAGACATTTCCGCCGGCACATGCTGCAACGACTTTGGGTTAGCGAATGAATTTGTTGTATCTACACTGCATCGAGTCAATCTTTGGACGAGGATGGCGTCGGGCAAAAAAAACAGTCATTCGAAGGGCGCAGTGATGGAAATCAAAAGTTTGAAGCTTACGGATGTCGGACAATTTAGAGACATGGATATTCAGTTTGCCCCTACCCTAACACACCGCTCGAACATCACGGTGCTGGTGGGAAACAACGGCAGCGGAAAAACCACCATTCTTAAATCCCTGAATATTTGTCTGAGCTGGCTGATCGCAAAAATTCGCGCCAATAAAGGCAATGGCAAATACCTTGTCGATGAAGACATTCGCAACGGCGCCTCAGGAGCCGTCCTTTCGATTGGCATCACCGACGTTTCGCACCCGCGCGCAACTGACAGTGATGCGGGTTCCGAAAACGAATTATTCGTATGGGGCGCTGCCCGAAGTCGCCAAGAAGGTGCAATCTCGGGTCGTGGATATTTGAACGAAGTCAAACTGCTTGCAGACCACTACCGCACTCAACTCACCGCCGACGATAGCGCCTCACTCCCACTGATCGCTTATTACCCAGCCGAACGTTGCGTTCTCGACATCCCGCTTGAAATCACCAGCAAACAAGCCTCTGATCAACTCGACGGCTACGACACCAGTTTCAACGGTGGCGCCGACTTTCGCGGTTTTTTCGAATGGTTCCGTGAACGCGAAGACAGCGAAAACGAAGACGGGATTTCCGACACCGCACTGGCTGAAGTCGCGGAAAAATTCGGTACTGACAGCGACGTTTATAAAACGCTCGCCAACGTGAAAGCCTCCTCCCGCGACCGCCAGTTGACTGCCGTGCGTTCGGCCATCGCCGCGTTCATGCCGGACTTCTCCAACCTGCGTGTGCAACGCAAACCACATCTGCATATGGCAGTCGACAAACATGGCGCGACATTCAATGTCACTCAGCTCTCGCTTGGCGAAAAGTCGATGATTGCGTTGGTGGGTGATATGGCCAGGCGTCTGGCGATGATGAACCCGTCGATGGACAACCCGCTGCACGGCGACGGCATTGTTCTAATCGACGAGGTGGAATTGCGCATGGATCCGCAATGGCAGCTCGGTCTGATTGCACAGTTAAGTACGACCTTTCCCAATTGCCAGTTCGTGTTGACCACGCATTCTCCACTGGTCGTAGGTGATACCAAAGGTGTGCTGGTTTACCTGCTTGATGAGGGCGATAGCCGTGGGTAGACAGGTTGCTGTGAGGGCTTCGGTGTTCGCAAATCTGCTGGCAACGCAATAAACATTGTAGGAGTGAGCCTGCTCGCGATAGCGGTGTATCAGTCAACGCTGATGGTGACTGATACACCGCTATCGCGAGCAGGCTCACTCCTACAGGGAGAGTGTTTTATTCAAAGAGTATGCGATCAGTCATCCGGCATTTCCGGCGGCTTGGCTGGTTTCGCAGGCTTGGTCGGCTTCGCGTTCTTCGCGCCTTTTGCCGGTTCCGGCGTAGCAGCAACCGGCGCCTGAGCCGCAGCGGCCGCTTCCTTCTCAGCCATTGGCATGGCATCGATGGTGTCGAAGATCTTCTTCAAATCCACCGCTTTCGCCTCCTCCCCCGAAGCCGAGAGTTTGGTCTCGCCGTCCTTGCCCACCAGGAACACTTTCGGATACGCCCCGGCGCCCAGCTTCAGCGAGCGCAGCAGCGCCATGGTGTCTTGCTGGCCCATGTCCTTGCCGTCTAGCTGGCCGGACATGTTGAGGATGGTGTAGACCTTGATGTTGCGGTCGGTGACGCCCTTTTTGTTGGCGGGATCCTCCAGCGATTTTTTCAGCGCTACCCACACGGGGTCGACCGTGCTTTGGGCGATCACGATCAGCGGTCGGGCGCGGCCCATGTCCCCGGCGATGGGCGAATCGTTGTCAGCGGCGAACAAGGGGCCGGCAATCGCCAGCAAGAGTGTCAGGGTCAATGACCTGATGAGCATGCGCATCTCCTTTTGATATCCACGCTCTAATGATTGCGCATCGTGGCGATTGTTCCGGGACAACCCGGCAAATATCTTCCGCCTAGTCAGAAGCTTAGGACAGGCGCGACATTGCGCAACATATCCGAGGTGATCACAACGCGGATTTGATTACCTTTTATGACCGCATTAGGGTGGTGGTTCTGCCCATGAAATGGAGTTCACCCGCATGCACATCGATTACCTGTGCGATCACCCCGAATTGATCGAAGAACTGGCCACGCTCAACTTCAAGGAGTGGGGCGAGTTTCGTCCCGGGCAAACCGTCGAGGACCGTATCGAACACATGCGCGAATCCTGCGGCAAAGGTGCCGTGCCCAGCGTGGTGGTGGCGCTTGAAGGTTCACGTTTACTGGGCGGCGCGCTGCTGATCGAAAGCGATCTGAAGCTGCGCCCGAACCTGACGCCATGGCTGGCAGGCGTTTATGTAAAAGCTGAGGAACGTGGGCGCGGGATTGCTTCGCAACTGGTCAATCGAGTGGTTGCAGAAGCGGCGGCGCTGGGCGTGCCCGAGTTGTATCTGTACACCGACACGTCGCAGTCGCTGTATGCGCGGCTGGGTTGGGAAGTGGTTGAGGAGCTGGTGTACGAAGAGTTGCCGGTGACGGTGATGAAATACGTCATTCTGCGTTAACCCGTGGTGAGGCGGCGCGCCGCAAGCTGTGCCGCCTCAGTCCAGCGCTGAATCGAGCGCCGAGAGCAATTGCGAAGGGGCGACGGGTTCTCCACCGAGCTTGAGTTCACCGCTGTCGAGTTCAACGCTCAACCTCACCGACGCCCGATCACCCGGGTATTTGCGCAACACCAGCTCGATGCCATTGGCCGTCTCGTCGGCGGTACTGAGCAAATCCCACTGGCTTTCGCTCAGATCCAGCAGCACCCGCTGGCGCTGCAGATCGACTACCCGCGGCGCATACAGCCAATGGCTCATGCGCATCTCACGCGGTTCGACGGTGATCGCGAGACGACCCTCGCAGTGGACAGTGGTTTCACTCATGGCCGGTTCAGAACGCCAGTTTGTAACCGATCAGCACCAGCATCGTCGCCAGGCACGGGCGCAGTACTTCATCGGAAATGCGTCCGGTCAGGTGGCTGCCGAGCCAGATGCCTGGCAGCGAGCCGACCAGCAAGAAGCCCAGCACACCCCAATCCATGTTGCCCATGCTCGCGTGGCCAAGGCCTGCGACCAGCGTCAGCGGAACGGCGTGGGCGATTTCGGTGCCAACCAGGCGACGGGTCGGCAGCAGCGGATAGAGGATAAACAGCGCGACAGTGCCGAGAGCGCCGGCACCGATCGAAGTCAGGGCAACCATGGTGCCGAGGATCAGACCGGTGATCACGGTCATCACGTTCAGGCGCGAACCGCTTGGGTTGTAGTTACCGCCGGCGCGTTTGTGGGCGAACTCGAGCAAGCGTTTCTTGAAGAAGATCGCCAGCGCGGTGGCGAACAGGACGAAACCCAGCGCCTGTTTGATGATGGCGTTCATCGCGTCCGGCGCGGTGTGCAAAGTGCTGAGAAACCACAGGGTCATGGCCACCGCCGGCACGCTGCCGAGGGTCAGCCAACCGGTGATGGCCCAGTCGATGTTCTTGTTTTTACGATGAACGACGACGCCACTGGATTTGGTTATGGCGGCGTACAACAGATCAGTGCCCACCGCCGTTGCCGGGTTGATGCCGAACCACAACAGGATCGGCGTCATCAACGAACCACCGCCGACACCGGTCATGCCGACAATAAACCCCACCACCAGCCCGGCAATCACCAGGCCGAAATTCGCCAATTCCATTAACACGTCCAGAAAAACGACAGGAAAAATCTGGCCCGCAGCATAGCGATTTTTCTTATAACCACATATATCGATGCGGTCTATCGTTATGCCATATCGAACTCACCATCGCTTTACTGTAGGAGTGAGCCTGCTCGCGATAGCGGTGTTTCAGTCACTGAGTTCGTCACTGATAGACCGCTATCGCGAGCAGGCTCACTCCTACAGGGGATTTTTGGTGAGCCTTAGATCAATGCACTCGCCGCCCCGGTTTGAAGCTGTGGTTTTTGTTGATCCACACCGTGGCCAGCGCGATCAGCGACAGAATCAGCAGCGCCCACGGAAACGACATCGCCCCGGCCCGATCCAGCAACAAGCCACCAAACAACCCGCCCCCGGCGATCGCCACGTTCCACGAAGTGGTGAGCATCGCCTGCACCACGTCAACGTGATCGCCAGCAGAGTCGGCCGCAGAGGTGAGCAATAAGGTTGCCGAGCCGCCAAACGACAATCCCCACACCGCCATGCAGGCGTAAATGATCAGCGGCGACGGCGCTGCCAACGCCAGAACCAGCGCCGTCAACGCAAACACTGCGAGGCTGATCAGCGTCAGCCAACGCAGCCAGCGATCCACCAGCATGCCAATAATCCAGATCCCCACCAGCGAACACAGGCCAAACACCAGCAGCACCAGATCGACCCGGTCAGCCAGCCCGGCCTGCATCAGAAATGGCGCAATGTAGGTGTAGAGAATGTTGTGCCCGAGCATCCACGTCAGCACCACAAATAACACCGGCCGCACACCCGGCAGGCGCATCGATTCGAGCAGCGGCAGACGTTCATCACTGGTTTGCCCCGGACGATCCGGCACGGCGATGACAATCCACGCCGCCAGCACCAGAGCCAGCGCCGACATGATCCCGAACGACGCGCGCCAGCCGATCAGATTGCCCAGCCACGTCCCCGCCGGTGTGCCCAACGACAACGCCACCGGCGTGCCGAGCATGGCAATCGCCAGCGCCCGCCCCTGTTGATGCACCGGCACGATGCCGCGCGCATAACCGGCCATGATCCCCCACGACAACCCCGCCGCCATCCCGGCGAGAAAGCGCGAGGCCAGGGTCAGGCCGTAATGACTGGAGAATGTGGTGACAGTGTTGAACAGCAGAAACCCGCCGACCGTCATCAATAACACCCGGCGCCGAGGCCAGCCACGCGTGGCGACGGTCAGCGGAATCGCCGCGACAATCGAACCCAGCGCATACAGCGTCACCAGTTGCCCGGCGAGCACTTCGCTGACGTCGAGCCCGGCGCCGATTTGCGGCAGCAACCCGGCGGGCAGGGTTTCGGTGAGGATGGCGATGAACCCGGTCATGGCAAACGCCAGCAACGCGGCATAGGGCAGTTTGTCCGCACGGGCGGTGCGGTCGACGCGAGTGAAATCGGCGCTGGCGGGGTCGGTCATGACGGGTGCGGCTCCATTTTGATCAATAGCGGTGACGGATTGTATACAAAAACAACCGTAGCTATTCGATCAATGTAGGAGCGAGCCTGCTCGCGAATGCGCTCTTTCAGGCAATGAAGTGTTGATTGATCCACCGCTTTCGCGAGCAGGCTCGCTCCCACATTGTTGCTTTGCACTCACTGCACCGGCAAGAAATTCAGGAACAGCAAACTCTGCGCGTAGTTAAGGCCGATCCGCCGGTAACGCTCATCGAGCATCTGCGTGATCAGGTCCAGTCGCGCGACGATTTTGCCGAACTCGGTAGCGAAACTCAGGTTGCTGCCCTCCTCCGAGATCTCGTTGGAAAACAGCAGCGGCTGACCTTCCTTGTTCTGTCGCTGGGACAAAATCCACGTGGCTTTTTCGATATTGCGTGCAGCGTTGTGAACGAACGTCGGGTTGATCGCGTCCGTCATATAGAACTCGGTGCGATTGCCGTGGGCGGTGACCAGCATGCTGCCGATCGCATAGATGAAGGCGCCGACGCGATCGCCAAGGAACTCCGGACTCATCGCATAGCTGAGCGCCGCCAGATCCTTGCGACCGCCAAGCACCGGCAACGGCTGTTGCTGCTCGATGGCCTGGCGCACCTGTTTCACGGCCGCATGGATGTTGAGAAAGCCTGACTTGCGCAGTTCTTCCGGGTTGCGCAAGTACAGCTTGCCCTGCAAGCGATAGAGACTGCTGAGGTTGTCGCGCATCGCCAGCGTGGCCATGCGGTCGACGCTGGTCTGCAGGAACTCCTGCGGCTTCCCTTCACGCATCTGGTTGAAGAAGCCGTTGCCGTCCTGGTGACTGCAACCGCTGAACAGCAGCAACGACAAACAGGCCAGAAACAGGCACGGGCGGCGGAAAAAAGCGGTGATCAGGGCAAAAACTCTCGGCATGAAATCTCGAACAGGCACATTCCTGTGCGGCGGGAGTCACCGCATCCTGGCCATGGATAGAGCCGCCGATTGCGAAAAAGTGCAGTGCGCCGAATGCCCGGTCGTCCTTCCACCTGCCACGACCTGCAATTTAGTCTGTCTTTATTGTTGAAATAAACGATTAATCAGCTATAAATTTTCACCTGATGAGTATTTAGTATGACTACTTTGTTTTTTCGGTGATTAACATACCGATAGAACGCCGCTTTCAAAAACAACAACAAAAAGGAAGGTCAACCATGCTTCAATCCCGTCACCTGCTCTCCGGCCTCGGACTGTCCCTGATGATCGCCACCCTCTCCGCCAACGCGGCCGGCCTCAGCGCCGAACACAAAGCCTTCGGCAAAACCAATGACGGCACGCCCGTCGAGCAATACATCCTGCGCAACAGCCACGGCATGCAAGCCACCGTCATCACCTACGGCGCGACCCTGCAATCGCTGAAAGTCGCCGACAAGCACGGCAAGTTCGACGACGTCGTGCTCGGCTTCGATGATGTGCAGGGCTACCAGAAAGGCACCGCCTATTTCGGCGCGACCATCGGCCGCTTCGGCAATCGCCTCGCCGAAGGTGCGTTCGAACTCGACGGCAAGCGCTATCAAGTGCCGCAGAACGACAAGACCAACGCGCTGCACGGCGGCACGCTGGGCTTCGACAAGAAAGTCTGGAAAGCCCAGGAAACCAAGGACAAGGATTCGGTCGGCGTGACCCTGACCTATCTCTCGGCCGACGGCGAAATGGGCTTCCCCGGCAACCTCACCACCGAAGTGACCTATCGCCTCACCGACAACAACGAACTGCGCATCGACTACAAGGCCAGCACCGACAAACCGACCGTGCTCAACCTGACCAACCACAGCTACTTCAACCTCGCCGGCGCCGGCAATGGCGATATCCTCAAACAGGTCGCCACCCTGCACGCCAGCCATTACACCCCGGTCACCGCCAAACTGATCCCGACCGGCGAACTGGCACCCGTGGCCGGCACGCCGATGGACTTCAGCAAACCGACCGCAATCGGCACGCACATCAAGGCTGATCATCCGCAGTTGAAATTCGCCGAGCCGAAACAGGGTGGATTTGATTTCAACTGGGCACTGGATACCAAGGGTGATATCGGCAAAGTTGCGACTGAGGTGAGCGATCCGCAATCCGGTCGCGTGCTGCAGTTGTTCACCACGGAACCGGGTGTGCAGTTCTATACCAGCAACTTCCTCGACGGCACGGTCAAGGGCAAGGGTGGCAAGGTTTATCCGCACTGGGGCGCGTTTACCCTGGAGACTCAGCACTATCCGGATTCGCCGAATCAGCCGAACTTCCCGAGCACTCGGCTTGATCCGGGGCAGGCTTACAGCCACAGCGTGGTGTTGAAGTTCTCCGCCAAGTAAAAACGAAGATCAAAAGATCGCAGCGTGCCGCATCTCCTACAGTTGATCGTTCCCCTGTAAGAGCTGCGGCACGCTGCGATCTCTTTGCTTTTTGAACCCCTGCGCTATCCTGCTGCCCACTAAAAGGTATCGACACATTCAGCAAGGAGGTTTGCATGCGTACCCTCGAACTGGCCGGCGTGCAGGTGCCGGTGATTGGCCAAGGCACCTGGCGCATGGGCGAAGACCGCTCGGCGCACAAGCGTGAAGTGGCAGCGCTGCGCACGGGGATCGAGCTGGGCATGACCCTGATCGACAGCGCCGAAATGTACGCCGAGGGCGGTGCCGAAATCGTGGTCGGTGAAGCCATTGCCGGCCTGCGCGATCAGGTGTTTCTGGTGAGCAAGGTCTACCCGCACAACGCCAGCCGCAAAGGCATCCCGCAAGCCTGCGAGCGCAGTCTGCGGCGGCTCGACACCGATTACATCGACCTCTATCTGTTGCATTGGCGCGGCCAGTATCCGCTGGAAGAAACCGTCGAGGCCTTCGAACGCCTGCGCGAGGACGGCAAGATCGGCCGTTGGGGCGTGTCGAATTTCGATGTCGATGATCTCGAAGAACTCTCCAGTTCGGCCTGCGCGACCAATCAGGTGCTCTACAACCTCGAAGAGCGCGGTATCGAATTCGACCTGCTGCCGTGGTGCCAACACCAGCGCCTGCCGCTGATGGCTTACTGTCCGATCGGCCAGGGCGGCGCGATGCTGGCTGAACCGGTGCTGAATGAGATTGCCGCTCGTCATGGTGTGACCCCCGCGCAGGTTTCGCTGGCGTGGATTCTGCGTCAGGATGGTGTGATTGCGATTCCCAAGGCTGTGCGACCGGAACACGTGCAACTCAATGCACAAGCCGCGCAACTGCAACTGGAGGCCGGGGATCTGGCGGCGCTGGACCAGGCGTTTCAAGCGCCACAACGCAAGCAGCGGCTGGCCATGGTTTGAGCCAGCGGCTGGCGAGGGCTTCGCGATGAGAAGCACTGATCAGTACGACCCGTTCAACCTGCAACGTTTTGTCCAGGCCCAGGATCCAGTGTTCGAGCGCGTGCAACGCGAGCTCGATGAGGGCCGCAAGCGCAGCCACTGGATGTGGTTTGTCTTCCCGCAATTTGCCGGTCTTGGCGGCAGTGAAATGTCCCGGCGCTACGCCATCGGTTCGGCCGAGGAGGCCCGGGCTTATCTGGCTCATGAACTGCTCGGCGCACGCCTGCGGACTTGCACGCAGTTAGTGCTGAAGGTGCAACAGCGCTCGATCGCGGAGGTTTTCGGCCATCCCGATGACCTGAAATTTCATTCCTCGATGACCCTGTTCGCTCAGTTTGCCGCTGAAGACAGCGTGTTCACCCAAGCGCTGGAGCGCTACTTTCACGGCATTCTCGATGAATGGACGCTGCAACTGCTCGACTCAAAACAGGCCCAGTTGCCCGCCGATCAGGGTTGAGAAATCGTCGTCGACAAACGGCAGAATAGCGTCCGCCACCGGTTGCAGTTGGCGGGTGATGTAGTGGTCGTAGTCGATGGCGGCGCGGCGCACTTCCAGCGGTTCGGGGCCGGCCAGAGTGATGACGTAGCTGATCCAGCCGCCATTCTGGTACTGCCGTGGGCGCCCGTGTTGCGCGTTGTAATCATCAGCCAAGCGCGCAGCGCGCACATGCGGCGGCACGTTGCGTTCGTAGTCGTCGAGAGTGCGGCGCAGGCGCTTGCGGTAGACCAAGCGATCATCGAATTCACCGGCGAGGGTTTTACGCACATAGTCGCGCACGTAATCCTGATACGGCTTGCGCTGGAAAATCCGCTCGTAGAGTTCCTGCTGAAATTGCCGGGCCAGCAGCGACCAATCGGTGCGCACGGTTTCCAGGCCTTTGTAGACCATTTCATCGCTGCCGTCAGCGCGGGTGACGAGGCCGGCGTAGCGCTTCTTGCTGCCCTCCTCCGCGCCGCGAATGGTCGGCATCAGAAAGCGTTTGTAGTGAATTTCGAATTGCAGTTCGAGGGCGCTTTCCAGGCCATATTCATCGCGCACATGCACGCGCCACCAATCGTTGACGTGCTTTACCAGCGCATGACCGATGTTCGCCGCTTCTTCCTGCCCGTGCGGGCGACGCAGCCAGACAAACGTCGAATCGGTGTCGCCATAGATCACCGCGTGGCCCTGCTCTTCGATCAGCTTGCGCGTGCGCAGCATGATTTCGTGACCGCGCAGGGTGATCGATGAGGCCAGCCGCGTATCGAAGAAGCGGCAACCGCTGGAGCCAAGCACACCGTAGAAAGCGTTCATGATGATCTTCAGTGCCTGCGACAGCGGTGCGTTATGTTCGCGCTTGGCGGTCTCGCGGCCCTCGGCAACGCGCGAGACAATCGACGGCAGGCAGTGACGGGTGCGCGAGAAACGCGCACCACGGAAGCCCGGCACCGAATCGTTATCGTCCGGGTGCTGCAAACCTTCGATCAACCCGACCGGGTCGATCAGAAAGGTACGAATAATCGACGGGTAAAGACTCTTGTAATCGAGTACCAGCACCGATTCGTAAAGCCCCGGTTGCGAGTCCATAACGAAACCGCCGGGGCTGGCCTGTGGCGGATTGGTGCCCAGGTTCGGCGCGACAAAGCCCTGTCGATGCATCAATGGCATATACAAATGCGTGAACGCCGCCACCGAACCGCCGCTTCTGTCCGCCGGTAGTCCGGTGACACTGGCGCGCTCCAGCAGGAAGGTCAGCAGTTCGGTCTTGGCGAAGATCCGCGTGACCAGTTCGCAGTCCTTGAGGTTGTACTTGGCCAGCGCCGGTTTGTCCTCGGCGAACATGCGGTTGATTTCGTCCATGCGCTGGTACGGGTTGTCGATGGACTTGCCTTCGCCGAGCAGGGTCTGCGCGACGTTCTCGAGACTGAACGAGGGGAAACTCCACGTTGCCGAGCGCAGGGATTCGATACCATCGATGATCAGCCGCCCCGCCGCCGAGGCGAAGTAGTGATTGCGGCTGCCATGTTCGCGCCATTGCATCTCTTCGCCGCCACGACCGATCTTCAGCGGCACACCAAGGCGCCGCGCGTGTTCGTGGAGGATGCGCAGATCGAACTGCACGACGTTCCAGCCGATGATCGCATCGGGATCGTGACGGGCGAACCAGTCGTTGAGTTTCTTCAGAATGACCGTGCGCGAGTCGCAGTATTCAAGGTCGAAGTCGACGATGCTGGCGTCGCCGTTCGGCGCACCGAGCATGTACACCTGACGTTCGCCGCAGCCTTCGAGGGCGATCGAATACAACTCGCCGGTTTCGGTGGTTTCGATGTCGAGCGAAACCAGCCGTAGTTTCGGTCGGTAATCGGGGTCGGGTTTGAGCTGGGCGTTGAGCAATACGCCGTCGGCATCGGGCGTGCCACTGAACCGCACCGGCGCGGTGATAAAACGCTCCATCAGGTAGCGTTCCGGCGGGCGTACGTCGGCTTCGTAGACGTCGACCCCGTTGCGGTTGAGCGCGGTTTCAAGGCGCATCAATTGGCCGTGTTGCTGGCAATACAGACCGAGCACCGGGCGATGTTCGAAATCCTGCAGGGCCAGCGGACGCAGTTCGACGTTCTTTTCGTCGTGCAGCAGGCGTTCGGCCACGGCACGCTGCTCGGCGGGGATAAACGCCACCGACGGCTGATGTGGCAGGCGCACACGGCGCGGCCCGGCGTCGGTCGCCAGCCAGAACTCGACTTCGGTGCCGGCCGGAGTATCGCGCCAATGCCGGGTCAGGACGAAGCCCTGCGGTAAATCCACCACTGCAACCTCAGGAATTGAAACAGAGGGGCATTCTACGCGGCATTGCCTGGGATGACCCTGACGATAAACAGCCGCCAGCCACGGAAAAACCCGGCAAATGACGTTTTTTGCGTGTTATCTGCCGCTTTGCCACCTTGCCCTGCGCGCTTGCGTCTACGATGCTTGGAGAACAACGACAACACCTGAGTAACCGCCATGAAGACCGTCGCCCAACTGCTCAAGCTCAAAGATCAGAAAAATCAGGAAGTGCACCAGATCAAGCCTGATCACATGGTGCTCGAAGCGCTGATGAAGATGGCCGAGAAAAACGTCGGCGCCTTGCTGGTGGTCGAAGATGACAAAGTGGTCGGCATCATCAGCGAACGCGATTACGCGCGCAAACTGGTGCTGCATGGCCGCTCATCCGTGGGCACACCGGTGCGCGACATCATGGTGGCGAACGTGATCACCGTGGACACCCATCAAACCGTCGACACCTGCCTGGGCATCATGTCGGATAAACGCCTGCGCCACTTGCCGGTGGTGGAGAACGGCAAGCTGATCGGCTTGCTGTCGATCGGTGACCTGGTCAAGGAAGCGATTGCCGAACAGGCGGAGTTGATCAAACAGCTGGAGCAGTACATTCGCGGGGAATAACCCCAAAAACACCGCCGCCCCCCCCTGTAGGAGTGAGCCTGCTCGCGATAGCGGTCTGTCAGCTAAAAACAAGGTGGCTGACAAACCGCTATCGCGAGCAGGCTCACTCCTACATTTGAATCTGCGGTGTGTTCAAGAAGGCCAATGCCGGGCGAAGACCGGTGCCAGCACCGGGTGCCGGTCAATCCGCTGCAACCACGCATAAAACCCCGGTCGTGTCTGACGCAAATGCTCGCGGCTGCCGGCCCAGCGCGTCACTACTGCCGCCAGCACATCCAGTGCCCCCGGCGTTTCGTCATCCAGGTACAGCTCGGCAGAAAACTGGTCGGCAAACACCTCCCAACTCCAGTGCAAGCGCTCACGCGCGCCAGCGATCAGATTCTGCCGCGAGGCTTCGTCGGGCATCAGCAGCCAGCGCTCCGGATAATCGATGACGCCGATCGCCGCGTAGCAATTGCTGACGATGTACACCAGGCCGCGAATCGCCTGATCGCGATCATCCGCCCTGACCGGCAGCAGGCCGGACTTGGGAAACGTCAGGCCCAGATGAATCAGGATCGCCGCGCTTTCGGTGATGGCGCTGCCGTCGGGCAGTTGCAAAGTCGGTATCTGCTTGAGTGGATTGAGTTGGGCCAGCGCCTCGGCGGCTTCGGTGCTGGCTTCGATATCAATGAAGCGGTAAGCGATCTGGCACAGTTCCAGCGCCGCTTCGATGGCGGCGGCGCCTGAGTTTCTGTGCCCGTAGAGCTGGTACATATCCAATCCCCCCGAAAAGGCCATTGCCACAGGGTAGATGGCTGTAGCGCGGATGTAGAAAAATTCTGTCTGTATATCGGTTTTGGCACGGTTTTCCCATGCACTCGCGACTTGCGAATTCAAACCTCGCAAAACAGCGCTGGCGGTGCCCATCCCGCACCAAGAGCAATCATCGAACGCTATCCGCGTTCTTGTAAGGTGCGATACCGAACCAAAAGTTCGCGTATCCGAGCTGGCAACAAGGAGTTCACCGCGTGAATCTTCAAACGCTCTGCCGCATCACAACCTCTTTGCATTTATCCGTTCGCCGCCGAGTTCATTCGAACAGTCCCGGCTGCCCTCACACTTACTTTATTACCTGACACCTCGACAGCGCACTGCGTTCGCCAATGAGTTATTGGCCGACGGCAGCGTGCTATTTATTTTTTAAATAAGACTTGGGCAGTTATTGCACAAACGCAGTGTGCATTGAACGACAGCAGGATTGTCGAACAATAACTTTCAGCGCCATTGCAAGTGCACCAAAACTGCTCCACAGGTTTTAACTATTCAGTAATTCAAACGGTGATTTCATTTAAACAACAACAAGGAACATGCCCCGTGAGCCGCTAAAACATTGACCTGCACCAAATCGGTCCGCCGCGCACCAGCAAGTGCCCGTGCCGCAAGTCACGACGCCGCTCTATCCCGCCATTCAGCGGAATACCGCGTACAGCCTGACTCGCCTCTGAAAAAGCTCCGCCAACAGGAGTAACGGGAGTCTGTGCGCCGGATAAAAACCACGGCAGTGGCGAAACTTATATAAATGCGACATGGGTAATACTCATGAAATACGCACTCTACATTTCAGCAACATGTGGCACAGCGGTTGCTATGTGTAACAAGCATGAGACACCGAACGTTGTCTTAAGCAATAGAAGAACAACCAGGGAATGGCCAATGAACACTCGAAGTCGATGACGCTAAGCCAGTAAGTTTGCACAAGCCTCGTTAACCGCATAGTTGAACTATCGGCTTCTGCACACCTTGAAGAAAGTTGCACCCACCCACTCGAACATCCCCCGGATGTTCGGACGGCACCTTATTGCCCTTCATCAACCCGAGGGAGCTTTAATGAACGATGCGGTAAAGCACAGAACCCTGCCGGGGTCGTTGCGGGAAGCGCCAGTCCCGCCGCCACCGGGCAGGCCGGCGTTTAAAGCCAATACCTCGCAACCTGGCGGGCTGAATAAACAGCAGATGGTGTTGCTGGTGGCTGTGTCGGCGCTGATACATGGCGGCGCCTGGTGGTTTCTCCAGCAATCCAAAACAGAGCCGCTGCCAACGCCACCGCAGATTCCGGAAATGACCGTCGAGCTG
The DNA here is from genome assembly GCF_018138145.1 of Pseudomonas sp. SCA2728.1_7. NCBI lineage: Bacteria > Pseudomonadati > Pseudomonadota > Gammaproteobacteria > Pseudomonadales > Pseudomonadaceae > Pseudomonas > Pseudomonas sp. SCA2728.1_7. The sequence goes on along the minus strand of NZ_CP073104.1, from coordinate 6,422,005 downwards.
ACCAGCCCGACGCCACCGGCACCGCCGACGCCGGAACCACCACCCCCGCCTCCTCCGCCGCCACCGCCGGAACCTGAACAACCGGTGGAAGACGAGGACGCGGTCAAGCCTCCGCCGAAACCGGTGGAGAAGCCCAAGCCGGTCGAGAAGCCGAAACCGGTGAAAAAGGTCGAGCCGTCGAAAGCTCCACCGGCCCCGGCACAACCGGCTGCACCCGCTGCCCCGGCCACCCCGAGCGCACCGCCGGCACCTGCCGCTGCACCGGGTCCGGTCAAGGAATCGGCGGCGATTTCCGGCCTCGCCAGTCTTGGCAACCCGCCACCGGAATACCCGTCGCTGGCCCTGCGGCGCAACTGGGAAGGCAGCGTGGTGCTGCGCATTCAGGTACTCGCCAACGGTCGCGCCGGCACGGTGACGGTGACCAAATCCAGCGGCAAGCCGCAACTGGATGACGCCGCCGTCGCAGCTGTGAAGAACTGGAAGTTTATTCCGGCCAAACGCGGTGACACGCCGATCGACGGCTTCGCCACCCAGACCATCGATTTCAAATTGCCGCAATAACCGAACGCTCAATCAACGCACAACCGAATAACGCAAGCGAGGTGTCACCATGAACGATTTGTCTTCGATGATTGTCCCCGGCGTGCTCTGGGGTCTGGTGCTGTTTTCCGTGGTCAGCTGGGCCATCCTGCTGGTCAAGTCGGCGCAGTACCTGCGGCAGAAAGCGCAGAACAAACAATTCACCAAGGCCTTCTGGGGCGCGCCGGATCTGCTCACCGCCGCCGAACACGCCAGCCAGTATCCGGGCGCTCTGGCGCGCATCGCCAGCAGCGGTTTCGAGGCGCTGCTGGTGGAAGATTCGCCGCGCACCACCCAGCAATTGGCGCACACCATCAACCGTTCGGATCGCCTGGAACGCAACCTGCGCCAGCAGATCCAGAAGGAACGCCGCTCGCTGGAAAACGGCCAGGCGATCCTCGCCAGTATCGGCAGCACCGCGCCGTTCATTGGCCTGTTCGGCACCGTGTGGGGAATCATGGAAGCGCTGAAAAGCATCGGCGAAACCGGTTCGGCCAGCCTTGAAGCAGTGGCTGGGCCGATCGGCCACGCGCTGATCGCCACCGGTGTCGGTATCGCTGTCGCGGTGCCGGCGGTGCTGATTTACAACTTCTTCCTGCGCCGCTTGAAACTGGCATCGGCAGACATGGATGACTTCGCCCACGACTTCGACGCCCTTGCCTCGCGCAGCGCGTTTTCCATCAGTCGTCAGGCCATCGCCAGCAAAACCACTGCCGCCGTGCGGGAGGCCAGCTGATGTCTTTTTCTACGCAAGACAGCGATGAAGTGCTCAGCGAAATGAACGTCACGCCACTGGTCGATGTGATGCTGGTGCTGCTGGTGGTGTTCATCGTCACCGCGCCGCTGATGACCAACGCAATCAAAGTCAACCTGCCGAAAACCGACGCCGTCGCCCCCGCCGAAAAGAAAGACCCGGTGGTGGTCAGCGTCGATCAGGACGGCAAGTTTTATCTGGCGAAGACCGAGCTGGCGCCGGAATCGCTGGAAGCCAGCCTCAAAGAGGTCAAGGCCAAGGACGCCGAGGTGCGCGTGCAGTTGCAGGCCGACTCCGCCGTCAATTACGGCCAGGTGGCCAAGGCCATGGCGTCGATCGAACGCTCGGGCATTACCAAAATATCGGTGATGACCACCCACTGAGTGCGGTGGCGGACGCGCCTGAGAGACGCGCCCGCCACCGCTCGCTGAATCCTGTCGCAATCGGCCGACCGAAAAAACGCCACGCGTCTTCGGAGGGGATCGGCTTGCTTGAAGAAAGTGGTTTTCCGCACGCGGTATCACCGAAAGCGGAGCAATGAGGGGCTCACAAGGCCAATTCGATAACGTCTAAAAAGTCGGAAATAACCATGCTGATGAACACTCCACGCTTCACGCTCAAACCCTTGGTGGCAACGATTTCTCGTCACCGTTTTGTTCCGTTGTATCTGGTGGCCATGGGGATGGGCGCCGGGACTGTGCAGGCGGCCGAGGACGACAACGCTAACGTCCCGGCAGCTGCGGCGGTGGTGGCGCCGACCACGCAACTGCAACGGGTGGAAGTGACCGGTTCGGCGATTCGCCGGGTCGATGCGGAAACGGCGGTGCCGATCACCATTCTCAAGGCCGATGAGCTGCGCAAACAGGGCGTGACCACCACCGCCGAACTGGTGCAGCGCATCACTGGCAGCCAGTCGATCAACAACAGCGCAGGCTCCGTGGGCGCGGCGACTGGCGGCGCCTCGTTCGCCGACATGCGCGGCATCGGCGCGAACAAGACGCTGGTGCTGCTCAACGGTCGACGCCTGGCCAACAACGCCTTGTCCGGCACCAACTCGGCCGGCGGCGCGGTGGATCTGAACATGATCCCGTTTGCCGCGATCGAGCGCGTCGAAGTGCTGCGCGACGGCGCCTCGGCCTTGTACGGTACCGACGCCATCGGCGGCGTGATCAACTTCATCACCAAGAAATCCCTGACCGACGGCCAGTTGACCCTCGGCGGCGAAACCCCGACCCACAGCGGTGGCGGCGCGACCAAAGACATGAGCGCCAGTTGGGGCTACGGCGACCTGGAAGAAGACCGCTTCAACGTCCTCGGCGTGTTCAACTACAACAAGCAGCAGAACCTCGACGCCAACGACCGCTCTTTTGCTACTGACTACGCCCCCGGTCGCGGTCTCGATCAGACCTCCGGCACCGCGTTCCCCGGCAACTACAGTCAGAACGGCAACGCCACCAACCCGTTGGCCAACAGCAATTGCAACGGGCCGAACCTGATCGCCCGCGACGGTTTGTGCCGCTTCAGCACCCGCGAATACATCGACCTGGTGCCGCAGACCGAGAAGACCTCGTTCTTCGGCAAGACCACCGGCAAACTCGGCGACGATCACAACGTCAACCTCGAATACTTCTGGTCGCGCAACAACAACGCCACGGCGATCGGCCCTGCGCCGTTGACCGGTCTGAGCCTCGACGGCTCATCGCCCTACTATCCCGGCAATGGCATCACCCCGGCGCCGACCGATTTCGCCCTCGACCCGACCCAACCGGTCGACGTCAACTGGCGGGAAACCGCTGCCGGCCCACGTGAATCGAAAGACCAGAACACCAGCCAGCGCTTCCTGCTCAGTTTCGATGGACTGGTCGGCGGTTGGGATTACAACGTCGGCGCCTCGTACAACCAGAACAAAATCGTCTCCAGCGTCACCAATGGCTTTGTCAGCGATCAGGCGATGATCAACGGTTTGGCCAGCGGTCTACTCAACCCGTTCGGCCCGCAATCGGCCGCAGGTCAGCAATACATCGATAACGCGGCGTACCACGGCGCCTACTCCACCGCTGTTGGCCGTGTGGCCGGTTTTGATGGACGTATCAGCCGTGAAATCGGCGATTGGTTCGGTGCCGGCCCGTCCGGTCTGGCCTTGGGCGGCGAGTACCGCAAAGAGAAATTCCACCAGGACTTCGAGTCGTTTGCCGGCGACATCCAGAGCCTCGGCATCGACCCCAACGGCAGTGTCGAGGGCGATCGCAGCGTCAAAGCCGCCTACGCGGAAATCAACGTGCCGGTGCTCGACAGCCTCGAACTGTCCGCCGCCGTGCGTCACGACAAATACAGCGACTTCGGCAGCACCACCAACCCGAAATACTCGTTCCGTTATCAGCCGTTGAAAGAGCTGGTGGTGCGTGGCGCCTACAGTGAAGGCTTCCGTGCGCCGTCGCTGTACGAGCTGTATTCACCGCGCAGCATCACTTTCACTCAGGGTTACTACAACGACCCGGTGCTGTGTACCGGCGGTGTGGTGCAACCGGGCGGCAACGGCGGCCGCGATTGCGGTCAGCAGTTCCTCAACCAGATTGGCGGCAACGAAGACCTGGCTCCGGAGAAGGCACGCAACGTGACCCTCGGCTTCGTCTATCAGCCGATCAACAACCTTTCGGTGGGTCTGGATTTCTGGTGGATTCACATCTCCAACCAGATCCAGCCGTTCCCGGAATCCACCGTGTTTGATCAGGCCGGTTCCTACCCCGATCGCTTCGTGCGCAATGCCGACGGCACGCTTAACTACATCGTCACCGGCAACGCCAACCTTGGCATCGTCGAAACCAACGGTGTCGATGTGTCGCTGGATTACCGCTTTCCGAACACGCCGTACGGTCAGTTCGGTCTGGGCCTGCAAGGCACCTACGTCGATGAATACGACTTCCAGAGCACCATCAAAGGCCCGTTCACCGACAAGGTCGGCGACTTTCAGGGTGACGGCGTGATCGCGCGCTGGAAGCACAACCTCACCGGCAGCTGGACCTTCGGCGCGGCGCGGGCGGCACTGACCAACCGCTTCACCACCGGCTACAACGACTACGACCGCGACACCCACGCGCGCGTGGCGTCGTATTCGGTGTGGGATCTGTCGGCCGGTTACACCTTCAACAAGGTGCTGGATGTCGATGCCGGGATGAAGAACGTGTTCGACCGCAACCCACCGTTCTCCAACCAGGCCTACAACTTCCAGAGCGGCTATGACCCGCGTTACACCGACCCGCTGGGGCGCACCTTGTTTGCGCGCATGACTTACCACTTCTAACCAAGAGCACCGCAACTCCTGTAGGAGTGAGCCTGCTCGCGATAGCGTTTTTTCAGTCAACCTTGCAGGGTCTGACTTGGCCTCATCGCGAGCAGGCTCACTCCTACAGTTTTGATTTGTGTGCATTCAGGAATTAAGGAGTGATTGCATGAGTTTTTTGCGCAACATGGCGGGCCTGCTTCTGGGCAGTGCGCTGCTATGCACCGGCACCTCGGCGCTGGCCGCTGGCAGTTATGCGCTGACGGTGTACGGCGAGGCGCCGAAGTATCCGGCGAATTTTCAGCACTTTGATTTCGTTGATCCCAAAGCGCCCAAGGGTGGTTCGCTCAGCCGCGCGTCGATGGAGATCGGTCAGTACAACTACATCAGCCCATACGCCGATCAGGGCATTTCCGTGGTGCAGGTCAACGACTGGGTGTACTCGCCATTGGCGTTCCGCTCGCTCGACGAGCCGTACACCGTCTACGCACTGGTCGCGCAACAGATCGAGCGCGATCCCGAAGGTATGTGGGTGCGTTTCACCCTCAATCCAAAAGCACGTTTCGCCGACGGCACGCCGATCACCGCCGAAGACGTGCGCTACACCTTCAACCTGTTGATGACCAAGGGCAGCCTGAGCTATCGCCAGCAATACGCCGACGTCCAGGACGTGCTGATCGAAGGCCCGCGACAAGTGCGTTTCACCTTCAAGAACAACCTCAACCGCACCCTCGCGCTGGATCTGGCGACGATGCGCGTGGTCCCCGAACACTGGTGGAAGACCCGCGACTTCGCCAATGGCGGCGGTTTCGAGCCACCGCTGGGCAGCGGCCCGTACCGGGTGAGCAAGGTCGACGCCGGGCGCAGCATCAGTTTCGAGCGCGATCCGGACTGGTGGGGCAAAGACCTGCCGGTCAGTCGCGGGATGTACAACTTCGACACGCTCACGGTGAATTTCTACGGTGACACCGACGTCGCCCGGCAACTGCTGCAGGCCGGCGCATTCGACTACAACCGCGAGTTCTCCTCGTCCGGTTATGTGGTCGGCTATGACAGCCCGGCACTGCGTGACGGTCGCTTGCAGCAGTCGATCCTCGCCCCGGACAAACCCACCGCCGCTCAGGGCTTCGTGTTCAACCTGCAAAACCCGTTCTTCAAGGATCGCCGCGTGCGTCAGGCGATCAGCCTGCTGTGGGATTTCGAGTGGACCAACAAACAGATGATGCGCGGCTTCTACGTGCGTCAGAACAGCTTCTGGCCGAAGAGTGAAATGGCCGCCACCGCGCTACCTGATGCCGAGGAATTGAAGATCCTCGAACCGCTGCGTGGGCAGATTCCCGACGAGGTCTTCACCGAGGTTTATCAGGCACCGAAAACCGATGGCAGCGGCTACATCCGCGACAAGCAACTGCAAGCGCTGAAGCTGCTCGCCGAGGCTGGCTGGACGCCGCAACACAATCGTCTGGTCAACGCTGCGGGCGAGCCGCTGGAGTTCACCTTTCTCGACGGTCAGGGCGGCTTCGACCGCATGTTGCTGCCGTTCAAACGCACCCTCGCGCAGATCGGCATCACCCTGAATTTGCGCCGGATCGATTCGGCGCAATACGTCAACCGCCTCAACGCCCGCGACTACGACATGATCGTCACCAGTTTCCCGCGCAGCGGCGATCCGATCGTCTCCCCCGGCCGCGAGTTGTACAGCCTGTACGCCTCGCAAAGCGCCACGCAAGTCGGCAGCTCGAACTCGATGGTGCTGGCCAACCCGGCGGTCGATCAACTGATCGACGGACTGGTCCAGGCCAACAGCCGCGAAGCCATGGTGCATTACGCCCGCGCCCTCGACCGGGTGCTGCAATGGGGTTACTACATGATTCCCAACTACTACTCCAAAGGCACACCAACGGTGTATCAGAACCGCTTCGGCATGCCAGCCGTGCAACCGGCGTACGACGAAGGCCTTAACACATGGTGGGAGGTATCGGCCAAGGCGCTGACCACGCAACAGATGCACAGCCAACTCGCGGGGGGCCAGTGACATGCTGCGTTATCTGAGTCGACGTTTGCTGCTGATCATCCCCACGCTGCTGTGCATTCTGGTGGTGAATTTTCTGATCGTGCAGGCCGCGCCGGGTGGCCCGGTCGAGCAGGCCATCGCCCGCTTGCAAGGCTTCGGCGGGCACAGCATGGGCGGTGGTGGCGAGGTTGCTGCGGTTGGCGGCGCGGGTCGCAGCAGCCGTGGTCTCGATCCGGCGCTGATCGAGGAGATCAAACACCATTACGGTTTCGACAAACCCATGCACGAACGCCTGTGGCTGATGCTGAAAAACTACGCGCAGCTGGATCTGGGCAGCAGTTTCTTTCGCGGCGCCAAGGTCACCGATCTGATTGCGCAGAAGCTGCCGGTATCGCTGTCGCTGGGCTTGTGGGCGACGTTGATCACCTACCTGATTTCGATCCCGCTGGGCATTCGCAAAGCGATCAGGAACGGCAGCGCGTTTGATGTCTGGAGCAGCACGGCGATCATCATCGGCTACGCGATGCCAGCGTTTCTCTTCGCAATTCTGCTGATCGTGGTGTTTGCCGGTGGCAGCTACGTCAACTGGTTTCCGGTGCAGGGGCTAGTCTCGGATAACTTCGACAGCCTGAGCACGCTGGGCAAGGTCGGCGACTACCTCTGGCATCTGGTGTTGCCGGTGACGGCGCTGGTGATCGGCGGCTTTGCCACGTTAACGATCCTGACCAAAAACAGCTTCCTCAACGAGATCAGCCGCCAGTACGTGATCACCGCCCGGGCCAAGGGTCTGACCGAGAGGCGCGTGCTCTACGGCCATGTGTTTCGCAACGCCATGTTGTTGGTGGTGGCCGGTGTGCCGTCGGCACTGATCGAGGTGTTTTTCGCCGGCTCCCTGCTGATCGAAACCATCTTCAATCTCGACGGCCTCGGGCGCATGAGTTACGAGGCAGCAGTGTCGCGGGATTACCCGGTGGTGTTCGGCGCGCTGTTTCTGTTCACCCTGTTCGGCCTGTTGATCAAGCTGATCGGCGACCTCTGCTACACCCTGCTCGACCCGCGCATCGACTTCTCGGCGAGGACTGCCTGATGTTCACACTTTCTCCTCTCGGCCAGCGCCGCGTGGCGCAGTTCAAAGCCAACCGGCGCGGACGCTGGTCGTTGTGGCTGTTTATCGGCCTGTGTCTGATTTGTCTGGGCGGTGAACTGATCGCCAACGACAAGCCGCTGGTGATCCGCTACCACGACGCCTTTTACTTCCCGATCCTCAGCGATTACCTGGAAACCGATTTCGGCGGCGAGTTGCCGTTTCAACCGGATTACGCCAGCAGCTATGTTCACAAGCTGATTGAGGATCAGGGCGGCTGGATGTTGTTTCCGCCGATCCCGTTCAGCTATGACACGGTCAATTACGACCTTAGCGAACCAGCGCCGAGCCCGCCGTCATCAAGCAATTGGCTGGGCACCGACGATCAGGCGCGCGACGTGTTGGCGCGGGTGATTTTCGGCACGCGGATTTCGATTCTGTTTGCGCTGATCCTTACCGGCATCAGTGCGTTGATCGGCATCGTTGCCGGGGCGTTGCAGGGTTACTACGGCGGTTGGGTCGACTTGCTCGGGCAGCGCGTGCTGGAGATCTGGTCGGGGTTGCCGGTGCTCTATCTGCTGATCATTTTGTCCGGTTTCGTCTCGCCGAGTTTCTGGTGGTTGCTGGGGATCATGGCGTTGTTTTCCTGGCTGGCGCTAGTTGATGTGGTGCGCGCCGAGTTCCTGCGTGGGCGCAATCTGGAATACGTCAAAGCTGCGCGAGCGCTGGGCCTGACCGACAACGAACTGATGTGCCGGCACATCCTGCCCAACGCGATGACCTCCACCCTCACCTATTTGCCGTTCATTTTGACCGGCGCTATCGCCACGCTGACTGCGCTGGATTTTCTTGGCTTCGGCATGCCGGCCGGTACCGCGTCGCTGGGCGAATTGATCGGTCAGGCCAAACGCAATCTGCAAGCGCCGTGGCTGGGGCTGACGGCGTTTTTTGCCCTGGCGCTGATTTTGTCGTTGTTGGTTTTCATCGGTGAGGCTTGCCGTGATGCGTTTGATCCAAGGAGCTGAGATGAACGACAACCTGATTGAAATTCGCGATCTGCGCGTGGCCTTCGCCGGGCAGGCAGTGGTGCACGGATTGAACCTGGATATTCGCCGGGGCGAATGCCTGGCACTGGTCGGTGAATCCGGCTCGGGCAAGTCGGTGACGGCGCATTCGATTCTGCGTTTGTTGCCGGGCAAGAACGTCAGCAGCAGCGGCGCGATCCGCTACAACGGCGTGGATTTATTGCACGCCAGCGAGCAGCAGATGCGCGGTTTGCGCTGCAACCGCATTGCGATGATATTCCAGGAACCGATGACCTCACTCAATCCGTTGCACACGGTAGAAAAGCAGGTCAGTGAAGTGCTGGAAATTCACAAAGGCCTCAAGGGCCGCGCTGCACGTGAACGGACGTTGGAGCTGCTGGAGCTGGTCGGCATCCGCCAACCGTTGCAGCGCTTGAAAGCCTATCCGCATCAGCTTTCGGGCGGGCAGCGGCAACGGGTGATGATTGCCATGGCGCTGGCCAACGAGCCGGAACTGTTGATCGCCGATGAGCCGACCACGGCGCTGGATGTGACGGTGCAGCAGAAGATTCTCGAGCTGCTGATCGAGCTTCAGCAACGCCTTGGTATGTCGCTGTTGCTGATCAGCCATGACCTCAATCTGGTGCGCCGTATCGCGCAACGGGTGTGCGTGATGCGTCACGGTGAGATCGTCGAACAGGCCGATTGCGAAACGCTGTTTCGGGCGCCGCAGCATCCTTACAGCCGCTTGTTGATCGAGGCGGAGCCCAGCGGTGCGCCAGTGCCCAATGAGTACGATCACAACCTGCTCGAAGTCGACGATTTGAAGGTGTGGTTTCCGTTGCCCAAAGCGTTGTTCAGTCGACAGCAGGATTACATCAAAGCGGTGGATGGCGTGAGCTTCACCCTGCAACGGGGCAAGACCTTGGGGATTGTCGGCGAGTCGGGTTCGGGCAAGTCGACGTTAGGTCAGGCGATCCTGCGGCTGGTCGAGTCCGAGGGCAATATCCGTTTCGGCAACAAGCAACTGAGCCTGCTCAACCAGCGTCTGATGCGGCCGTTACGGCGGCAAATTCAGGTGGTGTTTCAGGACCCGTTCGGCAGCCTCAGCCCACGGATGTCGGTGCAGCAGATCATTGCCGAAGGCTTGCTGACCCATGGCATCGGCACTGAAGCCGAGCGTGAGGTGGCGGTGATTCGCGTACTGGAGGAAGTTGGCCTCGATCCGCAGAGCCGGCATCGTTATCCCCACGAATTTTCCGGTGGGCAGCGCCAACGCATTTCCATCGCACGTGCGCTGGTGCTGGAACCGGCGCTGATTCTGCTTGATGAACCAACGTCGGCGCTGGATCGCACGGTGCAGAAGCAGGTGGTGGAGTTGTTGCGGCAATTACAGATCAAACATGGGCTGACGTATTTGTTCATCAGCCATGATCTGGCGGTGGTGCATGCGTTGGCGCATGACTTGATGGTGATCAAGGATGGCAAGGTGGTGGAGCAGGGTTCGTCACGCGAGATTTTCGCCACGCCCAAACACCCCTACACCCAGGAACTCCTGAAAGCCTCCGGCCTAAAGCCCGACACAAATCCCTGTAGGAGTGAGCCTGCTCGCGATAGCGGTATTCCAGTGACATGAGTGCTGCCTGACCTACCGCCATCGCGAGCAGGCTCACTCCTAAAGGGATGGTGGTGAGTCATTGAAATTTATTTTTCAGGCACTGCATCCAAACGCCTCCGTCACGGGTAGTCCTTATAACAGCCCTCTTCGGCTGTCAGCGGTCTACCCTTTCGGAGATAACACTGATGAACATCACCCAGCTGATTGGCCTTACCGGTTTGCTCGCCCTGTCGTCGACGACCTTCGCCCAAAGCAACTATCCCGACGCGATCAAAGTCCCGGACGGCCACAAGATCGCGATGGAAACCACCGGCGTCGGCGAGATCACTTACGAATGCCGTGACAAAGCCAATACTCCAGGGCAGACCGAGTGGACCTTCGTCGGCCCGAAAGCGGTGCTCAATGACCGCAGCGGCAAACAGGTCGGCACCTACTTTGGCCCGCCGGCCACCTGGCAGGCCAAGGACGGTTCGAAGGTCACCGGCACACAATTGGCCGTGGCGCCATCAAGCCCGGGCAACCTGCCCTATCAACTGGTCAAGGCCAATCCGGCCGAAGGCAAAGGCGCGATGAGCGGCGTGAGTTACATCCAGCGTGTCGCACTCAAGGGCGGCGTAGCGCCGGGCAGCGAATGCACGGCGGCGAACAAGGGCAAGCAGGAAGTGGTGAAGTATCAGGCCGACTACATTTTCTGGGCGGCGAACTGATCCCCGGATCCACCACAAGTCCCCTGTAGGAGTGAGCCTGCTCGCGATAGCGGTGTATCAGTGAAGAATATGCTGCTGACACACCGCTATCGCGAGCAGGCGAAGGCCTACAAGGGGAATTATGTGTTCTGGATGTTTGCGGAATGTAAGCTAGATTGCACGACATGCCTTTAGCCGAATCCACATTCGATTACGAAGCCCGCCTCGCTGCCTGTGCCCGTGGCGAGCGCTCGGCCCTGCGCGATTTGTATGTGCAGGAAGGCCCGCGTCTGCTCGGTGTGGCCAAGCGGCTGGTGCGCGACACGGCGCTGGCGGAGGACGTTGTTCATGAGGCCTTTATCAAGATCTGGAACGGTGCGGCGGGGTTTGACCCGGCGCGCGGTTCGGCGCGCGGCTGGATGTTCAGCGTGACCCGGCATCTGGCGCTGAATCTGCTGCGTGATCAGGGTCGTGAAACGCCGCTCGGGGTTGAGCACGAAACAGTCGGGGATGCTGACGACTTCGATGCCCATGCGCATTCGGCACGCATTCATCGTTGCCTCGAACAACTCGAGCCACAACGCCGCCACTGCATCCTGCATGCCTATGTCGACGGCTACAGCCACGCGCAGATTGCCGCGCGTTTAGACACGCCGCTGGGCACGGTCAAAGCGTGGATCAAACGCAGCCTCAATGCCTTGCGGGAGTGCATGAGATGACCAGCGAATCGGCGCAAGACCGCGATGAACTGGCCGGCGAATATGTGCTCGGCACGCTTTCTTTTGAACAGCGGATCGAGGTGCAACGACGCTTGCCCAACGACCCCGAACTGCGTGCAGCGGTGGATGCCTGGGAGCGGCGTCTGCTGGAGCTGACCGATCTGGCGCCCGCGCAACAACCCTCGGCGCTGTTGTGGCCACGGATCGAACGCAGCCTTGAACGACTCGCGCCAAAAGCGTCATCGACCTCATGGTGGAATCTACTGCCTCTCTGGCGCGGGCTGAGTGCTATCGGATTGGCCGCCACGTTGATTTTGGGTTCGATCCTGTTGAACCAGACCACGCCGAAACCAAGCTTTCTGGTGGTGCTGGTCGCGCCACAGGACAAGGTGCCGGGCTGGGTAATTCAGGCGAGCAATTCGCACGAGATTCAGCTGATTCCGCTCGGCGTGGTTGAGGTGCCAGCGGACAAGGCGCTGGAATTCTGGACCAAGGCTGACGGCTGGCAGGGGCCGGTGTCGCTGGGGCTGGTCAAACCCGGGCAGGCGTTGTCGGTGCCGCTGGACAAGTTGCCGCCGCTGCAACCGAATCAGCTGTTCGAGCTGACACTTGAGGGCGCCAATGGCTCGCCGATTGGCAAACCGACCGGGCCGATTCAGGCGATCGGGCGCGCGGTGAAGGTGCTGTGAGGCTCTGATCTGCGGGTTCCGGCAACCATCATCGGCATCGATGTTCACCATCACGGCAATGAAGTTCTCATAAAAAATCTCCGGCGTAACATCAGCTCCATACCAACCAACAACACCCCGGAGCACACCATCATGAAACGCCAAACTCTTCTCGGTATCGCTTTCTCGGTCTTCGCTATCAACGCTTTCGCCGCTACCCCGGCCCACACCCTGATCGCTGAGGGCGGTTCGGACAAACTGATCGAAAGCCGTGTGGCTGAAGGTGGCTCGGATCGTCTGATCGAACGTCGCGTTGCCGAAGGTGGCTCGGATCGTCTGATCGAACGTCGCGTTGCCGAGGGTGGCTCGGATCGTCTGATCGAACGCCGCGTCGCCGAAGGTGGTTCGGATCGTCTGCTTGAACGCCGCGTTGCTGAAGGTGGCTCGGATCGTCTGACCGAACGTCGCGTTGCTGAAGGTGGTTCGGATCGTCTGATCGAACGTCGCGTTGCCGAAGGTGGCTCGGATCGTCTGATCGAACGCCGCGTTGCTGAAGGTGGTTCGGATCGTCTGATCGAACGCCGCGTTGCTGAAGGTGGCTCGGACCGTCTGATCGAGCGCCGCGTTGCTGAAGGTGGCTCGGATCGTCTGATCGAACGCCGCGTTGCCTGATGATTGGCTGTAAGCGCAACACCCCAGAGAAACCCGGCTCCCTTGGCCGGGTTTTTTATGTCTGTCTGATTTATCCGGCCTTGGCCATGCAGCGCTTGTAGCGCTCGTCCACACGCTTGGCAAACCACGCCGTCGTCAGTTTGCGGGTGATCTTCGGGCTCTGCAGTACGATCCCCGGCAACACCGCACGCGGCAGCTTCTTCCCCTCCGCTTGCTCTGCCAGTTCGAACACCCGCTGATAGAGTCTGGTCTCTTCGAACTCCAGGGTTTTGCCCTTCTCCAGTTGATCGCGAATGGTCGGGTTGCGCATGCCCAATGACTTGCCGAGGGTGCGCACCGCCAGTTCCGTGCCGCCGGGCATGATCGAGTCGTAGCGGATCAGGTCGCCATCCAGCGCCAGCGGAATACCGGAGGCGCGGCTGACTGCATTCTGGAAAGCGGCATTACGGCTGGCGTACCAGCCGGCATTGAAATCAGCAAACCGATACAGCGGCTCGCGATAACTCACCGGATAGCCGAGCAAATGGGCGATACCGAAGTACATGCCACCGCGCCGGCTGAACACCTCACGGCGGATCGTGCCGTCCACCGGGTACGGATAATCCTTGGCGTGCTGTTCGGCAAATTCGATGCTGACCTGCATCGGCCCGCCGGTGTGCACCGGGTTGAAACCGCCGAACAGCGTACGGCCCATCGGCACCCGGCCGATGAAGTCGTCGAAAATGCCACTGAGTTCTTTTTCACTGCGCGCCGCGTTCAGGCGTTCGCTGTAGGTCTTGCCGTTGGTGGAACGCACTTGCAGAGCGCCGCTGACCAACAGGCTGGGGATGTGCACTTTAGCGGCACGACGATCGATTTCGTCGCGGGCGATCTTGCCCAGGCCGGGTACCGTGGGGTCAGCCTGGAAGGTCGATTCCTGTTCGGCAACGGCCAGCACCGAGCACAGGTTTTGCGTGGTCGGGCTGATGTTCTGCGCGGCAAATGCGGCGTAGATATCGGTGGCCCAGCCTTGGCGATCGGCAGTCTTGGCCGGCATCAGCCGTACGATCTCGGCCTTCACTTCAGCGGGTGCACGCGGCACCGGTTCCTGGCTGCGCTGCCCCGCGCAACCGGCGAGCGCCAGCAATGCGGCGAGCGTGATCGGTAATCGAAGGTTGTGCATGTTGCTCCATCCAGTCCATTAAGCCCGAACACCATACACAATCCGTGTAGGAGCTGCCGAAGGCTCGGGCCGCGATCGGACGATCTTTTGACTTTGATTTTAAAAACAAGATCAAAAGATCGCAGCCTGCGGCAGCTCCTACACAGGAATGCGGGTTTTGAAGGGGTGATGACAAACTGATTGCAAAACGTTACTGAGAAAAACTATCATTTGCACCTGGAGTCGCATTTGCGCAAGGAGTTCCCGCGCCGCCCTTATTTTTCTCACCGGCCGTGCGCCTCCAGGTACATACATGCCCGCTCCAGCTCGACTCGCCGTCCCGTTTCGCCCGACGCTTCTCGCCCTGCTGTGCTCCCTGACTGTCACCGCTCACGCCGCTGAAGGCGATACCAAAGCGCTGGTGCTGGACGACGTCAACGTCAATGCTCAAGCCCCGACGCCCAACGCCTTGCCCCCGGTTTACACGGGTGGTCAGGTTGCCCGGGGTGGCCAGCTCGGCGTGCTCGGCAATCAGGACATGATGGACGTGCCGTTCAGCGCCGCGTCCTACACCGAACAGCTGATTCAGGATCAACAGGCCGAAAACGTCGCCGACGTGTTGCTCAACGATTCGTCGGTGCGTCAGGCCTCGGGTTTCTCCAACCAGGCGCAGGTCTTCATGATCCGTGGCCTGCCGCTGAACGGCGACGATATTTCCTATAACGGCCTCTACGGCGTGTTGCCACGGCAGATCATTTCCACCGATGCCTTGGAGCGCGTGGAAGTGTTCAAAGGCCCCAACGCCTTTATCAACGGCGTGACCCCGACCGGTTCCGGCATCGGCGGTGGCGTCAACCTGCAACCGAAGCGCGCCGGCGACGTGCCGCTGCGTCGATACACCACCGACATCAACAGCGAAGGCCGTATCGGTCATCACTTCGACATCGGCCAGCGTTTCGGTGAAGACAACCGCTTTGGCGCCCGGATCAACCTGTCCCAGCGTGAAGGCGACACCGGTATCGATCACGAGAATCAACGCTCGAAACTGTTCGCCATCGGCCTCGATTATCGCGGTGACGCCCTGCGCCTCTCCGGTGACTTCGCCTACCAGAAAGAACGCGTCAACGGTGGCCGCAGCTCGGTCAACCTCGGCACCGCCACACACATTCCGGATGCGTCGTCGGCCGACACCAACTACGCGCCGAAGTGGGGCTATACCGACATCGAAGACACCTTCGGCATGCTCCGCGCCGAGTACGACCTGAACGACAACTGGACCGCTTATGCGGCCGGCGGCGCCAAGCACACCCGCGAAGTCGGGCGCTACAACTCGACCACTTTGGTTGGCAACAGCGGCGCGTCGTTTACCACGGGTTCGTTCGTCCCCCACGATGAAGACAACACCAGCGTCATGGCTGGCCTCAACGGCAAATTCAATACCGGCGCGATCAGTCACAAGGTCAATTTCGGGTTGACCGGTATCTGGGCCGAACAGCGCAGCGCATACGATTTCGATCTGACCCAATACGCCAACAACATCTATCACCCGGTGCAGACGCCGTCGCCAGTGGGCAACTTTGCCGGCGGCGACTTGAATGATCCGGGCATCGTCGGCAAGACCTTCAATCGCAGTATCGCGATTTCCGACACCCTCGGTTTCTTCGATGATCGCCTGCTGGTCACCGCCGGTCTGCGCCGTCAACAACTGGTAGTCCAGGGTTACAGCTACGCCAGTTATGGCAGCGGCCCGCGCTCCTCAAGCTACGACGAATCGATCACCACGCCGGTGTACGGCGTGGTGTTCAAGCCATGGGAACACGTGTCGTTCTACGCCAACCACATCGAAGGCCTGGCACAGGGCCCGACCTCGCCGACCAGCTCCGGCGGATTCCGTGTGACCAACGGAAACGAGGTTTACGCACCGGCCCGCTCCAAGCAAACCGAGGCCGGGGTGAAAGTCGACATGGGCACTTACGGCGCGAGCCTGGGTGTCTATCGCATCGAACAGCCGAGCGATGGTTACTGCGAAATCGACAGCGCCACCACCTGCACCTACGTACGTGAAGGCGAGCAGGTCAACAAAGGCGTGGAAATGAACGTGTTCGGCGAGCCGGTTCAGGGCCTGCGCCTGATCAGCGGCCTGACCCTGATGGACACCGAACTGAAGAACACCCTCAACGGCGCCAACGACGGCAATCGTGCGATCGGTGTGCCGACCTTCCAGTTCAACGCTGGCGCGGATTGGGACGTGCCGGGCCTGCAAGGCGTAGCGCTGAATGCGCGGATGCTGCGTACCGGCGGTCAATACGCCGATGCGGCGAACAATCTGAGCCTGCCGACCTGGAACCGCTTCGATGCCGGTGCGCGTTATGCGTTCAAGGTGTCGGAGAAGGACGTGACCGTGCGTCTGGGCGTGGAGAATCTGGCGAACAAGAAGTACTGGGAATCGGCTCAGGGTGGGTATCTGACTCAGGGTGAGCCGCGAGTGGCGAAGTTGTCCGGCACCATCGATTTCTAACGCTGAAAAGCCCCTCACCCTAGCCCTCTCCCGGAGGGAGAGGGGACTGATTGCGGTGTTCTTTCGAGTTACGCCGACGTGTGCCACCGAGTTGAACGCACACTTGAAAAGCCCACCAATCGGCTCCCTCTCCCTCGGGAGAGGGCTGGGGTGAGGGGCTACTATTTACGTCACACAACAGCACCCCAGCCGAACACCATCAAGACATCCCCGTCTGACCGATGAACTGGCCACCCTCTCCTTCTGATCCATACTTGCTGCACAGCAAACGGAGGACAGGCCCATGAACCGCAGCGACGTCCTGATCATCGGCGCTGGCCCGACCGGGCTGGTGCTGGCCCTGTGGCTGAGCAAACTCGGCGTGCGCGTGCGCATCATCGATAAAACCTCCGCGCCCGGCACCACTTCGCGAGCGCTGGCGGTGCAGGCACGCACCCTCGAGTTGTACCGGCAACTGGACCTCGCCGACACCGTGGTGCGCAACGGTCATCGGGTGGCGGCGGCGAATTTCTGGGTCAACGGCAAAGCGGTCGCGCAATTACCGCTGAACCGCATTGGCGAAGGCCTGACGCCCTATGCGTTCGTCGAAATATTCCCGCAGGACGAGCACGAACGGCTGCTGATCGAGCGCCTCGAGGACTACGGCGTCACGGTCGAACGCAACACCACGCTGGAAAGCTTCGAAGAAACCGGCGACGGCCTCACCGCGCATTTACGCCTGGCCGATGGCGAGCAGGAAATCTGCCAGGCCTGTTATCTGGCCGGCTGTGACGGCGCCCGCTCAGTGGTGCGCAAAACCCTCGACACCGGGTTCCCCGGCGGCACTTATCAGCAGATTTTCTATGTCGCGGACGTCAAGGCCAGCGGCCCGGCAATGAACGGCGAGCTGCACCTGGACCTGGATGAAGCAGACTTTCTCGCCGTGTTTCCTCTCGCCGGCGAAGGCCGCGCAAGGCTGATCGGCACCGTGCGTGACGAGCGTGCGGATCGCGCCGAAAGCCTGGAGTTTTCCGATGTCAGCAGCCGCGCCATCGAACACCTGAAAGTGCATATCGAAGACGTGCACTGGTTCTCGACCTACCGTGTGCATCACCGCGTGGCCGAGCATTTTCGCAGTGGCCGCGCGTTTCTGCTCGGCGATGCCGCACATGTGCACAGCCCGGCGGGCGGTCAGGGCATGAACACCGGCATCGGCGACGCGATCAATCTGGCGTGGAAACTTGCCGCCGTGCTTAGCGGCGCCGCCGAACCAGGCCTGCTCAACAGCTACGAAACCGAACGCATTGCCTTCGCCCGCCGATTGGTGTCGACCACCGATAAAGTCTTCAGCTTCGTCACTGCCGAGGGGCGCATGGCTGACTTGCTGCGCATGCGTGTGGCGCCATTTCTGATCCCGAAAATGGCTTCGTTCGAGGCCAGTCGCGAGTTCCTCTTTCGCACGGTGTCGCAAGTCACCCTCAACTACCGCGGCATGCCGCTGAGCCAGGGCGCAGCCGGCCACGTCCACGGCGGTGACCGTTTGCCCTGGGCGCATGATGGTGAGTGGGATAACTACGAACCGCTCAGACAGCCGTGTTGGCAAGTGCATGTATACGGCGACACCAGCGACGAAATGATTGCCTGGTGCCACGAACATCATTTGCCGCTGCATGTGTTCGACTGGCGTCCGGCGTTTGAAACGGCAGGATTGGGGCGTAATGGCTTTTATCTGCTGCGCCCGGATACGTATGTAGCGATTGCCGAGACCAGCGCGGATCCGAAAGTGATCGAACGCTACTTCCGCGATCACGGCATCCGGCCTTACTTCAACTGCCCCTGACCCACCACAAAACCCTGTAGGAGTGAGCCTGCTCGCGATAGCGGTGTATCAGCCGCCATTAATGCTGACTGACAAGACGCTATCGCGAGCAGGCTCACTCCTACAGTTTGGATTTGCGGTGTTGCTTAGATCCCGGCCAGGGCCAGATCCATCGCAAAGTAAGTGAAGATCAGATCCGCACCCGCCCGCTTGATCGCACCCAGGCTTTCACGCACCACACGATCCTCATCGATCGCCCCGGCCTGCGCGCCGAACTTGATCATCGCGTACTCGCCGCTGACCTGATACGCCGCCAGCGGCAGGTTCGAGGCTTCACGGATATCGCGGATGATGTCGAGGTAGGCGCCGGCTGGTTTGACCATCAGCGCATCGGCACCTTCCTGCTCGTCGAGCAGCGATTCACGCAGGGCTTCGCGGCGGTTCATCGGGTTCATCTGATAGCTTTTACGGTCGCCCTTCAGCGCGCTGCCACCGGCTTCGCGGAACGGGCCGTAGAGCGCCGAAGCAAATTTGGTCGAATAGGCCATGATCGGAATTTGAGTAAATCCGGCCGCATCCAGCGCCTGACGAATCGCCCGCACCTGACCGTCCATCGCCGCCGACGGCGCGATCACGTCCGCACCGGCGCGGGCTGCCGCCACGGCTTGTTTGCCGAGGTTGATCAGTGTCTGGTCGTTGTCGACCTCATGGTTGTGCATCACCCCGCAGTGGCCGTGATCGGTGTATTCGCAGAAGCAGGTGTCGGACATCACGATCATCTCCGGCACGGCATCTTTGGCAATGCGCGACATGCGCGAGACCAGACCGTCTTCGCGCCAGGTGTCGCTGCCGTTGCTGTCGAGATGGTGGGACACGCCGAAGGTCATCACCGACCGACTTGACGCCGGCACGGGCGTAACGCTCGATTTCGCTAGCCAGTTTGCGCTCGGGAATGCGCATCACCCCCGGCATGCTTTTGATCGGCACGAAGTCGTCGATTTCTTCCTCGACGAAAATCGGCAGCACCAGATCGTTCAGGCTGAACTCGGTTTCCTGGAACAGGCTGCGCAGGCTCGCATTGCGGCGCAGACGGCGGGGACGTGCTTCGGGGAACTGACTGGACATGAGGGCCTTTCCTGAAAACGGCAGATGAGACGAAAGTCGTAGGGGGCGAAGCTTATGCCTTGCGGGGGGCGGGATACAAACCTGGATCAATCAAGAGTGCATTACTGGGGGTGTAATAATCATCCGGATTTTGCACATTACCTTGTAGGAGTGAGCCTGCTCGCGATAGCGATGTGTCATTCGATATCAATGTTGACTGACTCACCGCTATCGCGAGCAGGCGAAGGCCTACAAGGGGTTATGTGTGTAGTCAGGAAGGGATGGTCAGGCCGCGAATGACCGCTGGACGGGCGAGGAATCGCTCCAGCACGCGGGTAACATTCGGGAAGTTGCTGATGCCCACCAGATCACCGGCCTCATAAAACCCGATCAAATTACGTACCCACGGAAACGTGGCGATATCGGCGATGGTGTAACGCTCGCCCATGATCCAGTCACGGCCCTCGAGCCGGCCGTCGAGCACCTTGAGCAGACGTTTGCTTTCATCGACGTAACGGTCACGCGGACGTTTGTCCTCATAATCCTTGCCGGCAAACTTGTTGAAGAAACCGAGCTGGCCGAACATCGGACCGATGCCGCCCATCTGGAACATCAGCCACTGAATGGTTTCGTAACGCAGCGCGCCTTCCTGCGCGAGCAACTGGCCGCTTTTGTCGGCCAGGTAAATCAGGATCGCCCCGGACTCGAACAGCGGCAGCGGCTTATCTTCGGGACCATGGGGATCGAGGATCGCCGGGATCTTGTTGTTCGGGTTCAGCGACAGAAACTCGGCAGACAACTGATCCTGGGTATCGAAAGCAACCTTGTGTGGCTCGTACGGCAGGCCGATTTCTTCGAGCATGATCGAGACTTTGACGCCGTTGGGCGTCGGCAGGGAATAGAGCTGAATCCAGTCAGGGTACTGCGCCGGCCATTTCTGGGTGATCGGGAACGCGGACAGATCGGTCATGGGAAGCATCCAGTCACAAATTAAAGTCCTGAGCATAATCCAGGATCACACGCTCTAGCGCGGGTTCTTTTTGCCAGCGTCGTTGCACCTACTTAAATCCGCAACATCCTGTCGTTAACCTGCCACCAGGCCGCTTAACGTTGCCGTTAGAGTGCTGCGCACTCGGGCGATCGAACCAATGGCCCTCAGGGGACTCTGAGCTATGCCTTTATTGCAAAGGAAGCCGTTAACGACAGGGAAAACACCCGGTGCTGGGAGCCCGTGGTGTAAAGGTTTGTCAGCCTTAATTGAATCAGCTGAAGAACTTTCTATTTCATGACGAACCTTATGCGATTCGCCAAACGCTTCAAACACCGTGCGTATGTGGCCCTGCCTTCCCTGCTGGCCGTCAGTGCGCTGTTCCTGTCGCTTGAGTCCAGCGAAAGCCGCGCGCAACCGGCGGACGGCACCCAGACGCTGGTGTTCCTGCGCCACGCGGAAAAACCCGAGGGCGGTCTCGGCCAGCTCAACTGCCAGGGCCTGAACCGCGCCATCGACCTGTCGACGCTGCTGCCGGAAAAATTCGGCAAGGCCGATTACGTGTTCGCCGCCAACCCGACGCGCAATGTCGAGGAAGGTGAGCTGGACAACTCCTACAGCTACATCCGCCCGTTGATGACCATCAGCCCCGCCGCGATCAAGCTCGGCCTGCCGGTGAACATCGAATTTTCGGCCAACGACACCAGCGATCTGGCCCGCGAGCTGCTGGAAGACAAGTATCACAACTCGACGATTTACACCGCGTGGTCCCACGGCTATCTGCCGGAGCTGATCAACAAGGTGGCGGGCAAAGCGCTCGGCGAAAAACAGAACATCACCGAGGACTGGGCGGGCAACGATTTTGACTCGCTGTATGTACTGACCCTGACCTGGCACAACGGCAAGGCCAGTCTGCAGAGCCACAGTTACAAGCAGGGGCTGGATCATGGCAAGGAAACCTGCCCGACCTGAGTCTTGTGTGGCCTGGCCCCTTCGCGAGCAGGCTCGCTCCCACATTGGATTTGCGTGAAATACAAATCCCCTGTGGGAGCGAGCCTGCTCGCGAAGAGGCCAGCCGCTACAACCTCAACCTTTCTGGCTGGCCCGCTCACGCAGATACTCAAGCACCGCCCCACGCTCCCCGGCAAACTCGATCCGTCCGCCCTTCTTCTCGCGCTGAAACACATACATCGGGTCGTAATACTCACGCAGCAACCCTTCGATCCAGCCGCGATGCAAGTCCACCGCCCCGCTTTGCCCCTGCTCGATCAACGCCTCTTCCATCAACAACAGCATCCGCCGATGACGCTCGCCTCCGAGGCGCTTTTGCACATTGTTGAGGCTTTCCAGCAGGCGCTCGGAGAACAAGGTAAAACCCTCCTCCCCATGCACGGCCACGAACTCCGCCGATAGATCCACCACATAATCCCGCAAAATCCGCTCGACGCGATCGTCAAAACTGTCTTCCAGCCAGACCATCGGGTACTGCTGCATGCCCTGATACAACGGCAGCGGCAAGGCGCAACTGCCCACCACCCGGCTCTCGTCTTCCAGTACAAACTGCGCGATACCCGCATCGCGTTTCTTCAGAATGTCGATGGCCAGGCGGTTTTCGAAATCGATGTTCGACGGCTGCCCGGTGGCGCGCTTGCCGAAGCTGGAGCCGCGATGGTTGGCGTGACCTTCAAGGTCCAGGCCATTTTGCAGTTGCACCAGCACTTCAGTCTTGCCAGTACCGGTCATGCCGCCGAGCAGGACGAAATCACACTGGGCGATGGCCTGCTCAAGGGTGTCGATAAGGAAGTTGCGCATCGCCTTGTAACCACCGCCGATACGCGGATAGTCGATCCCGGCTTCGTCACGCAGCCATTGCTGAGTAATCTGCGAGCGCAGACCACCGCGAAAACAATAGAGATACCCATCAGGATGGGCCCGAGCGAAATCGGCCCAGGCCTGGATGCGCTCGGCTTTCACCGCGCCCGACACCAGTTGATGACCCAGCTCGATAGCGGCCTGCTGGCCGTGCTGCTTGTAGCAGGTGCCGATCTTCTGCCGCTCGACATCGTTCATCAGCGGCAGATTGATCACACCGGGGAACGCGCCCTTGTGAAACTCGACAGGCGCACGGGCATCCATCAGCGGCCGGTCGTTGAGGAAAATGTCTCGGTAGTCAGTGCAGTCGCGGAGCATCAAATCACCTCGACTGCGTTCGTCTGTCGCTCAACCAGTTCGCCGATTGGCGCAAGGTTCAGGCCCAGTTCGGCGGCGACAGCAAGGAATTCTTCATTGCCTTCAGGCGTCACGGCGATTAGCAGACCACCGCTGGTTTGCGGGTCGCAGAGCACGCGTTTATGCAGCTCCTGCACACGGCCGACCTTGCTCGCATAGCTGTCGAAATTGCGCAGCGTACCGCCGGGCACGCAACCCTGATCGAGGTAATACTCGACGCTGTCCAGACGCGGCACCCGGTCATAAGCGATGCGTGCAGTGAGCTGGCTGCCATCGGCCATTTCCACCAGATGCCCGAGCAGACCAAAACCGGTGACGTCGGTCATCGCCGTAACGCCAGCGAGTTTGCCGAAGCGGCTGCCGGGTTTGTTCAGGGTGCACATCCAGTCGCGAGCCACGCCAACGTCGGCGGCGCGCAATTTGCCTTTTTTCTCGGCGGTGGTGAGGATGCCGATGCCCAGCGGTTTGGTCAGGTACAACAGGCAACCGGCGGTGGCGGTGTCGTTGCGCTTCATGTGGCGTTTTTCCACCAGACCGGTGACGGCGAGGCCGAAGATCGGCTCAGGCGCGTCGATCGAATGCCCGCCCGCCAGCGCAATGCCCGCCGCGTCGCAAACGGCACGGCCGCCGCGAATCACTTCACGCGCCACTTCCGGCGCCAGCACATTGACTGGCCAGCCGAGAATGGCAATAGCCATCAATGGATCACCGCCCATCGCATAGATATCGCTGATCGCATTGGTCGCGGCAATGCGGCCGAAGTCGAACGGGTCGTCGACGATCGGCATGAAAAAGTCCGTGGTCGAGACCACACCGCGCTCAGCATCGATCTCGTACACCGCCGCGTCATCGCGCGAGGCGTTGCCGACCCACAGTTTCGGATCAAGGTTCTGCGCACCGCTGCCGGCCAGAATCACTTCCAGCACCTGCGGGGAAATCTTGCAGCCGCAACCGGCGCCGTGGCTGTATTGGGTCAGACGAATCGGCTCGCTCATGGGGGAGTCTCAGGCTGTTGATGGGGGCGATTCTAGCAGAGCGCGACGCAGCAGATTTTTGCACTGACTGAGCGGCCCCTTCGCGAGCAGGCTCGCTCCCACATTTACACCGCACTCCCCTGTGGGAGCGAGCCTGCTCGCGAAGGCAATCGAACAGTCACCACAAGCATCGGGTTGCCAAAGAATATGCAGGCAAAAAAAACCGCCCTTACGGGCGGCTAAAAGTGCTTCGACCCTAAATCAGAAGCCAAGGCTGAAGCTGATGGTCATCGCATGGTCGTTGCTGTCGTTCGACAGTTGGCCCGAGTAGCCGACGCCGAGTTTGCCGGTCGGGCTGATCTGGAAGTCGACCCCCGCTTCAACAATCGCGCTGTCCTTGGCAATCGGCACACCCTGGGTGCTGAACGAGGCGCCGCCGTCGATGAAGGTCAGGTCAGCATCAGGCTTGGTGTCACCAAAGGCATGGCGCCAGCCGATGGCCGCGCGCGGGGTGAATTGCCCGCCGTTGGCTAAGGTGATGACTTTGCCGGCGCGCACACCGAGGGTCGAGAAGGTGATGTCTTGATCGGCATCCGCCTCCAGGCGCCCTACTCCGCCTTTCTCCTTGGCCTTGTCGGTGTCGTAGTTGACGTAGGCGAGCCCTGCGAACGGCTCGAGGGCAATGCCACCGGCTTCAATGGTGTAACCGACTTCACCGAACACCTGCGCGCTGCGCGCATCGTAATTGGCCTTCAAGCGATCGTTGTAGCTGCCGACGCTGACGTTGCGTTTGGTCTCGATGTCATGCCAGCTGTAAGCCGCGCCGAGGCGCACCGCCAAGGCATCGAACTGCGAGTTGAGGTACGCCGCCAGGTGGTAGCTTTCGACGGTGGCGTCCGAGCGACGATCATGCGCATCGAGATCGCTGCGGGTGTAACCGGCGGCCATGCCCACGCGCCACTGGTCATCGAGTTGCTTGTCGGTGCCGAGCATGAAGCCGCTGAGGTTACGGTCGAGTTTCGCCGCGTTGCTGTCGCCATCCGACTCGCCCCAGGCGCCGAGTGCCCGCGCCCAGCCGACCATTTCGCCATGGCAACCGTTGCTGCTCAGTTGGTTGCCACTTGGCGCCAGGGCACGGCGTGGATCATCCGCCGCGCTGCATGACGGTTGGCGCATGCGATCGTTGACTGCGTCACGCACATAGCGCGAATCCTCGAGGATGGCGCTGGCGGTGCTGGCGTGGATCTCACCGGACAGACTGTCGAAGGCGTTACGCGCACCGGCGACACTGAGGTTGACGATCTCGTTCTGCAACGCCGCGCCCGCCGGGCCGTTGTTCGACAGCGCGGTGGCGGTGCGGAACTGGTTGCCAGTGGCGGCGACATCGGCGAAGGAATTGCCGTTGCGGCTGACCACCAGCTTCACCGCATTAGCGTCATACACCAGTGCGCTGTTGAGGAACGCGTATTGCGGCAGGTCTGCGGCGCTGAAGGTGCCGTTCACGCCACCGCCCGCCGTGATCAGCGAGTACGTGGTGTTGCCGGTGAACGGTGCCAGCGAGTTCACTTGCAAGGCGCCGCCCAGCGTTGCGCTGCCGCCGATTGCCAGTGGCGTCGCGGTTGGCGAGCTGACCGTCAGCGCCAGCAGACCATCGCTGGCGTTGGTCAGGTTACCGGTCACGCTCAGGGTGCCTGCTTCGGAGCCCGAGGCGACAACGCCATGGTTGACCACCGAACCGACACTGCCGTTACCACTCAACCCTGCGCCATTGGCCACGGTGACTTGCCCACCCAACGAAGCCCGCGCCGCACGGCTGCCGACTTGCAGCACGCCTTGATCGACCGCGACCGTGCCGCTGAACGGATTATCACCGGTCAACAGCAAGGTGCCGGTGCCGCGTTTGAGCATCGCGCCGAGTCCGCGCAGCGATCCGTTGAACTGACCATTGAAGTTCTGCAAGAAGAGCAGCGATGCGTTGTTAAGGATGTTGCCCTGCAGGCTGGTGGTATTACCGACCAGCGTACCGCCGCTGACCGTGGTGCCACCGCTGTAGGTGTTGGCGCCGCTCAATACCAGCGTGCCGGAATCAAGCTTCTCGATGCCGCCCGTGCCCACTAGCGGTGCGGAGATTTCCGCACTCGCGCCGGCGTTGACGCGCACCGGTGCAAGGCTGCCGTCCGTGCCGTTGACCGGGGTCAGCGTACCGCCAGCCCCCGGAACCAGGCTGTAGCCGCCGGAGAGGAATTGCAGGCCGGTGAAGTTCTGATTGCCCTGCACGGTCACGTTACCTGCCTGACCGCCGAACACCGCGAACTGACCATTTGCAGCCAGGGCCTGAGTACCGCTCGGATCGGTCCAGTTGGTGCCCGGCCCCCACACGCCGCTGCCACCACCGATGCTGCCGTCCGGATTGGTGGTGCCACCGTTCCAGAACTGCACCTCACCCGGCGTGCCTTGCACCAGCAGGTTGATCTGATTGGCAATCGCGGTTTGCAGGGTCAGATTGGCCGCCGACACCGGCAGGCTGCCGTACACCAGACCGTTGTCGGTCAGGCTGCCGCCGTAGCTGAACAGTTGATAAACCCCGGTGCCGAAACCGCCGGCGTTGCTGATGTTCAGCGTACCGTCGAGGGTCAGGTTGCCGGCGACATTGACCACCGTGGTCGAACTGGCCGCCGAGCCGAGACTGAAGTCCAGATTGGTCCCCGACGACAGTGCCAGCGAACCGACTGACAATGGCGTTGCCGTAGCGCCACCCAGCAGCGTCGCGCCGCTGGCCAGTTGCACGACACCCCCAAACTGGCCACCGCCGCCGATGCCCGCACCGCTGGCAACGTCGACATTGGCGCTGTTGAGTACGCCGTTGACGATCAGGTTGCCCGCCTGCACCGAGGTGTTGCCGGTGAAGGTATTGTTGCCGGCCAGCAGCAGATCACCCGTGCCGGCTTTGTTCAGCGTACCGGCGCCGGTGAGATTGCCGGTGTAGCTGCCATCGGCGTTTTGCTCGAAGGTCAGGGTCGCGTTGTTGACGATCGCGCCTTGCAGGCTGCTGGTGTCACCGCGCGTCGTGCCGCCGTTCAGCGTGGTGCCACCGCTGTAGGTATTGGCACCACTGAGGACGAGATCGCCGCTACCGTTTTTCAGCAGACTACCGGTGCCGGTCACAGCCCCGATCAACGTGGTGTTCTGATTGCCGGCAAGGGTCAGTTGCGCGCCAAGGTTGATGGCGTTGGCCAGTTGCAGCGCCGAGGTGCTGTCGAGCGTGCCGTTGCCGGTCACGTTGAGCGCAGCGCTGCTGAGGGCACTGTTGTTGCCGAGGACCAGCGTACCGCCGGCGAGTTGAGTACCACCGGTGTAAGTGTTGCTGCCGTTGAGGGTCAGGCTCGATGCGCCGGCCTTGATCAGGCTGCCGCTGCCGCTGACCACGCCGCCGAGGGTCAAGGCATTAGAGCCAGCGACATTCAAGCCACCGTTGAGCACAACATCGTTGCCCAGACTGACGGCCGCGTTGCTGTCCAGCGCTGTGCCGTCGGCAGCAGTCAACAGGCCAGTGCCGAGCGCCGCGTCGTTACCGACCACGATCTTGCCGCCGTTCAGCGCCGTGCCACCGGTGTAGCCGTTGGCCGCGTTGAGCACCAGCGTACCGCTGTCGTATTTGCCCAGCGTGCCGCTGCCGTTGAGCGCGACACCGATGGTTGCCGTGGCGTTGGGGTCAACCCGCACCGAGGCATTGCCCAGCGAACCGTTGACCAGATTCAGCGAGCCCGCCGTGCCATTCACCAGGCTGTAGCCATCGGTGACGAACTGCAGACCGGTGATAGTTTGCGCGCCGTTGACGGTCACCGTGCCGGCCGCCCCCTGGAACACCGCAAAGCTGTTGGTCCAGGCTTGGTTTGTGGTGCCGTTGACGTCGGTCCAGTTGGTGGTGCCGGTGCCCCAGGTGCCGCTGCCACCCTCCACCGAACCGTTGGCCACCAGTTGATTGCCGTCCCAGAACTGCACGGTGACGCCCGGTGCAGTCACCAGCAGGTTGATCTGATTGGCCAGCGCGGTTTGCAGGGTCAGATCGCCCGGGCTGACGCTGCCCGGCAGTGTGCCAAAGAGCATGCCGTTGTCGGTCAGGCCGCCGGTGTAGTCGATCAGGCGATAGACGCCGCTGCCAAAACCACCGATGTCGCTGACATTGAGCGTGCCGTCGAGGGTCAGGTTGCCGCCGACATTGACCAGCGCATTGCCGCCACCGGACACCGGTGTGCCGAGGCCGACGTCGAAGTTGGAATTACCGTTGAACAGCAGCGAACTGACGCTCAGCGTACTGCCGGTGACGCCCGCCAGATGACCGCCATCGGCCACCGTCACGGCACCGCTCAAGGTGCCGCTGCCTCCGAGAGTGCCGCCGCTGTTGACCAGCACATTGCCGCTGGCCAGTGAGCCGTTGACCTGCAAGGTGCCGGCGGTGACGTTGGTGTCGCCAGTGAGGTCGCTGATGCCGCTGAGGATCAGGGTGCCGCTGCCGAGTTTGCTCAGGCTGCCGTCACCGCTGAGGATGCCGGCGAAAGTGCTGCTGACGTTGTTGCCGCCGAGGCTCAACGTATTGCCCGTGCCGATCAGCGCCGTGCCGCTGCCAGTGAGGCTGGCGAGGCTGGCCGATGCACCGAGATTCAACGCCGCGCCGCCGGCGAGATTGACCGTGGCGTTGTTGCCCAGCGCCGCGCCACTCAGCGTGGTCAGGCTGCCGGCGAGCACATCGAAGGTGCCGCTGAAGGTATTGCTGCCGCTCAGGGTCACGTCGGCCAGACCGTTCTTGGTCAACGTGCCGGCGCCGGCGATGATGCCGCCGAGGGTCAGGTTGTTGTTACCGGCCAGGACCAGATTCGCGTTGACGTTGAGGTTGTTGGCCAGCACCAGTGGCGCGGAATTGTCGAGGGTCGAAGCGCCGGCCACGGTCAGCGCGCCGCTGCCCAGAGACGCGCCCGTACCGAGGGTCAGCGTGCCGGCATTCAGCGTGGTACCGCCGGTGAAGGTGTTGATGCCGTTGAGTGTCAGGTTCGACGCGCCGTCCTTGATCAAGCCACCCGCGCCGCTGACCACACCTGCGAGGGTCAGGTTGTTGCTGCCGGTGTTGCTCAGATTGGCGTTGAGCACGACGTTGTTGCCCAGGCTCAGCGCACTGTTGCTGTCCAGCGCCGAGGCGCCGGCTACGGTGAGATTGCCCAGACCCAGTGCCGAGTTGCTGCCGGCGGTCAGCGTCCCGGCGTTGAGGGTGGTGCCGCCGAGGAAGTTGTTGTTGCCGCTGAGGGTCAGGTTGGCTGCGCCGTTTTTGCTCAGGCTGCCGGCGCCGTTGACCGTACCGGCCAGGGTCAGATCCGCCGTGCCGCCGATGCCGAGATTGCCAGCCAGGTTGACCGCGTTGTTAACCGACACCGCCGTGCTCGCATCCAGCGTGGTGCCGCCCGCCGCGTTCAACGTGCCGGAACCCAGCGCCGAGTTCGACGCCAGAATCAGTCCTCCGGCGTTCAAGGCTACCGGGCCAAGGAAGGCGTTGTTGCCGCCGAGGGTCAGGTTCGCCGTGCCGGTTTTGATCAGGCCACCCGTGCCGCCAAGCACACCGTTGAGGGTCAGCGCATTGCTGCCGACCACGGTGAGGTTGCCGTTGAGCGTCGCGGCGTTGGCCAGTGTCACCGCTGCGTTGCTGTCCAGTTGCGTACCGGCATTCGCCGTCAACGTGCCAGTGCCGAGCGCGGTGTTACTGCCGACGATGATCTTGCCGCCGTCCAGTTGCGTGCCGCCGGTATAGGTGTTGGCACCACCGAGCACCAGCGTGCCAGCGTCGAGTTTATTGAGGATGCCGCTGCCATCGATATTGGCACTGATGGTCGCCGTCACACCTGGATCGACGCGTAACGAAGTGGTGCCGCCGGTGCCATTGACCGCTGTGAGTTGTCCCGCTGCACCGTTGACCACGTTGTAGCCGTCGGTGAGGAACTGCATGCCAGTGAACGCCTGCGTGCCGTTCACCGTTACCGTGCCGGCGGTGCCCTGGAACACCGCGAAATCACCGGCCCACGGCTGATTGACCAAACCATTGGCATCGGTCCAGTTGGTGCCGACCGCATTCCACGTGCCGCTGCCGCCATCGACCACACCGTTGGCGATGGTCTGGCTGCCGTCCCAGTAACGGATGTTGCTGTTCGGCGCGGAGACTTGAATGTTGATCTGATTGGCGACGCCGGTTTGCACCAGCAGATCGCCGAGGCCGTAGCCGACCGGCACGCTGGCCACGTCCAGACCGAGGTTGGTCAGGGCACCGGTGTAGTTGAACAGGCGATACACACCAACGCCAAAACCGCCGGCATCGGTGACGTTGAGATTGCCGTCGAGGGTGAGGTTGCCACCGACATTCATCAGCGAAGTGGTCGACGGCGTGCCCAACGCCACATCGACATTGCTGCCGGCAGCGAGGGTCAGCGCACCGGCGGACAGCTGGTTGCCCGACGACAACGCCAGATGACCGCCGCTGTCGACGTTGACGCTACCAAGCGCTGAACCAGTGCCGGTGAGCGTGCCACCGGTGTTGACGTTGACCTGTGCACTGGCCAGCGAACCGCTGAGGTCGACGGTGCCGCCATTGATCGCGGTATTGCCGGTGATGCCGCTGATCCCGGTGAGGTTCAAGGTACCGGTGCCGACTTTGACCAGGCCGCCGCTGCCACTGAGATCGCCGTCAAAGGTGCTGGTGACGTTGCCGCCGCCGACGGTCAGGGTGTTACTGCCGGTCAGTTGCACACTGCCGCTGCCGGTCAGCGCGCCGAGGCTGGCGTCACTGCCCAGATTCAGCCCGGCGCCGGCGCTGATGTTGACCCCGGAAGTGCTACCCAGCGCATTGGTGTTGAGCGTGGTGACGCTACCGGACACGATATTCAGCGCACCGGTAAAGGTGTTGCTGCCAGCGAGGGTCAGGTCCGACAAACCGTTTTTGGTCAGGCTGCCGGCACCGTCAATGATGCCGTTCAAGCTCAAATCGTTGTTGCCGGCGACGGTCAGTCCGGCATTCAGCGTAATCGCGTTGCCGATGCCAAACGAAGCGCTGTTATCCAGCGTTGCCGCGCCGCCGACGACCAATGCACCGCTGCCCAGACCGTTGGCATTGCCCAATGTCAGCGTACCGGCGTTGAGCGTGGTGCCGCCGCTGAAGGTGTTGTTGCCATTGAGGGTGAGATTGGCCGCGCCGTCCTTGATCAACTGGCCAGTGCCGCTGGTGACGCCGCCGAGGGTGAGGTTCTGCGTGCCGCCAACGCTAAGCGCGGCATTCAGGGCGACGGCGTTGTTGAGGCTGACCAGCGGCGAATTACTGTCGAGTGTCGCCGCGCCGGCAACGGTCAATGCACCGGAACCGAGCGCCAAACTGTTGCCGACGGTCAGGGTGCCGGCGTTCAGCGTGGTGCCGCCGAGGTAGTTGTTGGCGGCGTTGAGAATCAGATTGGCCGCGCCGTCTTTCACCAGGCCGCCAGCACCGCTGACCAGACCGGTCAGGGTCATATTGGCGGTGCCGCCGATGTTCAAGGCACCGGCGAGTCCCACGGCATTATTCAGGCTGACCGCCGTGTTGGCGTCCAGCGTGGTGTTGGCGGCCGCGTTCAACGTGCCGGAGCCCAGCGCGGTGTTGCTGCCGACGGTCAGTTTGCCGGTGTTCAACGCCGTGTTGCCAAAATAAGTGTTGGCGCCGTTGAGGGTCAGATCGGCAGCGCCGTTCTTGGTCAGTCCACCGATACCGGCGACCACGCCGCCCAAGGTCAGCGCATTGCTGCCGCCCAAGGTCAGGGTGCCGCCGAGGTTGACGTTATTGGCCAGCGTTGCCGCAGTGCTGGCATCCAGGGTGGTGCCGTTCGAGGCGTTCAGTGTGCCGGTGCCGAGGGCCGTGCTGGAGCCGACCACCAGCGAACCGGCATTCAGCGCCGTGGTGCCGGTGTAGGTGTTATTGCCGTTGAGGGTCAGGCTCGATGCGCCGGTCTTGATCAAACCATTGCTGCCACTGATCACCCCGCCGAGGGTCAGCGCATTGGCGCCGCCAGCGGTGAGGTTGGCGTTGAGAATCACGTTGTTGTTCAGGGTCACGGTGGAGCTGCTGTTGAGCGTGCCCGCGCCTTCCACCGACAACGCGCCGGTGCCCAGTGCTGCGCCGTTGCCGACCGTCAGACTGCCGGCATTCAGCGTGGTGCCGCCGCTGTAGGTGTTGACGCCGCTGAGCGTGAGATTGGCTGCGCCGTTTTTTACCAATTGGCTGGCGCCGCTGATCACCCCGCCGAGGGTCAGCGCGTTGCTGCCGCCAATGCCCAGGCTGTTGTTGAGAATGACCGCATTGTTGAGTGTCACAGCGGCATTGCTGTCCAGAGTGGCCACGCCGCCGACGGTGATGTTGCCGCTGCCGAGCGCCGCGTTGGCGCCCGCGGTGATCGTGCCCGCGTTCAACGCGATCGCGCCGAGGAAGGTGTTGGTGCCGTTGAGAATCAGGTTGGCCGCGCCGTTTTTGGTCAGCCCGCCGCTGCCGCTGACAATCCCGCCCAAGGTCAGGTTGGCGCTGCCGCCGACGTTGAGGTTGCCACCCAGGGAGACCGCGTTAGCCAACGCCACTGCCGTGCTGGCGTCGAGGGTAGTGCCCGCCGCCGTGGTCAACGCGCCAGTGCCCAGCGCGGTGTTGGAACCGACAATCAGCGTGCCGGCATTCAGCGCGGTGCCGCCAGAGAAGGTGTTGTTGCCACTGAGACTCAGGTTTGCCGTGCCGTTCTTGATCAGGTTGCCGGCGCCGCTGACGACGCCGCTCAGGCCCAATGCCTGCGTGCCGCCAAGGGTCAGATCGCCTGCCAACGCGACGGCGTTGGCCAGGGTCACCGCCGTGGTCGCATCCAGTGTGGTACCCGCCGCCGCATTCAGCGCGCCAGTGCCCAGCGCGGTGTTGCTGCCGACCAACAGGCTGCCGGCATTGAGCAGCGTGTTGCCACTGTTGCTGTTGTTGCCGGTCAACGTCAGGCTGGCACTGCCGGATTTGGTGATGCCGCCGGTGCCGGACAACACGCCACCGAGGGTCAGCGCATTGCTGCCGAGCACGTTGAGCGCGCCGGTCATCGCGATGTTGTTGGCCAGGGTGACGTTGGCGGTGCTGTCGAGACTGGTACCGGTGGCCGTGTTCAGCGCGCCGCTACCCAGCGAGTTGTTGTTGGTCACCAGCAGGCTGCCGGCGCTGAGGGTGGTGGTGCCGGTGAAACCGGTATTGGCACCGCTGACGGTCAGGCTGCCGCTGCCGGTTTTGGTCAGGCCGCTGCTGCCGCTGATCAAGCCGCCGAGGGTCAGCGCACCAGTACCGCCGGCCGTCAAGGTGCCGCCGAGGCTGATGGCGTTGGCCAGGCTGATCGTGCCCGGCGCGCTCAGGGTCGTCGCGCCGGTGACGTTGAGCGCGCCGGTACTGAACGCCTGATTGTTACCCAACTGCACGGTGCCGCCATTGAGCGTGGTGTTGCCCAGATAGGTGTTGGCGGCGCTGAGGTTTAGCTGGCCGGTACCGGCCTTGGTGAAACCGCCGCTGCCGGAAATCACCCCGCTCAGGGTGGTCGCGTTGCTGCCTTGTAGCGTGACGCCGCCGGCGCCGAGGGAGATCAGATTGCTGATGTTCAACCCGGCGTTGCTGGCCTGCAAAACCCCGCCGTTGGAGGTGAGCACACCGCTGCCGAAGGTGGCGTTGTTGTTGAAATTCGCGATACCGCCGTTGAGCGTGGTCGCGCCGCTGACCAGAGGCCCCTGCAAGGTCCAGGTGCCGCTGTTAAGGGTCAGGTTGTTGAAGTTGACGTAGGTCGCGCTGGACGCCGTGCCAGTCTCGGCGATACCGCCGCCGACGCCGCCAGTATTTTGCAGGATCAGGCTGTTAGTACCGCCCGCGCCGCCATCGACCGTGCCGGTCGGGGCGAAGGTCAGGTTGATGCCGATCAAACCGCCGAGGCCGACGCTGATCTGTACACCGTCACCGACGTTGACACTGGAGCCGGTCACCGCAGTGAAGGTGTTGGTGCTCGCCGCCCCCATCGACACACCGCCGGTAATCGCACCGGCGTTGGTGAAAGTGTTGCCCGCCGCCGAGGTTTCGAAGGCGATCCGGCCGTTGATCACACCGGTGCTGCTGTTGGTCATGTTGACCTGCGAACCACCGTAGACGCCGACTACCGGAGTGTCGGCCAAGGTGATGCCGCCGATCGAGAGTCCTGTCGAGGTGATGGTGCCGTTGTTGGTGATGCTGGTGGTGCCGGTTGCCGCGTTGTTAACCGAAAGGGCCAGGCCGTCGATGCTGGTCAGGTTGAGCCCGAGCAGCATGCCCGTACCACGGATGATCCCGCTGGCGTTATTGAGCACACTGACCGTGCTCGTTGCACCGGTGCCGATGAACGCGCCGCCGCTCAACACCGAGACCAGGCCAAGCAACGCCGGGTCAATCGTGCCGGAGTTGTTCAGGGAGATGTTCACCCCGGTCAGGTCCATCACATGGCCGCCGAGGGTCGCATTCATCTGCGCCCCACTGTTGACGTTGACCGTCAGGCCACTGGTGGCACTGGAGAAATTGTTGAGAAACAGCGGCAGGCTGGGCACGCCGGTACAGGTCACCGTCGAACCCGCCGTGGAGCAAGTGGCCAACGCCGGTGCGCTGACCCCGCCGAACAACAGCCCGGCGACGCTCAGGTGCACAGCAAGGGATAGAGGGGAAAAACGCGAAACGAGGGCGACACCAAACCTTGCTTCCACGGGCTACTCCTTGTCGTGGCCAATTTCTTCCTTGAGGGCGCGCAGAGCCGTGCTTATTCCACACGCGAATCAAGACTGCGACGGTCATCACAAAACCGTTGATTGGGGACAAAGCTAGTAGACGCCCGGCAATGGGGCACGGATTAAATGGTGTTAATACTTTAATACTAGAGGGTTCTGGAATCAGCGTTTCAGCCCGTATCCATGGGTCTTCGGCCTGTCGCAGAACCTGTAGGAGTGAGCCTGCTCGCGATGGCGGTGTGTCAGTCAGCCCACGTTTTATTGATAAACCGCTATCGCGAGCAGGCGAAGGCCTACAGGGGTTTCGCGGTGAGCAGGCATACCTGATCAATCCGTCAGTTAAATTTGCGAATTCATCGATATTTCATGGCATTGAGAAAACTGGTACGCCTTGTGCAAACGTTTGCGTAACGTCAATACCAACGTTTTCGTAACAAAACCGTACAAGCCCACGGAATCCGGGCCCTGATCCGCAAAAAAAGGACTTTGAATGCCCATCGCATGCCCTTTTCGCGCACCTTTCCCGTGCACGCTCGCTGTTTCCCTGCTACTGACCGGCGTTACCGGACTTCTCAGCCCCAGCGCTCTGGCGCAACCGGTCGCCAAGGAAGAATCCGCCCAGGGCGAAGCCCTCAGCCCCGAAGCCAGCCCGCCGAAAAAAGGCGCGTACCTGTCGGACTGGTACAACCAGGACTTGATGTTGATTGGCAGCAAGGACATCAGCTTCGGCCCACAACCGGCCGACGACATCTATCTGGAATACGAGTACTTCGGCCGCAAAGGTCCGTTCGAGTTGTACGGCTACATCGACATCCCGAAGATCTTCAATATCGGCAACAGCCACGACAAAGGCGTGTGGGATCACGGCTCGCCGGTGTTCATGGAGCACGAACCACGCATCTCCATCGACTACCTTGCCGGCCGCAGCCTGGCCATCGGTCCGTTCAAGGAATGGTATGTGGCGTTCGACTGGATCTACGACCATGGCAGCCGCAAAGAGAACCGCGCCAACACCCTCTACAGCGGTTTCGGCACCGACATCGACACCCATTCGCGGGTCAATCTGTCGGCCAACCTCTACGGTCGTTATCAGTGGGAAAACTATGGCGCCAGCAACGAATATTCCTGGGACGGCTATCGCGCGCAACTGAAGTACATCGTGCCGATCGACAAATTCAGCAACGGCGCCTCGCTGACTTACATCGGTTTCACCAACTTCGATTTCGGCTCGGACATCCACAAGGACAACCCTGCGCGCACGGCCAACGCGACGGTGGCGACCAACGTCCTGCTCTACTCGTTCACCCACTTGCGCTTCACCCTGGTCGGCCGTTATTTCCACAACGGCGGCAACTGGGAGGACGGCAGCGAGCTGAATTTTGGCGATGGCAATTTCCGTGCGCGTTCCAACGGCTGGGGTTACTACGCCGGCGTCGGTTATCAGTTCTGAATCAAGGAGTTTTCCATGCAAGCAATGATGCGTTTGACCCTGGCCGGCGCGGCCCTGCTCTCTTCCACCGCGTGGGCCGCCGAGGCGCCGATTCAACCGAAAGTCGTGCTGATCACCATGTTCGCCCCCGAGGCACAACACTGGATTGATCGCCTGGAGTTGAAGCAGGAAATCCGCGTGCCGGGCCTGTCCGCCGAGTACCCGAGCATCCGCTGCAACGCGCAGCAGGTGTGCCTGCTGACCACCGGCATGGGTCAAACCAACGCGGCCGCTTCGACATTGGCGTTGGCGCTGTCGCCGAAATTCGACCTGCGCAAAAGCTACTTCCTGATCGCCGGCATTGCCGGGATCAGCCCGAAACACGGGACCATCGGCACCGCTGCATGGGCGCATTATCTGGTGGAGTTCGGCACGCAATGGGAGATCGATTCGCGCGATGCGCCGTCGAGCTGGCCGACCGGTTATCTGGGCATCAACACCAAAGGCCCGAACGAAAAACCGCCGCTGGACTACAAGACCGAAGTCTTTGAACTCAACCCGAAATTGCAGGCCAAGGCTTTCGCCCTGAGCCACAAGGTCGAGCTGAGCGAAAGCAAGGAGTCTGCCGCGTGGCGCCTGAAATATCCGTCGGCGCCGGCCAATCAACCACCGGTGGTGACGCGCTGCGACACACTGGCCGGCAACACCTGGTTTTCCGGCACGCGACTGAGCGAACGGGCCGAGGTCTGGACCAAACTGCTGACCGACAACAAGGGCGAATACTGCACGACGCAGCAGGAAGACAACTCGACCTATGAGGCCTTGCTGCGTGCCAGTCGCGAAGGTCTGGTCGACGTGCAACGCCTCGCCGTGGTGCGCGCCGGCTCCGACTTTGACCGTCCTGAGCCGGGCGGCAGTGAAGTGGACAACCTGCTCAAGTACGCCGATCAGGGCGGCTTTGTGCCGGCGCTGGAGAATCTTTATCGCGCGGGTAATCCGCTGGTGCAGGACATCCTGAAAAACTGGTCGGAGTGGGAAAACGGCGTCCCGCAATCCTGAGCTACACACCGATCTACTGTAGGAGTGAGCCTGCTCGCGATCGCGGTGTGTCAGTTGATGCATGGGTGACTGTTACACCGCTATCGCGAGCAGGCGAAGGCCTACAGGGGTTTTGCGGTGGGTCAGGGAATTAGGATGACCTTGTCACCGCTGCCCTGATTGACGTCGGCGTAGCGCGCCAGGCCTTCGGCCAACGGCGCTTCGACCAACCCTTGCGGCAACGGCAACAAGCCTTCATCAAAGAACCGCCCGAACTGCTCGAGCATCGCCGCACAGGCTGCAACGCCATACAGCAGCGAATTGATCCCGACCACCGAGCCACCCTTGCGATACAGCGCCAGTGCCGGCAGTTGCACATGCCCGTCCACCGGCGCCGCGATGATTGCGATCCGGCCGAACGTGGCCAATGCCGCCACCGACGCCGGCAACCAGAAACCGGTGGTGTCGAAGATCACATCGGCGCCGCCGCGATATACCGCGTTGACCTGCGCGCCGAGGTCTTCGGGCTTATCCAGCTGAATCGTTTGATAACCCTGCGTCTGCAAATCGGCCACCTGCTCCGGGCGCCGCGCGGCTGCCAGCAACTGCGCGCCGCGCACTTTCGCCAGCGCCAAAGCAGCGGTGGCCACCGCCCCGCCGCCGATCACCAGCAAACGGGTTTCGGCCGTTACCAGACTGCGTTCCAGCGCATCCCACGCTGTGGTGTAAGGCACGCCGAGGCTGGCCGCCTGGGTGAAACTCAGGTGCGAGGGTTTGTGCGCCACGCCATTGGCCGGC
Source organism: Pseudomonas sp. SCA2728.1_7 (assembly GCF_018138145.1). Taxonomy (NCBI): domain Bacteria; kingdom Pseudomonadati; phylum Pseudomonadota; class Gammaproteobacteria; order Pseudomonadales; family Pseudomonadaceae; genus Pseudomonas; species Pseudomonas sp. SCA2728.1_7. The sequence continues at coordinate 6,384,083 of NZ_CP073104.1, read as the reverse complement.
AGTTTGACGAACCCGGCATGGGTGCCATCGGCGAAAAAGCCGAGCTCACGGCCAGTGCCCCAGACTTCCTGACCGATCAACGCTTGCGGGCCTTCGACGACGACACCGGCGAAATCGCGACCGGGAATCCGTGGCAGCGTGGTGTAGGGGAAGCGGCCGAGGACGTTTTTCACATCGCTGGGATTCAGCCCGGCAGCCTTGATCTGCACCAGCACTTCTTCAGCGCCGGGGACCGGGGTCGGCACCTCGACACAGCGCAGGGAAGACAGGTCGCCGGTTTTATCGAATTGCAGTGCTTTCATGAGGACATCCACCGAAGGAAAAGAGGAAATTCAGGACAACCAACCGGCGACCAATTGCCGGCCCATCGGCCACAACTGTTCACCGGCCAACATGCCGAGCAAACCGACCAGCGCGATGGCCGGCGGTGCGGGAGAACGGAAATCCAGCGCGCCATAGAGCAGGCCGACGCCGAGACCGATGGCCAGCGAAATCAGGTAGTTCATGGGGAATCACTCCGCCGTTTGAAGGGAATGGACAGAGTTTAGGGAACCGGCCGGGATGGAATCGGCCAAGGACTTCTGAATTTCGGACAAACCTTTGGAGCCAACACAGTCCATTGTAGGAGTGAGCCTGCTCGCGATAGCGGTGTGTCAGCTGATGCATAGTTGAATGACACACCGCTATCGCGAGCAGGCGAAGGCCTACAGGTCTTAGGCCAGTCTAATCATCCGCTGTGAGTCATGAATTGCGAGGGCGCCACGCCCAATTCGCGGCGAAACATGTCACTGAAACTGCTGGGTGAATAGCCGAGTTCCCGGGCAATCACACTCACCGCCACGCCCTGAATCAGTTCCGCCACCGCCGTCGCCAGTTGCACCTGCCGCCGCCACTCGGCGAAGCCCATGCCGAGGCTGTCCTTGAACAACCGCGCTAACGTGCGCACGCTGGCTCCGGCATTTTGCGCATGCTGTTCGAAAGCAATCTCCAGCGACGGCGCCGCCATCACCGCCTGACACAGATTCATCAAGCGCCGGTCGGAGTCGTCCGGCATCGGGATTTTCAACTGCGAACGCCGTGCGCGTTTCAGCTCCAGCAAGGCCAACCCGACCAGCGCTTCGTAATACGCCGGATCACCGCTGTCGCCCTGCTCCACCAGCCCGACAATCAACTCGCGCAGCAAACCGCCGACCTCGATCACCTGCACCGTCTGATCGAGCGTCGCCGCCAGCGCCGGGCGCAGGTAGATATTGCGCATCTGCAGATCCGACACCACCCGAATCCCGTGCGGCACACCCGGCGGCAACCACACTGCGCGCTGCGGCGGTACCACCAGCGCTTCGTGCGGCGTCTCAACCCACATCACCCCGCTCATCGCATACAGCAACTGCCCCCAGACATGCTCATGCGGCTCGATAAACAAGCCGCGCGGATAGGTCCGCGCCACGCGTTGCACGGGCACGTCGGTATCACTGAGATCGGGCGGTGCGGCAAGGGCCATGGCGAGCATTCATTGGGGTTGGCGAAAGACCCATGGTACCCAGTGCGCCACGGCGTCGCCAACGATAGAGACCGTCGGACAATCCGAGTGAATTTTCCCGGTGCGCCGCGATCCCTCTATTACCACAGGGAGGAATACGGGCTTTATGAACAACGCAAAACTCTATGTCATCGACTACACCCTTCACGGCACGCCCAAGTCGTTCATTATCCGCTCGGACAAGATGGACAACGCCGAGGCGTGGCACTGGGCAAGCTGCGACGCCGGGGTCGGCCGCATCCCGCGTTTTGGCCGTGAGAAGGTGCAGAAGACCAGCAAACCGATGGCGGAAAAATTCGGCGTGGAAAACGTCGTGTGGCGACCGACCAGCTAAGCTCTGCCTGGCGATCGGCATCATTCGGGGGAATGCACCATGAGCAACATCAGCAGCCCGGCGCATCTGGACTACGGCCTCGATACGCTGTTCGGGCGGATCACCAAAAGCGTGGACTGCCGCGTTGGGCTGGAGGCGGTCGAAGATGATCCGTTTTGCTTTGCCCTGCGAGTGCCGGCACCGCTGCCGGAAGATCTCGACCAGGCGAAAACCGTGGTGGTCAGGGTTGAGGGCCGACGACTGCAGGGCACGGTGCGGCATACCGAGCGGCTGGAGGATGAAAGCCTGAAACTGGAAGTGGAGCCTGATTAGGCTCCACTTTTTTATGCGTCGTTGTTCATCCGTGGGCGCATTTACAGCCCTTGGTTGAACACTCTTCACCACTTTTGTGGTGGTGGGCGCAGGCCTCGCAGCAATAGTGTTTGCCGTGGACGGCGTAGGCATGATCGCCTTCTTTGATGGTGCACTTGCAGTTGGGACAATCGCATTTTCTATCGGGCATGGGACAGACTCCTTGGGTGGGGGTTGTCTGGGGCTTGAGGGGTAAGCCGTGATAACCAGTGTAGAAGCTGTCGGAGATTTGGGGGGTTGTGGGGCTGGGGGTTTGGGGGTTTGGGGGCATATCCGTTGCTGCGGTAACGGCTGCTTAGGGTTCCGCCCTTACGGCCATCCCTTTCAAGGTCTTTTCGTTTTGGCAGCCTTGATAACTCTGTCCGTTGAGACATGAGCATGGACCGCTGTACCTTGAACCCATGTCTTGGGTTTAGGCACCTTGGGACCGCGAGGGCTTTTCGCAACTTGTTTGGGCTGGATGTTTCTGGCCAGCTCCAACAAGCGTTGGGCCAGTTGCTCCAGAGGGACAACGGGAAGATATTCCGAGGGCAGCGCAATCTGCATTCCCTCATAACCACTCCTGACCTGAACCGCCAAGTGATAGATGGAGGCTTCCCATCCTTCAGGCTGAGTCTCCCGGTGAGCTTGCTCGACACTTCGTTTGAGGACGGCCAGGACGTTGTAGGCCAATACCGCAGTGGCGAACCCGAGCAAGGCAGCCTTTGGGCTGCCAAGGGTTTCGATTTCACTTTCCAGAATCGCTTCCAGTCGCTGGAACATACCTTCAATGCTCCAGCGGCGGCGATAGAGCTCTGCGATCTGCTGTGCACTGACGCTTTGGGGTAGGTTGCTCCAGAACATCAAGCTGCTGTCTCCCGAGTCCGTTGGCGAATGAAGCGTCAGTTCGACACGCCGACATTGGTAACCGCCTCTGACCTGGATGATCTGCTCACGCACAGTGCCTGTTTCCACAGGCACCGGCTCTTGCCACTCACCTTCTTGAATCAAGCGTGGATGCTTGGCTTGCTGGCGAATGACAAAGGAGGTCTGGGCCTGCTCACAAGCTTCCATGACCGGGAGCGTGCAATAGAGTCGATCAGCCAACCACACTTGGCCCGGCTCGGCATCAGCCAACAGCGGCAGCACGCAAACACGCTCGCTTGCGTAGGCATCCTCACACGCCTGAAGGTCGATGACCTGATCGAGGTCGGGGTCGTAGGCCACCACCGAAAAACCGGGACGAGCGGCGCCGCGCTCGTGACGTAAAGCTCCCAGACGTTTCTCAGTGGATGCCAAGTGATTACCGTCCACTACCCGAACCTGCCAACCCGGCAGCATCGTCGTGCAACCCAGCTCTTTTATGGTTGGAGTCAGGCGTTGAGCGCAGCCCGTAACCAGGGCGCGCAACAGCGCCGGCTCGGTACGACTGATCTTGTCGTAGAGAGCCGCCAAACTGACAGGAAGATCTTCCAGTTGCCGCGCGGCGGCGTGCAGGGATGGCTTCAGGCCCAATGAAACAAGGGACATCAGCTTGATGATGGTCGAGAACAGCAGCTCACGAGAATACTGCCGTTGCCGATGCTCTTCGAAAACCTGATCGACCCACTCAGGGGCAATAGCCTGCTCCAGAGCCAATTTAGCCATGACACTGGCAGGTGCTTTTTTCTCGAAACGCGCTAGAACATCGGCCCACATCGTTTGGGGATCCCTGAATGAAATTTCAGGGGATTTTACCGAAGACCTTGAAAGGGATGGCCCTTACGGCGGGTCACTTTTTCCAGACGCCGAAAAAGTAACCAAAAAGGCTTGCCCCGGCGTACGGCACTTCGCTGAGGCTCAGTGTTCCCTCGCTACGGTGTCCATCCGGGGGCATCGCCTACGGTTTGCTTCGCTGCACCTCCTCTCGATGTGTGCGGCTTCGCCGCACGGCGCTTCGCGCCCCCCCGGATGAACACCTCCGCTCGGCCTGCCGAAGGGGCAAAAGATCAAAAGCCGAAGCCAAAGCCAAAGCCAAAGCCAAAGCCAAAGCCAAAGCCAAAGCCAAAGCCAAAGCCAAAGCCAAAGCCAAAGCCAAAGCCAAAGCCAAAGCCAAAGCAAGATCACAAGCCAGATCAAGAGCCCCTCACCCTAGCCCTCTCCCGGAGGGAGAGGGGACTGATTGAGGTGTTTGGGAGAGATACGCCGACGTGCGATACCGCGGTGAACTCAGATTCTGAAAGGCCCACCATCGGCCCCCTCTCCCTCGGGAGAGGGGACTGATTGAGGTGTTTGGGAGAGATACGCCGACGTGCGATACCGCGGTGAACTCAGATTCTGAAAGGCCCACCATCGGCCCCCTCTCCCTCGGGAGAGGGGACTGATTGAGGTGTTTGGGAGAGATACGCCGACGTGCGCTACCGCGGTGAACGCAAATTCCGAAAAGCCCACCATCGGCTCCCTCTCCCTCGGGAGAGGGGACTGATTGAGGTGTTTGGGAGAGATACGCCGACGTGCGCTACCGCGGTGAACGCAAATTCCGAAAAGCCCACCATCGGCCCCCTCTCCCTCGGGAGAGGGCTGGGGTGAGGGGCAGCCCCACCACAAAACCAAAGCCGAACACCCGCTCCTCACCACTCAATAGGCCGAGTGTCAGCTCGCCTGCTCTTGATCTTGATCTGTAAGGCGACGTCGGAAGGCTGAGTGGAGGGATTGATCCGGGCGTGGGAGCGCAGCGACCGTTTGGCGCAGCCAAACACAGCGGGAGTAGGTGCAGCGAAGCAAACCGGAGACGCTGCGCCCGGATCGATCCCGGAGCGAAGGGACCCCGAGCCCCAGCGAGCGGGCCGCACGTAGGAGCAAGCCTTTTTGGTTACTTTTTCGGCGTCTGGAAAAAGTGACCCGCCGTAAGGGCGGAACCCTAAGTGGCCGTTACCGCAGCAACGGATATGTACTCACCTCAACTCACCCAGCCTGACGCGAACTCCTATACATAAACACCAAAGCCACCCCCAAACACACCATCGCCAAAATCCGCGAACCAGACAGCTCAATCGCCGGATTCCCCAACCAGCCAAAATTATCAATCAACATCCCCATCCCCAACTGCCCGACAATCACCGCCACCGTCGCCACAGCCGTCCCCACCACCGGCACCGCCCCGACCATCACCATCATGTACACCACACCAAACAACGCCCCGGTCAACTGCCACTTCGGCACATCCAACAGACTCACCGCATGCGCCGGCTCAAAAAACAAAATCAACAACCCCGTCGTCACGGCGCCCACAACAAACGTCAACAAACTACTGCGCAACACCCCAACCGACTCGCCCAGACGCCCATTGATCGCCGCCTGCACGCTCAACACCGCACCGGCCAACACCACCACCGCCAACAAAATAATCAGACTCATCACTCACCCCCGCGCAATCAAAACCAAAGCCACCACAATCAACCCCAACGCCAGCCAGCGCTCGGCATTAACCTTCTTGCGCGTCGCGCCGAACCAGCCGAAATGGTCGATCAGCACACTCTTGCCCACCTGACCGGACAGAATCGCGATCATGGTCATGGCAATGCCGATATGCGGCGTCGCCAACGTCAGCACCACCACATACATCGGCCCCAGAAACCCACCGATCAACTGCCAACGCGGCAGATCAGTCAGGGCCGGGCCTTTTTGCGGCCCCGCAAACAACAGCAGCAAAAACAGAATCGCCGAGCCAACCCCGAAGATGCTCAAGGTCGCCCACAGATGCCCGACCTGCACACCCAACGGCCCGAGCAATCCCGCCTCCACCGACAAGCCCATGCCCGCGAGAATCACCAGCGGCAGCAACAACAAGCGCAATCCCGATTTCGTCGCCGGCGCGCTAACGCTCACCTCATCCAACGTCTGCATAAACAACATTCCACTCAAGTAAACGATGGCGCGGATTATCGGCTGGTCAAGCTGTGCGATAAATGGGAGCATCCGGACAACACTTTTGCGCAACTCGCACAGCAGGACGAACGATGCACGGGCTCAACGAACTCGGATTCAAGGCGCTAAGGCTGTTTGTCGCCGTGCTCGATCACGGTAGTTTTTCCGAAGTCGCCCGCCGCGAAGGTGTGGCGCCCTCGTCGATTTCCCGGCAGATCCAATTGATGGAGCAGGCGTTGAACCAGCAATTGCTCTACCGCCACACCCGCGCGGTGACGCCGACTGAAGCCGGGCGCATGCTCGGTCATCATGCGCGGCTGGTACTGGTGCAACTGGAAGAAGCCGAACAAGCGTTGCAAGAACAGCAAAGCGAACCCACCGGCCTGGTGCGCATCAACGCCCCGGTGGTGTTCGGCCAGCGGCATCTGACGCCGTGGCTGGGCAAGTTATGTGCGCGTTATCCGAAGCTGCAACTGGATATCCAGCAGACCGACCATTACGTCGACCCGTTGCAGGAAGGCGCCGACCTGCTGTTTCGCATCGGCCCACTGCACGACTCGAGCATGCAGGCACGGATCCTGGCGCCGCACCGCTTTCAGGTCGCGGCCAGCCCGGCGTATCTCAAACGCCACGGTACACCGCAGAAACCCGAAGATCTGGCGCAACACCAATGCCTGGCCTACAAAGGCGCGACCGGCCAGCAGCGCTGGTTTTTCCGTCGTGATGGTGAGGAATGGACGCCGTACTCGGTAAAAGGCCCGATCACTGGCAACCACGCCGACACTCTCACCCAAGCCGCTGAACAGGGTTTGGGGCTGGTGATGTTTCCGTCCTGGCTGATTGGCGAAGCGGTGCGCGATGGCACGCTGGTGCCGGTGCTGGGGGACTATCAGGTGTCGAACAGCCTGGAGCCGCAGCAGATTGCGGTGTTGTGGCCGGGGAGCCGGCGGTTGTCGGTGAAGGTGCGGACGGTGATTGATTTCTTTGTCGAATGCTTTGGTGAAGTGCCCTATTGGGATCGACCTTGAGTCTTTGAAGATCAAAAGCCCCTCACCCTAGCCCTCTCCCGGAGGGAGAGGGGACTGACCGAGGTGTCTCGGGTCATCCATCGACCGGAAAGATTCTGTCGATTATGGATTCGGTAAAGCTGTTTCAGGTCGGCGTAGTTCCAAAGCATCCCCCAATCAGTCCCCTCTCCCTCCGGGAGAGGGTTAGGGTGAGGGGCTTTTCACGCTGTCAGATCCGGAACTGGCCCACAAGTTTGCCAAGGCGCTGCCCCAGCTCCGCCAGACTACGCGACGTCTGCGCACCCAACTGCGTTTCATCGGCCACGCTGTCCACCGCCACCGCAATCTGATGCACGCTGCGGTTGATCTCTTCGGCCACCGCCGTCTGCTCCTCCGCCGCGCTGGCAATCTGCGCGTTCATCGAGTTGATCGTCGCGATCAGCTCGGCCATCGCATCCAGCGAAGCCCCGGCCTGATTGGCCTGCTGCGAAGTGCCGTCACCCGCCTCGCTGGAGCGGCGCATCGCCTCGACCGCCGATTGCGTGCCCGCCTGCAAGCGATCGATCATGCCCTGAATCTCCTGGGTGCTGATCTGCGTTCGACTGGCCAACGCCCGTACTTCGTCCGCCACCACGGCAAACCCGCGCCCGGCTTCACCAGCCCGCGCCGCTTCAATCGCCGCGTTCAATGCCAGCAGGTTGGTCTGCTCGGCAATCGAACGAATCACCCCGAGCACGCCGACAATCGACGTCACGTCCTGCTGCAAGCTATCGAGCGACACGCCGCTGCTGCGGATGTCATCGACCAACGCATGAATCTGCTTGATGCTGCCGGCCACCACACGCTTGGCGCTCTGGCCTTCTTCGTCGGTCTGCTGAGCGGCGACGGCGGCGTTCTGCGCGCTCTTCGCTACTTCTTGTGCGGCGGCGGACATTTCATTGATCGCCGTGGCAACCTGATCGGTTTCGTGGCGCTGACGCTCCATCGCCTGATCCGAACGCTGGGCCTGATCCGACACCTGCGTCACCAGCCCGGTCAGTTGCGTGGTCATTTCGGTGATCTGCCGCACCAGGCCATGGATCTTGTCGACGAAGCGATTGAACGAGCCGGCCAGTTCGCCGAGTTCGTCCTGGCTGGTGATGTTCAGTCGACGGGTCAGATCGCCCTCGCCCGCCGCGATGTCATCGAGGTTGGCCTTCATCAAATTCAGCGGACGCAAAATGGTATTGGCCAGCAGCATCCCCGCTGCCGCAATCACCAACAACACCACCACCGCCACGCCGACGATGCTCAGCACCACGCCTTGCACACGTTCCTGCACCTGCGCTTCGACCAAAGCCACTTGTGCCTCGATGCCGTCGAGGTTGACCGAAGTACCGACGGCCATGTCCCACTTGGCCAGGTATTCGGTGTAGCCGAGTTTCGGCACCAGCACCTTGGCATTCCCCGGCAACGGCGAGCTGTATTGCAGATAGTGCGTGCCGTCCTTCGCCACTTTCACCAGACCGAGATTGACGTAGACGCCGTTCGGATCGCGGTTGTCCTTGAAGCTTTTGCCCACGCCTTCGGGGTCATTAGCCTTGAACAGGCGCACGGTCTCGGAGTCGTAGCCGAAGAAGTAGCCGTCCTTGCCGTAGCGAATACCCGACAGCAGTTTGATCGCCTGCGCTCGCGCCTCGTTATCACCGGGAGCCGCCGCGTCGTACAGCGGTTTGATCGTGGTCATGGCCACGGCGACGTAACTTTGCAAAGTGGCTTTGGCATCGCCGAGCAGGCGTTCGCGGGTCTGTTCGACCTCTTTGTGCGCCTGTTCCTGGAGGATGAACAGCGTGGTCAGGCTGATGACCAGCGCAAAGAGCAACACCGGGAGAACGGCGAGGGACAGGACTTTAGCCTTGAGGCTCAGGCGCATTGTGGGAGCTCACTCTTTTGGTTTTATTGGCGTGGTTAAAGGCTTTAACGGCACGCGCAAGCAAAAGTTGAGTCCGTGGTCACCCCATCCCCTGTAGGAGTGAGCCTGCTCGCGATAGCGGTGTATCAGTTGGCAGATGTACTGACAGATACACCGCTATCGCGAGCAGGCTCACTCCTACAGGGGAGACGTGGGGTTTAAAGAACCATCGCGGCCACCCAGCCGAACGCCAGCAGCGGCAGGTTGTAGTGCAGGAACGTCGGCACCACGGTGTCCCAGATGTGGTGATGCTGACCGTCGATATTCAGGCCGGAGGTCGGGCCCAGCGTCGAATCCGAAGCAGGCGAACCGGCGTCGCCCAACGCACCAGCGGTACCGACGATGCATACAATCGCGATCGGGCTGAAGCCAAGTTGCACGCACAGCGGCACGAAAATCGCTGCCAGAATCGGCACAGTGGAAAACGACGAACCGATGCCCATGGTCACCAGCAACCCGACCAGCAGCATCAATAGTGCACCGATGCCCTTGCTGTGATTGATCCACGACGCCGAGGATTCAACCAGCGTCTGCACTTCGCCAGTGGCCTTCATCACTTCGGCAAAACCAGACGCGGCGATCATGATGAAGCCGATCATCGCCATCATCTTCATGCCCTCGGTGAAGAGGTCATCGGTCTCGCGCCATTTCACGATGCCTGATGCCGAGAAGATCAGAAAACCGACCAGTGCCCCGATAATCATCGAGTCCAGCAGCAACTGCACAATGAACGCAGCGGCAATCGCCACACCGGCAATCATCAGGCTCAGCGGGTTGTACTGCACCGCGACTTGCTCGACCTGCTCGATCTTCGCCAGGTCGTACACGCGTTTCTTGCGGTAGCTGATAAACGCCATCGCCAGACCAAAGACCATGCCCAGCGCCGGAAGGCCCATGGCGTGGGTGACGTTGATGCCGCTGATGTCGACGCCGCTGCGCGCAACATTCGCCAACAAAATCTCGTTGAGGAAAATGTTACCGAAGCCCACCGGCAGGAACATGTACGGGGTGATCAGACCGAACGTCATGACGCAGGCGATCAAGCGGCGGTCGAGTTGCAGCTTGGTCAGTACATAGAGAAGCGGCGGCACCAGCAGCGGAATGAACGCGATGTGGATCGGCAGGATGTTCTGCGAAGCGATCGCCACCACCCACAACAGGCCGATCAGCAGCCATTTGACGCTGCCACCGCCAGTCGCATGCTGACGGTCGACCATCGCCAGGGCCTTGTCGGCTAGCGCATGGGCCAGGCCAGACTTGGCAATCGCCACGGCGAAAGCGCCGAGCAACGCGTAGGACAACGCCACCGTCGCCCCGCCGCCCAGGCCGCTGTTGAACGCCTTGAGCGTGGCATCGATGCCCAGACCACCGGTCAGGCCGCCGACCAGCGCGCCAACGATCAAGGCGATCACCACGTGCACGCGGGACAGGCTGAGAATCAGCATGACGCCGACTGCCGCTATGACTGCATTCATTTCACTACCTCAAAAAACACTGCGGTGGAAAACCGACCGCCAGACAGAAAGAGTCCGCCAAAGCTTAACCGGCGGATTTGCAAAGAGGGTCTTATTAGAAGGGCGCGCACTGTGCCGCAGAGTGGCCGCAGTGTCAAAGCGAGCGGGCGATTTCGGGTGCGGCAATCCGCCATATTGAGTTTCAAGGATAAAGAAAGCCGATTTGCGGCCGTTACAGTGCAAAGTCTCAGATATTTATCGAATAAGGACGTCTCCATGTCGCTCAGACAACTTTCCATCCAATGGAAAATCACCCTGCTCGCCGGCCTCTGCCTGGCCGGTGTCGTGACCCTGTTGGTGGGTCTTTCGCTGTATCGCATGGAGCACAGTTCTGCACTGGTGAAAGCTTCGAGCATGGAAATGCTCACCGAGTCGGCGCAAGCGCGCATCGAGTCGCAAGGTGAGGTGCAGGCTGCCGGCATCCGCCAGCAGTTCATGGACGCCTATCAGTACGGCCACGGTTTTTCGCGCCAGGTTTTGTTCCTGCGTGAACAGGCCGAGAAACGCTTCCTCGATGCCTTCGACCTGCGCGAAGACATGACTCGCCAGGTCAAATCGGCGCTGCAAGCCAACCCGGACTTGCTCGGCCTGTCGCTGGTGTTCGAAGCCAACGCGCTGGACGGCAAGGACGAATTGTTCGCCGGCCAAGCCGAATTGGGCAGCAATGACAAGGGCCGTTTCGCCCTGTACTGGTCGCAACCAACGCCAGGCAAAGTCACCTCGATGGCCCTGCCGGAAAGCGACATGGCCGACACCAGCACCGGCCCCAGCGGCCAAGCCGCGAACGCCTGGTTCACCTGCCCGCGCGCTACGCTCAAGCCGTGTGTGATCGAACCCTACTTCTATGTGATCGACGGGCAAAAAGTGCTGATGACCAGCATCGTCTTCCCGCTGATGGTCAATGGCAAAGTCATCGCCTCGCTGTCGGTCGACATCAACCTCAACAGTCTGCAAGCCATCAGTCAGGGCGCGAGCAAGAAGCTCTATGACGGCCAGACCGCCGTGAGCATCATCAGCCCCGCCGGCCTGCTCGCCGGTTACAGCCCGGATGCCGGCAAACTCAGTCAGCGTCTGGATGCCGTGGACAAAATCAGCGGCGCCGAACTGCTGAGCAAACTCGCTTCCAGCACAACCGTCAGCAGCCTGCACAGCAACGGCCAGTTGAAAGTGCTGTCGCCGTTCCCGCCGATTCCCGGGGGCCCGTCGTGGGGCGTGTTGCTCGACGTACCGGAAAAGGTCCTGGTCAGCCGCGCCGAGGCGCTCAAGCAACAACTGGATGCCAGCAATAACTCGGGCACTTTGATCGAACTGAGCCTTGGCGTGCTGGCGGCGTTGATCGGCTTGCTGCTGGTGTGGCTGATGGCGCGCAGCGTGACCAAACCGATCCTCGGCGTGGCGCACATGCTCGAAGACATCGCCAGCGGCGAAGGCGACCTGACCCGCCGTCTGGCCTACGACAAAAAGGACGAACTCGGTCAGTTGGCCGGTTGGTTCAACAAGTTCCTCGACAAGTTGCAGCCGATCATCGCCGAGGTGAAACGCTCGGTGCAGGATGCGCGCAACACCGCCGACCAGTCCTCAGCGATTGCCACCCAGACCAGCGCCGGCATGGAGCAGCAATATCGGCAGGTCGATCAGGTCGCCACCGCATCCCACGAAATGAGCGCCACTGCGCAAGACGTCGCCCGCAGCGCCGCGCAGGCTGCCGAGGCGGCCAAGGATGCCGATCGCGCTACCCGTCAGGGCCTGACCGTGATCGACCGCACCACCGCGAGCATCGACACCCTCGCCGCCGACATGAGCGCAGCGATGGTGCAGGTCGAAGGCCTCGCCGCCAACAGCGAGAAAATCGGCGCGGTGCTGGAAACCATTCGCGCGATTGCCGAGCAGACCAACCTGCTGGCGCTCAACGCCGCGATCGAAGCGGCACGTGCTGGTGAAGCCGGACGTGGTTTTGCCGTGGTCGCTGATGAGGTACGCAACCTCGCTCGCCGCACACAGGAATCGGTGGAAGAAACCCGTCAGGTCATCGAGCAGTTGCAGAGCGGTACGCAGGATGTGGTCGGGTCGATGGGCAACAGCCATCGTCAGGCTCAGGGCAGTGTCGAACAGGTTGGCCAAGCGGTGACCGCGCTGCGCCAGATTGGCGATGCGGTGACGGTGATCAGCGACATGAACCTGCAGATTGCCAGCGCCGCTGAAGAGCAAAGTGCGGTGGCTGAGGAGATCAACAATAACGTGGCGACGATTCGCGATGTCACCGAGTCGCTGTCCGGGCAGGCGAATGAGTCGGCGCGGGTGAGCCAGTCGCTCAATAGCCTGGCGAATCAGCAGCAGAGTTTGATGGATCAGTTTCGGGTGTGATCCGAAGGTTGTGGGGTGTCAGTTGAATTCCCCCCTCACCCCAGCCCTCTCCCCCCAAGGGGGCGAGGGGGAAAGGGAGCCGATCTCCGTGCCATTCAAAACCTGAGTTCGACTCCACATTTCAGATCACGATGATGCTTTCAAAACCTGAGTTCGGCTCGGCATTTCAGATCACGAGGATGCTTTCAAAACCTGAGTTCGGCTCGGCATTTCAGATCACGAGGATGCTTTCAAAATCTGAGTTCGGCTCGGTATCTCCGGTCACGGGGAGGCTTTCAAAACCTGAGTTCGACTCGGTATCTCACGTCGGTGTACCTCGAACAAACACCTCGGTCAGTCCCCTCTCCCTCCGGGAGAGGGTTAGGGTGAGGGGCTTTCAGAGGCTCACCGCCGAGGCAACTCGATCACCACCTTCAACCCACCCCACTCACTCTCGCCCAACACCAGCAACCCGCCCCAGGTCTCGACAATATCGCGGACAATCCCCAGCCCCAGGCCATGCCCATGGGTCTGTTCATCCAGCCGCGTGCCACGACTGAATACCTGAGCGCGCTGTTCTTCGGGAATCCCCGGGCCGTCATCTTCCACGCTCAGCGCAAAGCCATCCGTACGCTCAATCACACTCAGACGCACCTCGGCGTCCGCCCACTTGCAGGCGTTGTCCAAAAGATTGCCGAGCAACTCGAGCAAATCCTCTCGATCCCACGGTAACTGCAACCCCGCTGGCGCGACATAACTCAGCGCCAGATGCTCGCCATGAATCATGTTCAACGTCGCCAGCAATCCCGGCAGCTCCGCATCGCAATCAAACAGCGCCCCCGGCAGTGCATCACCGGACAGCCGTGCCCGGTTCAATTCACGATTGAGCCGCTGCTGCACCTGCTCCAGCTGTTCCTTGAGGACCTTACGCAGCTCAGGATGGGCATCGAGTTTTTCGCTGGACGCCAGGCTCAACAGCACGGCCAATGGCGTTTTCAACGCGTGCCCTAGGTTGCCCAAGGCATTGCGTGAACGCTTGAGGCTGTCCTCGGTGTGGGCAAGCAAATGGTTGATCTGCGCCACCAGCGGTTCCAGCTCCACCGGCACCTGATCATCGAGTTGCGAACGCTGGCCCTGCTGCAATTGCGCGATCTGTTCGCGGGCCTTTTCCAGCGGCTTCAACGCGCGGCGTACGGTCAAGCGCTGCAAGAACAGAATCAACAGCAACGCCGCCAGCCCAAGGCCGAGGCCGATCTGACGCATGCGCTGAAAGCTCTCGCGCACCGGCGTGTAATCCTGCGCGACGCTGATCGAAATCGACTGGCCCAAGCGTCGATAATCCGAGCGCAGCACCAGCAACTGCTGACCGTCCGGGCCCAGTTGCAGATTGCTGTGCAGCCCGGGATGGTCGAGCAGCGGCAGATCCTGATCCCACAACGAGCGCGAACGCCAATGGCTGTCGGCAAAATCGATGCGGAAGTAATGCCCGGAAAACGGCCGCTGATAGGCCGGTGACAAATGCCGCTCATCCAGTTGCAGGCCTTGCGGCCCACGCACCAATGCCACCAGCAAACTTTCGCTGTCGTTGCGCAAACCGGCTTCGAGATAACGCTGCAAACCCACTTCGAACAACCACAGACTGGTTTGCGCGACCACCACACCGACGACCACCATCACGCTGATCAAACCCAGGCTCAAACGGCGCTGGATCGACCTCACGAAGCTTGCCCGCCGAACAGGTAACCCTGGCCGCGACGGGTTTCGATCACGCTTTTGCCGAGCTTGCGCCGCAGATGATTGACGTGCACTTCGAGGACGTTGGAGTCGCGCTCGGTTTCACCGTCGTATAGGTGTTCGGCGAGGTGGCTTTTGGAGAGGATCTGCTCCGGGTGCAGCATGAAATACCGCAGCAGACGGAATTCGGCGGCGGTCAGTTGAATGTCGGCGCCATCGCGCACCACGCACTGGCGGCCCTCATCCAGATGCAGCCCGGCCGCCTGCAAGGTCGGCTGATTGGACTGGCCCTTGGAGCGGCGCAACAGCGATTGAATGCGCAACTGCAACTCTTCGGGGTGAAACGGTTTGGTCAGGTAATCATCGGCACCGGCCTTCAGGCCTTCGATGCGCTCGGCCCAGGAATCGCGCGCCGTGAGGATCAACACCGGAATCGCCAGACCACCGGCGCGCCACTGCGCCAGCACTTCAAGCCCCGGCACGCCGGGCAGGCCGAGGTCGAGAATGATCAGATCATACGGCTCGCTGCTGCCCTGATACAGCGCATCGCGCCCGTCCGCCAGCCAATCCACCGCGTAGCCCTGGCGTTGCAGGCCGGCGAGCAATTCGTCGGCCAACGGTACGTGGTCTTCCACCAATAGCAAACGCATCGATCAATCTTCCTTGTCTTTCACCAGTTCGCCGGTATCGGCCTTCAAGTGCAGCTCTCGGGCGACACCTTCGACGGTCAGCAACTCGACTTCATAAATGTAGACGTCGTGTTTTTCTTCCAGCTCGACTTCCAGCAGTTTCGCCCCGGGATAGCGATCCATCGCCTGCTGCAGCACTTGCTCCAGCGGCAGGATCACGCCCTGCTTGCGCAAATTGAGCGCTTCGTCCGGGCCGAGGTCGCGAGCCATCGCCGTCGAGCAACACATCACCAGCGCCAACGCCGTGCGGCGGGTGGCGCGAACATTAACCTTCATTACGTATCCTGATGATCCTTGAGAACCTGCCCAGTCACCGCGTCTAATTCCAGATCCCACTCCAGCCCCTGCGGATCGCGCATTTCGATCTGGTAGATGTACTTGCCGTACTGCTCTTCCAGCTCGGTGTCGGTGATCGTCGAGCCCGGATGTTTGGCCAGCGCGGTGGCGTTGAGCTTCTCGAAGGAGACGATAGTACCAGCGTCGCGCAGACGCAGGGCTTCGTCAGGGCCGAGATCGCGGGCGTGAACAGTGCTGGCAGTGAGACCGATGATCGAGGCAATGGACAGGGCAGTCAGGGTTTTCATGGTGTCTCCGTATTTTTATGTATTGCTTAACGGTGGGCACCTTAACGGGATCAACTTAACTGAAACTGAATTGCCATCATTGCTCTTAATCAACATACAACCCCTGTAGGAGTGAGCCTGCTCGCGATAGCGGTCTATCAGTCAAATAAGTGTTAACTGACACACCGCTATCGCGAGCAGGCTCACTCCTACAAGGTTTTGTAACATGTGCTTATAATTGTTCGCTTGCTAACGATCGAGACCGGTATGACCGCCATCCACATCAAATTCCCCGCCCTCACCCTCAAGGCCGGCCCACGCGCCATGGCGCGCATTCGTGCCCAGGGCTTGAACGCCGCCGACGTCGGCACCCTGCCCGGCGCTGCCGGTGGGCCGAAGGCGTTGGGGATTCAGGGGCTGGATCTGGCGTTGTTCGGCGAGTGGCTGCCGAGCGCACCGCGTGAACGCTCGCTGATTGGCGCCTCGGTCGGTTCCTGGCGCTTCGCCAGTGCCTGTCTGCCGGACGCCGCCGAAGGCATCCGTCGTCTCGGCCATCTGTACGCCGAGCAGAATTTCAACAAAGGCGTGACCATGGCCGAGATCAGTCAGAGCTCGCAACGCATGCTCAACGACCTGCTCGATGGCCGCGACGCGAGCATCCTCGACAACGCCCATTACCGCTTGAACATCATGGTGGTGAAAAGTCAGGGACGTCTGGCCGATGATCATCGCGGTCGCCTCGGTCTGGCGCTGGGCTCGGTGATCGCCGACAACCTGCGCGGTCGTGCACGGCTGTCGCGGCACTTCGAACGACTGATCATCCACGACCCGCGCCTCGCCCCACCGGTGAATGCGCTGAACGATTTTCCGTCACGCTTCGTCGCCCTGAATGCCAGCAACCTGCGTCAGGCCTTGTTGGCGTCGGGGTCGATTCCGATGGTCATGGAAGGCGTGCGCGACTTGCCGGGTGCTGGCGCCGGCACTTTCCGCGACGGTGGTCTGCTCGACTATCACCTCGACCTGCCCTACAGCGGCGACGGCATCGTGCTCTATCCACACTTCACCGACCGGGTGATTCCCGGCTGGTTCGACAAGACCCTGCCATGGCGCAAGGCCTCAGTGGAACGCTTGCAGGACGTGCTGCTGCTCGCGCCGTCGAAGGAATATCTGGCGCGCCTGCCCTACGGCAAACTGCCCGACCGCAACGACTTCAAACGCTTCATGGGTGATGCGCCGAGCCGGCAGAAATACTGGCACGCGGCGATGGACGAGAGCCGCCGCCTCGGCGATGAATTCCTCGAACTGACTGCCAATGGTCGCCTCGCCGAGCGCTTGCTGACCCTTTAGTCAGCACGGCCAAACACAAGCTGGTAAACTCGCCGCCTGCCCGAATCGCTGCGGCAAACGCCATCTGAACAGAGCCGAAAATACTGTGGAAATCTTCAAGGAATTTACTTTCGAATCCGCCCACCGCCTGCCGCACGTCCCGGACGGCCACAAGTGCGGGCGTCTGCACGGTCACTCGTTCAAAGTGGCGCTTCACCTCAGCGGCGACCTCGATCCGCATACCGGCTGGATCCGCGATTTCTCCGAGATCAAAGCGATCTTCAAGCCGCTGTACGAGCGTCTCGATCACAACTATTTGAACGACATTCCCGGTCTGGAAAACCCGACCAGCGAAGTGCTGGCCAAATTCATCTGGAATGAAATGAAGCCGTTGCTGCCGGAACTGAGCGCGATCCGTATTCACGAGACGTGCACCAGCGGTTGCATCTATCGCGGTGAATAACTTCTGACACCCCAACTATCCCGTGGGAGCGAGCCTGCTCGCGAAAGCGGTGTGTCAGCCGACATTGATATCGACTGATACGCCCTCTTCGCGAGCAGGCTCGCTCCCACAAGGAAACAGTGACTTGCCAGAGAACAGCCTTCACGGCTGTTTTTTTACGCCTATGCTTTTTGGCTCCCACCCGCCAAGAGGACAGGCCCATGACGGACTGGCTGCTGGATCAGGTCTTTGACTTCAACGGCCGACAGGTTCGCTACGCCGTGCGCGGCGATGGGCCGCCGCTGGTGTTCGTGCATGGCACGCCGTTTTCGTCGTACGTGTGGCACCGGATTGCACCGCACTTTTTCACGACTCATCGCGTGTATTACTTCGATCTGCTGGGCTACGGGCGCTCCGAGCAGCCCGACTCCGATGTTTCCCTCGGTGTGCAAAATCAACTCTTGGCGCAGTTACTCGACCATTGGAATATTCAAAACCCCGACGTCGTCGCTCACGACTTTGGCGGCGCCACTGTGCTGCGAGCGCATCTGCTCAACGGCAAGGATTATCGCAGCCTGACGCTGATCGATCCGGTGGCGCTGACGCCGTGGGGTTCGCCGTTCGTGCAGCATGTTCGTCAGCATGAAGCGGCCTTCAGCGGCCTGCCCGACTACATCCAGCGCGCCATCGTGCCGACCTATATTCGCGGGGCGATTCACCGGGATATTCCTGACGACGAACTCGCTCCCTATGTACAACCGTGGCTCGGCGATCCGGGGCAAGCGGCGTTCTATCGGCAGATTGCGCAGATGGACGAACGCTACACCCGCGAGGCCGAACCGCTGTACCCGACAATTCGCTGCCCGGTGCAGATTCTCTGGGGCGAAGACGATCAGTGGATTCCCATCGAGCGTGGCCGAGCGTTACATCAAATGATCCCGGGATCACAATTCCAGCCGATTGCCAACGCCGGCCATCTCGTCCAGGAAGACGCCCCCGAAGCCATCGTCGCCGCCCTGCTGCGCTTCCTCTGAGCCAACACCCTCCCCCTGTGGGAGCGAGCCTGCTCGCGAAAGCGCAATATCAGCCACTGCAGATGTCGCCTGACACACCGCCTTCGCGAGCAGGCTCGCTCCCACATTGGGCTTGAGTGCATTCAGGTGCACCGCTTTCGCGCCAATCCGCGCGACTCGTCTATACATAACCCGCGCCAACCGGCATTTGGCACGACCACTGCAACCCTCCCCCGCGTCTCCTCTCTTCCAGCAAGGACCGCCCCATGACGCAGAACGATCCCGGCAACGATTACCCCCTCAGCGAAGTCCCCATGCACGCGCGCAAAGGCCTCGCCTCCACGGCCATGGTGTTACTGGGCTTCACGTTTTTCACCGCGACCATGTTTGCCGGCGGCAAGCTCGGCGTGGCGTTCAGTTTTGGCGAGATGATGGCGGTGATCATCGTCGGCAATCTGCTGCTGGGTCTGTATGCGGCGGGCCTGGGCTACATCGCTTTCAAGAGCGGCCTCAACTCGGTACTGATGGGGCGTTTCTGTTTCGGCGAAGTCGGCAGCAAGCTCAGCGACCTGATCCTTGGTTTCACCCAGATCGGCTGGTACGCCTGGGGCACGGCGACGGCTGCGGTGGTGCTCGGTAAATATTTCGATCTCGATGAAGGCACGGTGCTCGGGCTGATGGTGTTGTTCGGCCTGATGTTCTGTGCCACGGCGTACGTCGGTTATCGCGGACTGGAGATTCTGTCGTACATCGCGGTGCCGGCGATGATGTTGCTGCTGATGCTGTCGATGTGGGTGGCGACGGTGAAAGTCGGTGGGTTCGAAGGCTTGCTCAGCGTGGTACCGAGCGGTTCGTTGGACTGGTCGACCGCGATCACACTGGTGTTCGGTACCTTCGTCAGTGGCGCCACTCAGGCGACCAACTGGACACGTTTTTCACGTTCGGCGCGGGTCGCGGTACTGGCCAGCCTGATCGGATTTTTCATCGGCAATGGCCTGATGGTATTGATCGGCGCGTACGGCGCCATCGTCTATCAGCAACCGGACGTGGTTGAAGTGCTGCTGTTGCAAGGTTTCGCCATGGCCGCGATGGCCATGCTGTTGCTGAACATCTGGAGCACCCAGGACAACACCATCTACAACTTCGCCGTCGCTGGTTGCAACCTGCTGCGCACCGACCGACGCAAAACCGTGACCCTCGCCGGCGCAGTGATCGGCACCCTGCTCGCCTTGCTCGGTATGTACGACATGCTGGTGCCGTACCTGATTCTGCTCGGCACGGTGATTCCGCCGATCGGCGGAGTGATCATGGCCGACTTTTTCTACCGCTGGCGCGGGCACTATCCGCGTCTGGCCGACGCACGGTTGCCGGCGTTCAACTGGCCGGGACTCGGGGCCTATGCGGTCGGCACCGTCGCCGCGTTCAACTCGCCGTGGGTTGCGCCGCTGGTAGGGATCGCCGCTGCCGCGCTAACGTATGTCATCGTTACCGGCGTGCTCGGCGCTCGCAGCGCGACCGCGCCACTACAAGACCTATAAAAAAGGATTCGCCTGATGCACATCATCAACGCCCGTTTGCGCAACCAGGAAGGTTTGCACGAATTGCACCTTGAAGACGGCCTGATCCGCAGCATCGCCCGCCAGACCGAAGCGCCGAGCCTCGGTCCGGATGACCTCGACGCCGGCGGCAATCTGGTGGTGCCGCCCTTCGTCGAGCCGCACATTCACCTCGACGCCACCCTTACCGCCGGCGAGCCGCGCTGGAACATGAGCGGCACGCTGTTCGAAGGCATCGAGTGCTGGGGCGAGCGCAAGGTCACCATCACCGAAGAAGACACCAAGACCCGCGCGAAAAAAACCATTCAAACGCTGGCCGCCCACGGCATCCAGCACGTGCGCACCCACGTCGACGTTACCGACCCGCAACTCACCGCACTGAAAGCCATGCTCGAAGTGCGCGAGGAAAGCCGCCACCTCATCGACCTGCAAATCGTCGCGTTCCCACAGGAAGGCATCGAGTCGTTCCGCAATGGCCGCGAGCTGATGGAAGAGTCGATCCGCATGGGCGCGGACGTGGTCGGCGGGATTCCGCATTTCGAGTACACCCGCGATCAGGGTGTCAGCTCGGTGAAGTTCCTGATGGACCTGGCCGAGCGCACCGGTTGCCTGGTCGACGTGCATTGCGATGAGACCGACGACCCGCATTCGCGCTTCCTCGAAGTGCTCGCCGAAGAAGCGCGCAGTCGCGACATGGGTGCCCTCGTCACCGCCAGTCACACCACGGCGATGGGCTCCTACGACAACGCCTACTGCGCGAAACTGTTCCGTCTGCTCGGGCATTCCGGGATCAGTTTTGTCTCCTGCCCGACCGAAAGCATTCACCTGCAAGGACGCTTCGACAACTTCCCGAAACGCCGTGGCGTCACCCGCGTGAATGAGCTGCTCGAAGCCGGGATGAACGTGTGTTTCGGCCAGGACTCGATCGTCGATCCGTGGTATCCGCTGGGCAACGGCAACATCCTCCGGGTACTCGAAGCCGGACTGCACATCTGCCACATGCTCGGTTACCGCAACCTGCAAAGTGCGCTGGATCTGGTCACCGACAACAGCGCTAAAGCCATGCATTTGGGCGAGCGATATGGCCTGGAACAGGGGCGTCCGGCGAATCTGCTGATTCTGTCGGCGGACAGCGATTACGAGGTGATCCGCAGTCAGGGCTTGCCTTTGTATTCGATTCGCGGTGGCAAGGTGTTGATGAAGCGGCAGATGCCGGTGGTGGAATTTGCCCCGCAACTGATCTGAACGGACTTACAGAATAAGCCCGAAAACCACGTCTTTTCGGGCTTAACTGATGGCACTTCGCCAAGAAACATTCTGAATCACTTCCTTTTTACCCTTATACACCGGGGACCTCCTCCCATGTGCGCAACTTTTTGCGCAACTTTTTCCCGTTAACATCCAGCTCCTGTCTGCGTTCTCCAGACCGATGCAAAACGCCCGTGGATGACCGGCGTAAATCTCAAGGAGCCTGAGATGTTCAACCCCGCTAACGAAACCCACTTCAGCCTCAAAGTGGAAGACTACGTCGGCGACCTGCAAGTGCTGTCGTTCACTGGCACCGAAGGCATCAGCCAGCCGTTTCGTTTCGACCTCGAACTGGTCAGCGAAAACCCTGATCTGGACCTCGAACAGCTGCTGCACAAGCAAGCTTTTCTGGCGTTCGACCCACAGGGCTCCGGCATCCACGGCCAGATCTACCGCGTTGCCCAAGGCGATGCCGGCAAGCGCCTGACCCGCTACAAAGTGTCGATGGTGCCGCAACTGCAATACCTGCATCACCGCACCAACCAGCGCATCTACCAGCAGATGTCGGCGCCGAAAATCATCGCGCTGATCCTCGAAGAACACGGCATCAAGGGCAACGCGTATAGCTTCCAGCTCAGTCAGCCATGCCCGGATCGCGACTATTGCGTGCAGTACGACGAGACCGACCTGCACTTCGTCCAGCGCCTGTGCGAAGAGGAAGGTATTCACTACCACTTCCAGCACAGCGAAAAGGCCCACCTGCTGGTGTTTGGCGACGACCAGACCGTGTTCCCCGACCTCGGCCAGCCAACTGCCTACGTGCAGGGCAGCGGCATGGTCGCCGAAGAGCCGGTGATCAAAGGCTTCAAACTGCGCCTGGAAACCCGCACCAGCCGCACCACACGCCGCGACTACGACTTCGAAAAACCGCGCCTGCAAATGGAAGCGGCTTATAAGCCCGATGGCGAGAGCACCGAGCCGGACCTCGAAGACTACGACTACCCCGGCCGCTTCATAGACCGCGCCCGCGGCAAGTTCCTCAGCCAGCGCGCCCTCGAACGCCACCGCGCCGACTACCGTCAGGCCGAAGGTCGCGGCGACCAGACCAAACTGGTCAGCGGCCACTTCATGGAAATGTCCGACCACCCGCGCAGCGAGTGGAACGACCTGTGGCTGCTCACCGAAATCGTCCACGAAGGCAAACAGCCGCAAGTCCTCGAAGAAGGCGTGACCAGCGACACCACCGACAACAAGGACGACTTCCACCAGGGCTACCGCAACACCTTCCTCGCCACCCCGTGGGACGTGTTCTACCGCCCGGCCCTCGAACACCCGAAACCACGCGTACTCGGCAGCCAGACCGCCATGGTCACCGGCCCCAAAGGCGAAGAAATCCACTGCGACCAGTACGGCCGCATCAAAGTGCAATTCCACTGGGACCGCGAAGGCCTCGCCGACGACAAAACCAGCTGCTGGCTGCGCGTCTCCAGCTCCTGGGCCGGCGACCGCTACGGCGCCATCTCCATCCCGCGCATCGGCATGGAAGTCCTCGTCACCTTCCTTGAAGGTGACCCCGACCAGCCCCTCGTCACCGGCTGCCTGTACCACAAGGAAAACCCGGTGCCGTATGCACTGCCGGCGAACAAGACCCGCAGCGTGTTCAAAACGCTTAGCTCACCGGGTGGCGGTGGGTACAACGAACTGCGCATCGAAGACAAAAAAGGCGCGGAGCAGATCTACATCCACGCCCAGCGCGATTGGGATGAAAACGTCGAGCATGACCAGAAGATTCGGGTCGGCAATGAACGTCACGACACGGTAGTTAAGAACACCTACACAGAGCTGAAGGCTGAAGAACACCGCACCACGATTTCCGACCGCAAGGTTGAGGTCAAAGCCAACGATCACCTGACCGTCGGCCAGAACCAGCACGTCAAACTCGGCACCGCCCAACTGACCAGCGCTGGCCAGGAAATCCATCTCAGGGCTGGCGATAAAATGGTGATTGAGGCCGGTACGGAGCTGACAATCAAGGCCGGTGGCAGCTTCATCAAACTCGATGGCGGCGGCATCACGGTGATCGGCCCAGTGGTGAAAATCAATGCCGGGGGTGCGGCTGGAAGTGGTTCGGGGATTGCGATACTGACACCCACCCTGCCGATTCCTGTGGATAAGGACAAGGCAGGCCACCTGATGGATCGCGCTCAGGGCAATGCGCAATCACCCGTCGCACCTGTCGAACAGAAAAACCTTCGTTTCGATATTCGTCTAGCGGACAGGCCAGGCGAGGGATCCTTCGCGCTGGCCAATACTGCGTGGCGAATCATCAAAATGAGTGAGCCCACCTGGAAGAAACTGGGCCGTGTACCCGAAAGTGATGTCATTGCCAAAGGCGAAACCGATGACGACGGCAGGGTCATTCTTTCCGAGGAGGCGCAGAAAAAACTCTCCCTCGAATACTCGCAGAATCCGGAACTGTTCTGGTTGGTTTACCCAGGCCAGTGTGTCGCCCTGAAAGCGCATACCGACACGGGGTGGTCAGAGGTTCAGCGTGAAATGCTGGCATTGGCCAGCATGGACTTCAGCAGCGAGCCCCACGCGAATCCAGATCATGCGCAAGCCAGCACCGACAAGCGCAGTGCCCTGGAGAACCTGACCATGGCTGACGGCATCGCACTGTTCGACAAGTTAAAGGAATTCAAGGCATGAGCCATTTGAACGGCATTCAGTCCAAACAACTGAACCAGCTGAACTCGAAAGACGGAGAAGCCTTCACTGCCACTTCTGCACCAGGTTGGTTCATCAAGGGTAACTCAACGTATGGCGAAGCCTTTTCACCAGAGCGCCCGGGCAACCTGGTCAAATTTTTCACTACCGGTAGCGATTACTTCAAAGACGTCGCCAGTGCGATTAAAAACGCCAAAAAGTCGATTTTCATTTCCGGTTGGCAAATCAACTACGAAGTCCGCCTTGAGGGTGACACCCGTCTTTGGGACTGCCTGAATCACGCTCTGCGAAAAAAAGGTGAGACGCCGGATATCTACCTCATGCCGTGGTTGTCCCCCAAGGCTGCCGTCGATACTGGCGACCTGGAAACCATGGTGGCTGCATTTATTCTGAACGCAGGTCTCAAGAAGAAAAAAGTCTGGTGTCTGCCAGCGATCCAGCAAAGTGATATGGGTAGTCTCGGGCTGTTCTTTTCTCACCATCAGAAAATGGTAGTGATCGACAACGAAGTTGCTTACGTCGGCGGAATCGACCTCGCCTATGGCCGTCGTGATGACAACAACTTTCGGCTTGCCGCCGATGGAAGAACTGCGAACGAGTTTTACAACCCTTGCATCCCTGCGCTCAAGGAAATCGATCCACACCAACAATACCCCTACATGACGACCGTCGAGTTGATCAGCGCAGCGTTGCTGGAAGGCGATGTGCTGAGCAAAGCCCAGCGCAAGCTGGCCTGGGCCATGGACAACAAAATGTTCAACGTACTCCGTCAGGCAAAAAAAGAGGTGGGTGAGTGGTTCTCGGACAAGGGCAAGGATGGCATGCGCTTGCTTGGCGCAGGCGCTGCGTACTCCACCGGAAGCGTCCTTTATATTGCCGAGTTTGTTAAAAGACAGATGACCGGTGACAACCTGGAAGCCTGGAAAAACACCCTGCGTCAATGGAAGGTCTCACTGGACGGCGCGGTTAACACTATCGATCAAGAAGCTCAGACTCTGAAAAAAACCGACAGTACCCTGACTGAATTGCGTCAGGAGGCAAAATCCATAAGTCTGGCGATCGGTGTGTGGCTGGAAAAACCGCAAGAAGCTTCAGCCATTCAGCAACGAGTCGAAGACTGGTTGGTACGCGCGCAACAGAAAGTTCCGATGCTGACGTCCATGACTCAATCGGGCCGCGCCAGACTGCAAAATCAGGTCGGCCAGCTCAAGAGTGAAGTCCAGATGTGGGTGCAAAGAGTCACTCCGCAGTTGGATCAACTGCAACAGGACCTGTCGACTTGGGCCACGCAAATCATAAAGTCTGGAGGGCAGCTCACGGACAAGTTGTTGAACGAGGGCAGCGAACTGACCAGTCTATGGATCCAGCAGACTGGACTGGGGGCTTTTTACGCCTGGATCAACAACACACCTTCTCCGATTCTTACTGCCAAAGCCCTGCAGGAACTTGAGCAGATCGCCACGCCATTCATCCTCTATCTGCATTCGGTACTTGATCGTTTGAGTGAGACTCAAAAGGACGAGCCCTATTCGTACCTGGCCGATCCAGCGACTCGCCTGCTGCCGCGTGGTGGGATGATGCTCGACGACAAAACGCAGCCGCGAATGCCTTGGCATGACGTCCACATGCGCCTGGAGGGCAGCTCTGTTTATGACTTGTCGCGCAACTTTATTGACCGATGGAACAGTTTGCAGGCTCGCTTTGATGGCAAGGTGCAAAAAATGCCAAGCGCGCTGATCGGTCTGCTGAAATTTGCGACGAAAAACCTCGAGCCTGTCCCTTTCAAGGCTCACTATCTTGCGCAACCCGAACGTGTCGCGCCCACGGGCGAAATGAACGTACAGGTTCTTCGCAGCGCCCCGATGCGCATGCGCAACGAAGAGCGACAAGGCGCTGCCAAGGCAGGGCATAACCTGACGTCTGCTGCCCCCAACGGCGTGCAAGCCAACTGCTTGCAGGCGATGCTTCAGGCTATCTCTGGCGCGCAGCACTTCATCTACATTGAAAACCAGTTTTTCCAGAGTGAATACGGTGCAGACAGTGCTGAAACTGCTGCTGTCACTGCGGGACCCATGCAAAGCCTGATGAAGATTGAAGGCCTTCCCGGCTACGAGATATACAAGGACAGGCTGCGGTTGGGGAATCTACAAGACAATCCCAAAAGCCTGGCCAATGTGGATTACTTCGAACTTGCCAGAATGATTCGCAACAAAGAGGCGGAGACGTTCACACAGGGAGTGATGCAGGTACTGAGCAACCAGTCCACCGTCGAAATACTCAAAGGCATGCAAACACCCCAAAATGCGATCAAGAACCCTCTCTGCGAGGCGCTCGCTGAGCGTATCGAACGGGCAATCGAAATGGGCGAGAACTTTCACGTTTACATGGTGCTTCCCGTTCATCCAGAAGGTCCATTGAATGCCCTGAACCTGATGACTCAAGTGCACTTGACCATGCAAAGTCTCTCTCTGGGAGAGCAGAGTCTGATCAAGCGTATCCAACGAGCGATGGCCATAAAAGCTCAAATGGACAGGGGCAAAACAGAGACTCAAGCCATAGAGTCCATCAAGTTTTTCAAAGACCGCACCGAAACGAAGAGAGTGTTTGAAGACGAAGACTGGAGCCGCTACCTGACCCTTTTGAATTTGCGCTCCTGGGAGGAAATCAATCAGCAACCGGTCACAGAACAGATCTACATTCACAGCAAATTGCTGATCGCTGATGATCGGATCGCCATTCTTGGCAGCGCCAACATAAATGATCGTAGTCAGATGGGAGATCGAGACTCGGAATTGGCTGTTGTCGTGGCTGGATCAACCTCACTTCCCACTTCGATCAATGGCCGCATGCAATATCCGGTATGCCCTCAAGTCAAACAATTGCGCACAGATTTATGGCGAAAAATTTTTGCCTTGAATGCACAACCACGAAAAAACTCGGTACAACCCGCCAGTGATCTGGAGAAAGTCATCGCAACCCCCGCAGCGGCCGCGACATGGCAAGCGATCCAGCGTCAGGCCTTCAGCAATGCAGAGGCCTATGAGCAGGCTTTTCGCCACGTCCCTCGCAACGACGCATCCATCTGGCCACTGTGGGGACAGGTATCGGTCGCACCGCCCTCTTCTAGCGCCGCGGTCAAAGGTGCAAGCAACGCCATGCCCTTTGAAAAAGAATTCTGGCTCAGCACCATGGCCGGCAAGCACCCGACCACAGTATGTGGATTCATCACCGCACTTCCGATCCATTGGACGAAATACGAAAACAATAACTCAGGGTTCAACCTTACGATCCTGGCGAAAATCGAACCCACGCGTGACAGAGCTGCAACATCTCAGCACTATGCCGTTTTAGCGCAAGACACTCAGAGCAAGGAAAGAACCTGATGCGCCATCTCCCCCTGATGCTGGCACTTTTGACGCCAGCTGAGGCTTGGGCAAATGCAGCCCCTGCAGATAACCCGAAATGGCGTACCGAGTGCCTCGGCCGGACGCTGTTCGATGTACCGGGAGACATTGAATGGCACGTCGCCGGCGGGCACTGGAACTATCCGGACTTTGGAATCTATTCGCCTAATATTGACCCCAGCGAAAAGCAACTGAGCTATGGCGACAGCCCTTTCCGGAAAAATGGCTATCTCTTCGATATCGAGGTCAGTCCACCGACAACACTGGCGGTTTTTCAGCAGTTGAAAGATCGCCACGGCCCTGACATGGAAGGCGCGCAAACACGCGCCATAGAAAAAAAAATAGACGCCATCAAACAAGCGCTGACATGGGAGCTGGAGCAGAGTAACCCAGAACAATTCAACGCCTTGAAAGCTGAACGGTATGCATTGGAAGACAAACGCGTACGCTTGAGCAAACTCTATTCAGAGACCGTCCTGCTCAGAGGCACCATCGCAGCGTTTACCGAAAGTGGGCGGCCCACCGAGAAACTCCAGTCAGAGCTTGAAACTTATCAAAAAGAGCTCGCCACCTATCCGTCTGATGCCCAATTTGAGCAAGAGCGTTATGTGGACTGGGACATAGCCGATGCACAGATTTCCTGGGCCCCCGGAAAACTGGTCGCATTGCTTTGGCGTGGCGACCACGTCTACCGTTTCACCGTCACTGACAGTACGCCAGGTAACCAAACTGACCAAGCGCTGGAAACACTGAAACCCAAAGTCCAGACAGTACTGGCAAATTTCCGCCCGCGAGCCCCATTCGAAATACCGCAAGAGCCGGGGTTTTGCTTGCCTTTCGGCTTTATTGCCGACAATGGCCGCGAGAATTACGCTGTTACGCTGGCATGGCATCCCACCAAAAATCCGCGCCTTCTTTACAGCCTGAACTTGAGCAATGAAAGTGATAAAGCGCTGAAGCTTTTACCCTTGTTAACCTCCACAATGTTTGCCAATCCGTTCGCGAACGCCGTTGAACGCAACAGGTTTGGCCCTGAACCTGCCAAAATCGGCGCTATTGACGGTGTTATTGGCGGTGCCCGCTATAGAGGTATTGATCCGGATAACGGCGAAAGAGAAACCGCGGAACGCTTCACTCTTACTGCCGGGCATACAAACTCCGAGAGCAGTCCTGCGCTGGTGCTGAAAGTCGAAAGCTTCGCGAATCATCAACCTTTGGGTTTTGAACAGGTAAAAACGCTGCTGATGCATACGCTGCAAAGCGTGCGCCCTCTTCCCGAGTCCACCCAGAAATAACCCCGTGCACGGCGTTCAGTGCGCCATCCGTCGCGCGGTGCCAAACAATCTGACGCCGCGCAATTGCCCGTGTTCTGCGTCAAGCAGGATCGGTGCTGTGCCGCCGGGCATCATCACCTGCACTTCACCGGCCGCCACCCAACCCACACGCCAGGCCGCGCAGGCCACCGCACTCGCGCTGGTGCCGGATGAGGCCGTCGGCCCTTCGCCGCGCTCGAACACCCGGGCGAGGATTTTCTGTGGTGATTCCAGCACTGCCCATTGCAGATTGACGCCTGCCGGGCATGGATCTCCGGCGCCGACGGGTGTGGCGTAGGCAATTTGGGTCAGGCCTTCGTTCAGTGGCGATTCACGCATCTGTTCATTGCTTGGCAACGCCGCTGCATCACCGAGCAGCGTGACGCAATGCGGATTGCCAATGCGCACGAATTGGCTGTGCGCCCAGTCGGGATCAAGTTGTGCCAAGGGCTGGACGTGGCTCACGTCCCGAGCATTGAACTCGATGTCTTGCACAGTCTGCGCAGCGACCGCACCCGGCCCGAAATCCGGTTGACCGAGATCAAGCCAGTAACCTTGAACACCTTCGACTTCAGCCGGTTTCACCGAGGTTTCTACCGCGTCACCCTTGTCATGATGCACGCGCAACAACGCGCCCTCCTCCGGCATCAAGCCTTGTTCGGTCAGCGCCTGCGAGAAAATCGTCAGGCCATTGCCACTGCGCTCGGCGAGCGTACCGTCGGTGTTGACGATCAATACGTCGAACGGTGCCGACGTCTGGAACGGGCCGATCAGCAGGCCGTCGCTGCGGTGGGATTTGCTGTTCGCCGGGCGTTGGCCTGCGGGCCAGTCGCAGCAGAGTTTGATTGCCGCTGCGCTCCAGGACTGACGCGACGATATGCATGCGGACGCGCGGGCAGGTAAATCAACGCCCGCCCTGCGCAATGCCTGGGGCGAAATCACACCATAGATATTGCCGCGCGCATCGTAGAATTGCGTCATCAACCTTAGTCCCTGCTACCGAAGAATCCCACTGTAAACCGAATCCCCTGTAGGAGTGAGCCTGCTCGCGATAGCGGTGTGTCAGACAAAAAATATCGACTGACAGTACGCTATCGCGAGCAGGCTCACTCCTACAGGGTAGGATGTTGCCTGTACTTCCCCGAATGGCCGGCGATCGAACCTCATCGCTGAATCACTGTCCTTCGGGGACGCGATGTTTTTTGCCAAGGATCGATATGACCAGCCTCAACCCTCAAGACAGCTTCGTCCCCGGACGCCTGCAACAGATGTCTACGCGCATCGCCTTTTTCATCGCCGGGCTCGGCATTGCCGCGTGGGCGCCCTTGGTGCCGTACGCCAAAGCGCGCGCCGGACTCGATGAAGGCACGTTGGGTTTGCTGTTGTTGTGCTTGGGGGTCGGTTCGATTCTGGCGATGCCGCTGGCGGGGATTCTGGCCACACGCTTCGGTTGTCGGCGTGTCGCTACCGGCGGCACCTTGTTGATCTGCGCGGCGCTGCCGTTACTGGCGACGGTGTCGTCGATACCGGCGCTGATCGCCACGCTGTTCATGTTTGGCGCCGGCCTCGGCACGGTGGATTCGACGGTGAACCTGCAAGCCGTGATCGTCGAGCGCGCCAGCGGCAAGAACATGATGTCGGGCTTTCACGGCTTGTTCAGTCTCGGCGGGATTGTCGGCGCGGCGGGTGTCAGTGCCTTGCTCGGCCTGGGTTTGACGCCACTGGCCGCCATGCTGGTGGTGGTCGTCGTGCTGATCGCGGCATTGTTCAAATGTGTTCCGCACATGCTGCCCTACGGCAGTGAAAGCTCGGGGCCTGCGTTCGCAGTACCGCACGGCATCGTGCTGTTTATCGGCGGGATGTGCTTCATCGTCTTTCTCACCGAAGGCGCGGCACTGGACTGGAGCGCAGTGTTTCTGGCACAGGAACGCGGGATCGACACGGCGTACGCGGGGTTGGGTTATGCGGCGTTTGCCCTGACCATGACGGCCGGACGTTTGATGGGTGACCGGATTGTGCGGATCGTCGGTGCAACGCGGATCATTCTGTTTGGTGGTCTGTTGGCAGCGGCCGGTTTGTTTCTGGCGACATTTGCACCGAGCTGGGAAGCGGCGCTGGTCGGTTATGCGCTGGTCGGCGCTGGCTGCTCGAACATCGTGCCGGTGCTGTACACGGCGGTGGGCAAGCAGACGGTGATGCCGGAGAGCATCGCGGTGCCGGCGATTACCACGCTCGGTTATGCCGGGATTCTGGCCGGGCCGGCGGTGATCGGCTTTGTCGCCCATGCCAGCAGTTTGAGTTTTGCCTTTGGTTTGATGGCGGTGCTGTTGGTTGCAGTAGCCATCGGCGGCAAAGTCCTTAAAGTCTAAAAGCTTCGCGAGCAGGCTCGCTCCCACAGGATCTCAGTGATCCATGTGGGAGCGAGCCTGCTCGCGAAGAAGCTGATGCGGTCTATCAGAACCCTACACTGGCCTGCACAAAGAACGTGCGTGGAGCGCCAACGTACATCCCCGAGTTGTTGTCGCTGGAGCGGGTGAAGTACTGCTTGTCGAAGACGTTTTTCACCCCGGCGCCCAGTTTCAAATTCGACACCTGCGGCCCGAAGTCATAACCGCCGCGCACGTTCCAGGTCACGTAACCCGGGATGTCGCCGTATTGCCCGTCCGCCGTGCCGTCAGTGATGTAGTTGCCGTTGAAGCTGCCGTCGGCATTCACACCGGTGCCCGGCGAGCGCTGTTTCGACTGAGCGAAACCGTCGATGTTGTAAGTCCAGCGGTTGATGTCGTAACGCAAACCGACGGTCGCCACCTGACGCGAATAGAACGGCAAATCACGACCCTTGAAGCCCGGTATCTCACCTTCGTACGTGGCGCGGGTGTAGGTGAAACCCGCGTTGGCGGTCAAGCCATCGAGACGCGGATCCAGCGCCGCCATGTCGTAATGCACCGACGCTTCGATGCCTTGGTGCTTGGTCGCGCCGAGGTTGGTCCAGCCGACGTCGTTGCTGATGTATTGCAACTCGTCGTCAAAGTCGATGTAGAACAGCGTCACTTCACCGCCCCACACGTCATCGTTGTAGCGTGTGCCGATCTCGTAGGTCTTGGCCTTTTCCGGCTCCAGACCGTTGGCAGTCTGGTCACCCGAACCGCCCTGGCCGAGCTGGAAATACTGCAGGCTGCCGA
This sequence comes from Pseudomonas sp. SCA2728.1_7, assembly GCF_018138145.1. Classification (NCBI taxonomy): domain Bacteria; kingdom Pseudomonadati; phylum Pseudomonadota; class Gammaproteobacteria; order Pseudomonadales; family Pseudomonadaceae; genus Pseudomonas; species Pseudomonas sp. SCA2728.1_7. Next base: position 6,351,961 of record NZ_CP073104.1, on the reverse strand, counting down.
ACGAGGTTTCGTAGTTGGCGAACAGTTTCCAGGCGTCCGACAGGTGATACATCACGCTCAGCGCTGGCAGCGGTTCATTGCTCTCGATGCTGCGGTTTTTCGCCTGCACCGGTTTGCCGGCCGTGTCGAGCACCGCGCGGTCATGCCAGTCGGTGCTGATGTGTTCGAAGCGAATGCCCGGAGTAATGGTCCAGTTGCCGACGTCGATCTTGTTGTCGATGTACACCGAGTTGGCCTCGGTGCCGCCGGTGCGGTCCTGGAATATATGGCCATCGGAGGTCGGTGTGAGCACCGGCTGGTTGTTGACCAGCGCCACACGGCTCGACGACTCGTGCATCGCCTCTTTCAGGTAGCGATAACCGACGCTGACTTCCTGGGTGGTCGGGCCGACATCGAATACCCGCGACACCCGTGGTTCGATGCCCAGCGTGTAATACGAGCGCGGGTATGAACTGAGGGTTTTCTGGTCGCGGGCGGCGATGGTGCTGCCACGGAAGCTGTCGGTGTAATACGTCAGAATTTCCGCTTGGGTACGCTCATCGATCTGGCGGATCCACTTGAACGACACGTCCTTGCGCCGCCCGGTGAACTGGTCGTAGTCACGCACCGAGTCATACGGTTTGTCATCGTATTGTTTCTGCGTCAGGCCGCCGGGCATGTCGGCCGTGGCGTCGTAGTAGTGGAAGTTGAGGCTAAAGTCGTCCTGCTCGGTCGGCGCCCAGTGAGTCTTGAGCAACACGTCGTCGATGTCGTTGCCGTTGTTGCGCTCGCGGTAACCGTTACCGTTGACGCCGGAATACAGCAACGCCACGCCCATGCCGTTATCGGCAGTGCCGCCGAGGAACGCGGTGTCGATGTGTTTCCAGCCACCGTACTGAGTGGTTTTCAGGGTGGTGCCGATTTCACCGGTGGCTTTTTCCGGAATCGCCCGGGTAACGAAGTTGATCACCCCGCCGACGTTCTGCGGCCCGTAACGCACGGAACCGGCGCCACGCACGACGTCGATGCTGTCGAGGTTGCCCGAGGAAATCGGCGCCATCGACAGTTGTGGCTGGCCATACGGGGCGAACGCCGCCGGCACGCCATCGATCAGCACGGTGGAGCGCGGCGACAGGCGCGAGGTCAGACCGCGCACGCCGACATTGAGGGAAATATCGCTGCCGCCGGTGCCGTTGGAATCCTGCACCTGCACGCCCGGCACACGCTTGAGCACGTCACTGACGTTCATCGCGCCCTGCTCGACCATCGCTTCGCGGCGGATCACCGTGCGCGCGCCCGGATGGTTCTGCACCACCGCAGCGTTGGCGTCACCGAGCCAGTCACCGACCACTTTGATGTCGGTGACGCCCAATTCCAGCGGGCCGTTGCTGGCGGCGGAAGTCGCGGCGGGCGACAGGGTCACCGAACCTTCGTTGATCTGATAATCCAGACCGCTGCCCTGCAGCAATTGGCGTAACGCCTGCTCCGGCGAGATATCACCATCGACTGCCGGGGCCTGTTTACCGGCGACCAGGTCGGGGCTGAAAAACACTTGCAGCGACGTCTGCTGACCCAGCTCGCTCAGGGCCTGGCCCAGCGCCTGCGCACGGATATGAATGGCTTCGCCAGCGAATGCCAGTGGCATCGCCGCGTTAACCGCCAGCGCAAGGGCCAGCGGTAACCAAGGGGATTTTTTGTTGTTGGCTGTGGTGTTTTTCACGTCGTACGTAGTCCTGTGGATCGCAAGAGTGTGCGGCTGTTAATGCAAACCAGTTGCAGTTGAACAGGAAGACGATGAACTCGAAAAAAACCTGAATTTTATTTTGAAATTATTTCCTTACTGCCATCCGCGAGCGTGCGCACGGCCACCGGCAGGATGCTCGGCAAGGCTTTGAGCAAAGCGTCGGTGTTGTCGGATTTGAACACGCTGGTCAGGCGCAGGCTGGCCACGGCGGGGTTGCCAACGGTCAGCGGTTTGTGGCGATAACGCGACACTTCGGCGGCGACTTCGCTGAGGCTGGCGTTGTTGAACACCAGTTTGCCGCCACGCCACGCCGTCAGTTCCGCCGCGTTGACCGCGTAGGCCGCGGCGACTTTGCCTTGCGCATCGACATAGGTGCCGAGGCCCGCGGTCAGGCTGATGAACTGATTATCCGGCGCATCGCGTCCCTGCACGTTGACTGTGCCCTGCTCCACCGCCACGCGGGTCTGCGCGACATCGCGGCGCACATCGAAACGCGTGCCGGTGACTGTGACTTTGCCGCTGCCCGCCTCGACCACGAACGGTCGCGCGGCATCGTGCGCGACGCTGAACATCGCCTCGCCTTCGCTCAACTCGATGACTCGGCGATCCTTTTCATAGCGCACCTGCAAGCGACTGCGGCTGTTCAGATCGATCACCGAACCGTCCGGCAGCGCCACATGTTTGCGCTCGCCCAACGCTGTGGCGAACTCGGCGCGGTAGCCGCCCGGATGATTCAAACCACTGAACAAACCCAGCCCGAGCGCCACCGCCAGCACACTCGCGGCCACGGCATAACGCAACAACGGACGGCGTTCACGGCGGGTTGGCGGCGTTTCAGCAAGCGCTTTGAGGCGTGGCGCTGGCAGCAAATCAGCCGCCGTCCACAGCCCCTGCAGCAACTGGAACTCATCACGGTGCTGCGGATGTTGATTCAGCCAAGTGTCGAAGCGCTGCTGCTCGTCGGCACTGACGGCCGGCTCCTGCAAACGCACAAACCAGCAAGCCGCGTCATCGCGCACCGTTGTTTGCCCGCACGCGCAATCACGCGTATCCATCATGGAATGTCCTGTTTGGCCGGGAATATAAAGACACACAGCCCTCTGTAGGAGCTGCCGAAGGCTGCGATCTTTTCGCCATGAAGCACATTCACGATTGCAGCCCGTCGAGGCGATCACGCAGATGCCGCAGGGTGCGGATCATATACTTTTCGACCATGTTCTTGGACAGCCCCAGACGTTCGGCGATTTCGGCCTGGGTCAGGCCTTCGATCTTCTGCCAGACGAAAATCTTCCGGCAATTGACCGGCAGCTCGCTGAGCGCCCGCTCGATCGAGTCGGCCAGCTGGATCGCCTGCATGTAATGCTCCGGGTCGCCGGACGACGACTCACTGTGATCGATTGCCTCCGACTCCATGGCGCCGCGCCGATCCTCACGCCGATAGCCGTCGACCGCAATATTGCGCGCGGTCTGATGCAAATACGCCCGTGGCTGCTGCACCGCTGCCGAATCGGACTCAAGCACCCGCACAAAGGTGTCGTGCGCCAGATCTTCGGCCTGCGAGCGATTGCGCAGGCGACGAGTCCAGGTGCCGATCAACTCTTCGTAATGCTCGAAAAAGCCGGGTCTGCGGGGACGCATGGGGGGTTGGCGACGTGCTGAGGAAAGGGGCGTGAATAGTAATGGTTACTATTAAGGCGAAGCAATGGATTCCTCAAACCGACCGTCCGGGCAGCAAGCGCTCAGGGCGCGCCCATGGTCAGACGGCCTCGCTCAACCAGTTGCAGGTAATTGGCCAACATCGCCAGACCTTGCGGCGTCATCAATGACTCGGGGTGAAACTGCACGCCATGGATCGGCCATTCGCGGTGCCGCAGCGCCATGATCTCACCCGGCATGCCGTCGTCATCCAGCACGTGCGCAGTAGCCAGCAATTCGTCGGGCAAGACACCGGCCACCAACGAGTGATACCGCGCGACTTGCAAGTTGTCAGGCAAGCCGTCGAACAGGTCACGACTGTCGTGACTGATAGGGGAAACCTTGCCATGCAGCACCTGCCGCGCCCTGCGCACCTCACCGCCGAAAGCAGCAGTGATGCATTGATGACCCAGACAGATGCCCAATATCGGCAAACGGCCTGCGAAACGATGGATGGCCGCAAGGGAAATGCCCGCTTCAGTTGGCGAGCACGGCCCAGGGGAGACAATCAAGGACTCTGGCGCCAGCGCCTCGATGTCGGCCAAGGTCACTTCGTCATTGCGACGCACCTCAACCTCAGCCCCGAGCATGCCCAGGTACTGCACGATGTTGTAGGTAAAGGAGTCGTAGTTATCGATCATTAAGTGCATACGGCAACTCCTGACGTTGGGCGATCGATTGACAGCGGCCGGCGGCAACCCGCAGCAACTGGCTTTTCTCCAGCGTTTCCTGCCACTCGCGATCGGCTACCGAATCCTGCACCACGCCGGCGCCGGCCTGGATGTAGAGTCGAGCGTCTTGCAGCAACCCGGTTCGAATGGCGATCGCCAGATCGGCGCGGCCGCGCCAGTCCAGATAACCGATCGCGCCGCCATACACCCCGCGAGAATGCGGTTCCAGTTCGGCAATGATTTCCAGTGCACGCACCTTCGACGCGCCACTCAGCGTGCCTGCGGGGAAAATGCTTTTGAGCAGATCCAGCCCGGTGACGTGGTCAGTTACGTCGCCGGTCACGGTTGAGACGATGTGCATGACATGGGAGAAATATTCCACATTGAGCAACTGCGTCACCTGCACACTGCCCACGCGGGCCAACCGGCCGAGGTCATTGCGCGACAGATCGACGAGCATCATATGCTCGGCAATTTCCTTCGGATCAGCGAGCAGTTCATCCCTGAGTCGATGGTCTTCGACCACCCCACTGCCCCGCCGGCGTGTACCTGCCATTGGCCGGGTGGTCACCGTTTGCTGATCCTGCCGAAACAACATTTCCGGAGAGGCGCCGACCACCTGGCAGTCGCCCAGATTCAACAAGTAGCGGTAGGGTGTGTGGCCCAGATCAGCCAGGGACCGGTACAGCGCGACAGCGTCCTCCTCGAAAGGCAGGCTCATGCGCTGGGATAAAACCACCTGCATCACATCGCCCGCCGCGATGTAGTCCTTGATCCGTGCCACGGCCTCCACGAACGCAGGCTGCGGGAACGCCGACTCGGCGGCCGGTGTTGTCACCTCAAACACGTGTCCGCCGGGTGCAGGCGGTACGAGCAGTGGACGCAGATGTGCGACGAGTCGATTGAGCCGGTCCTGGCCACCTTGATAATCGCCCAGCGCCTTCGGGCGTTCATGCACGATGCAATAAGCCAGGTGCGCGCGGTGGTCCAGCACGACCAGATCCATGCTGATCAATTGCAATACATCAGGCAGCTGAAAACCTGAGGGCTTGCGCGGCACTCGGCGCAGACGCGGTTCGATCAGCCGAGTCGTTTCGAAACCGAAATAGCCAAAGAACCCACCACTGAAAGAAGGCAGACCCGGGCATTGCGGGATACGAAAGTCCTGCTGCAACTTGCCCAGTTCTGCCAACGGATCAGCGCATTCAATCGTCGCCGAAATCTGCCCGTCGCGGTACACGCGCAAGACGCCCTCATCGAGTTCGACGCGTTGACTGCAAGGCAAGCCAATCACCGAGTACGCCTGCTCGAACACACCCTCGTGCCAGTGCCCGGTTTCGAACAGATAGTCTTGCCCGCAGTTGGCTAAAACCTGGTATAGCGCAATGGCTTCGACCCCTGTCGGCAACGGCAGGCTCTGCCAAAGCGGCACGTGGGTATACCCCGCTTCGCCGTAGGCAAAAAAATCTTCTAGGCTCAACATCCTTGTGTCTCCGGTTGATCACGCAGTAACCGATCGGCCAAGAGCGACAAAGCCTTGCGATCAGATTTGCCATTGCGATTGAGAGGGATTCTGTACGGTGCGGTGATACGGCCTGCCCCGACACCGGGGCAGGCACAGGGCTTATTTCAGCGGCGTAGCAACAAACTCCGGCAGTCGCTCGACCTGGTCAGCGTACGCGGCAAGCGCGGTATAACGTTGGACTTCGACCAGGTGGGACACCCTGAACTGGGTGAAGCGCCAGGCAGCGGCCACGGTGACATCGGCCTGAGACAGCTGTGCCGTTGCAAGCCAGGGATTGGCGCTGGCTGCAGCCTTTTCCAGAAGCGCCAGTGCGGCATGCAATTGCTCGGTGACGCGCGTTTGCCAAGGCTCATAGTGATACGCGACCGGTTTGTTGTACTCATATTCAAGCTGAACCGCTTTTTCGCAAACCGCGAGACCAAGGCCAATCAGTGAAAGTACCTTTTGATGCTCCGCCGAATCTTTCGGCATCAGACTGCGGTCCGGTGCGACCCGCGACTCCAGATAATCAAGGATCATCGATGAATCCATGATCATTTCGCCGTTTTCGCAAATCAGCGTCGGCGCCTTGACCACCGAATTGATGGTTCGAAACTCATCCGTATCGCGGAACACCGAGATCTGCCGATGCTCATGTTCCAGCCCCATCAGCCGCATCGAAACGGCCACGCGCCGAACATAGGGTGAGCCCATCATGCCAACCAGTTTCATCGCTTTCTCCTGAAGTATTGATTATCCGTTTTATCTAACCTTCCACTCCGTGTGCCACGGGGGGACAAAGAGCGAAACTTGCTGCGATCAGCTACACATCAATGCTTGAAAACGCCACCCTCGCCCCGTAGAACAAAGAAGCCCGTTGTGAAACTGTTTCAATGTCGCCGGTCGTCAAGAACGTGTTGCCGCCCGCTCTTGCACTGGAAAAACGAGGATTGCTTTTCAGGTACTCAACCAGGCTCTCAGCGGCGGCGTTGGACTGGGAAATCAGCCGCATGGAATCCGGCAGTTCGCTGCGCCATAGATGTTCAACAATCGGATAATGCGTACAGCCCAGTATGCAAACGTCCGGAACGTGTGGAGCAGCGTTCAGGAGCGCATTGATATGTTTACGAAGCTCCGTTCGCAGTACGTCCTCAGGCGCACCTTGCTCAATGAGCAACGCCAGGCCCTGACAGGCTTGTTGGTACACCTTTATAGCGGGGCGTCGATTGTTGATTTGCAGCGCAAAGATATTTGACTGAACCGTGTGCTGAGTCGCGAAAACCGCGACGCTCTGTTCCGGATAATCACCATCAGCCTTGGCGATCTGTTCGGCAACAGGTGCAACAACGCCGATCACTCTGCGATCGGGATAAATCTCAGGAAGCCATGTCCGCTGCAATTTTTCCAGGCTGATGGCTACCGCCGTGTTACAGGCGATGACCACCAATGAGCAGCCATACTTGAAAAGGCGCGTAATGGCGGCCTGGGTCAGATCATGGATATCGCCGGCGGCATCATTGCCATAGGGTGCGTTTCCATGATCGCCCAAATAGACGAACTGCTCATTGGGCAAAACCGACTCAAACGCGCGCATCACCGTTAAGCCACCGCTGCCGAAATCAAATACGCCAATCAATCTGAATCCCTCCTTGAATGCTCGTAAGTTTTCAGATGGTGGTCGCAATGGCCGCAGCGACGCCGACATATAAAACACCTGTCACCACACTCATTTGGCGTTTTGTACGAAGAATCTTCGCCGCATGCCCCGCCATCAGCATATACAGGGCATATACCGAGGTAGAGATGAATATCGCCGTCGCCACCAATGCAATGCACTGCGGGATATAGGGCAAGCCCTTATCGATGAACGTCGGGAACAAGATGATGTTGGTCAAAATACCCTTGGGATTTGTAAATGAAACAATCATGGCCCCGGTAAACATTTGCAGAGGGGTACGCTTGCGCGAAGTTGCAACTGCAACCTGGGAGTGCGAACGCAACGCTTTAAAAGCGAGGTAGAGCAAATAGACAACACCCAGCCATTTCAGCCAGAACAAAATACCGGGGTTATCTCTTACCAATATCCCCAGACCGGATAGAACTATAACGGCGTGCCCGCCACTGGCCAGGCCGAAACCAATGGCACCCGGAAATGATTCCTTGAAACCGTGATCCAGGGCTTGTGCCATGGAAAAGGCAACATTCGGCCCAGGCAGTATCGCGGCCGAAAGAAATACCACGCAAAACAATATCCAAAGTTGAAAGTCCATACTGCGCAATCCCCGCACACGTAGCGAATCCAGGATAATTAATTCATCACTGATGTTATTCATCCGGGTTTTGATACTCGGACACTCAGTTATCAAGCAGGCGAGCCGATCCATTTGGGAAGAAACGCTTTGATCCAGGTCGCCACCGCGGAGTCATGTTGATGCCAACCCGCAGTATGTTCGGCTGCAGGCTTGGTACCCGGTGCTTTGAGGCGTTCAGTGCCCAGCGTCGACCAACGATCGATCGTCTCGTAAGTCACTTCCGGGTGAAACTGCAGAGCGTAGGCGTTAGTTGCATATCGATAGGCTTGAACCGGAAAGGTCGAGCCTGCGGCAAGTTGCGTGGCGCCTGTCGGCAAATCGAAGCCTTCGCTGTGCCATTGATAAACATGGTCGGGAAAAGGTGCACAGGCGTCAGCCGTTATCTCGTGAGCAGCAGCCAGCGGTGTTATCGGGTAATAACCGGCCTCGGTTGTGCCGCTATCCAGTCGGTAGACGCGTGACCCCAAGTGTCGAGTCAGCATTTGCCCGCCCAGACAAAGCCCCAGCAACGGCTTGCCTTCCTTCAATGGCTTGGCTAACCAGTCGATCTCGTCGCGAATATACGTGTCGTTGTCATTGGCGCTCATCGGGCCGCCGTAAATGGCCACGCCGGCGTGCTCTGCCATGCACTGCGGAAGCGGATCACCGAATCGCGGCCGGCGGACATCCAGCTCAAATCCCATTTGACTCAGGAGGACACCTACCCGGCCAGGCGTAGAGTGTTCCTGATGCAAAATAATCAGGACCTTGCGTGTTTGATCCATTGCACAACTCCCTGTGTTCAGTTGATCAACTTGATCCCGGGTTGATTTAAATCGATGCGGCGAAGGGAGGATTGCCGACCCACAGTTCGGCGAAATTCTGCGCCGCCGGGCCAGACCCGAGAATGCGATCAAGTTCCGCGATCTGAAGTCGTCTGTGGAATTGAGCGTTGTCGTCGTAACGATGCAGCAACATCGCCATCGAATGGGAAAATTGCACATCCCGCCACACCTGCTTCAAGGCAATGTCGGAATACGACAGCAAGAGATCATCCTTGTCGTTGGCATAAAAATGCTCAAAGGCGCGAGCAAGAATGTTGGCATCGGAGACGGCCAGGTTCAGCCCCTTGGCTGCAGAAGGCGGCACGATGTGCGCGGCATCGCCCGCGAGGAACAACCTGCCCTTCTGCATCTTTTCAGCAACAAAACTTCTCAGCTGCACAATACTTTTTTCGATGATTGCCCCGCCGTTGACTTTCTCCGGCCGTCCTTCAATCCGTGATTGCAAAAGCTCCCAGATGCGCGTGGCAGACCACTCATTGGGATCTTCGTCCGGAGCACACTGCAGATAAATTCTTGAAACTTTCGGGGAGCGCATGGTGAACAATGCCAACCCGGTGTCATGACTGGAAAAGATCACATCCGGTGAAATGGGTGACATTTCGGCGAGAACCGCCAGCCAGGCAAAGGGATAGGTGTGCGAAAAACAGGTCAGCGCGTCAGCGATGTGTGGGCGGCAAATGCCGTGAAAGCCGTCGCAGCCGACAACAAAGTCGCACTCAAGCGTCTGTTGTCTGCCGTCATGCCTGAAGGAAACGGCAGGCGCGTTTCCATCGGTATTGTGAACCTGAACATCGGCAGCATCGAACAGCAGCGGCGACTCGCTTTTTAAACGGGCTGCTACCAGGTCCTTGATAATTTCCTGTTGTCCGTAAATGGTCACCGTGCGTCCGGTGAGCGCCTGGAAATCCAGCTCGCGTGTCGCTCCGTCATAATGAAACTGCAGCGCAGAATGCACCATTCCTTCAGAAGCAATCCTCGAACCGACACCACTTTCAGTGAGAATCTGCACCGTAGCGGGGGTTATCTGGCCGGCGCGACTGCGGCCTTCTACGTATGCTTTTGATCGACTCTCAACAACGACGTTGCTGATATTCATAAGCGTAAGAAGCTGCCCCAACATCAATCCGGCCGGGCCTGCTCCAACGATTGCAACCTTTGTCCGCATGGGTTTGTCCCTCTGAGTTATAAGGTCTGAAGCGAAAAGCTTTTCACTGAATAACGCGTTTGCAAACACCTTGAAGCGGCTCTTGGATTAACGTGTCCATCGCTCACTTCAAGATGGTCATTTCTTTGAAATCAATCCACTCATGTACTGATTCAAATCGCGCAGATCATTAATAGTCCAGGCATGTGGCGGGATCTTCACAGCATTCTCTCGCAAGGTTTTTGGAATCAGACTTCCACTTGGACGAAGTATGATCGACGAAACAATAACGCCCGGATAATCATTGAGGCGTTTCTTGAAAGCGGCAGTGGTCAGATCAGGTGTTGGGGGGGTGCTTTTTCTGGCCAGTGGCCCTGTACCCTTGATATCGGCTCCGTGGCATACGGCACATCGTTGTGAATAAAGGTTCTTGCCGTTGCCCATATCCGCAAAGGCAAGTGACGTTTGAATCAGTGTTAATACAGCTAATAAAGGAATTAATGTCTTTTTCATTTTGACTCTGGCCTTGCTGAACACATCAGCTCTTGATTTGCCGCTATTCCCCGCAAAGTCTCCAATCACCAGCATCAATTCAAAGACAAAACAAACCACACACAACTACGCACACAACCAAGGGTTGTGTCGCAGGTACTTTTTTATCGAGCAGTGGTAAACGGCAGAGAAACTATCTCGCAACCTGGACGTAATAAAACCTGTCACGGGAACGCCGTCGAGGAAAAATAAAAAATGCGCGGAGTGCCTTGGGGGAAAAGGCAAGCGGAGGTGAGTACGTATTTACAACGGAGGTATGAAACATGCCAATCCCTGTGCGCTTATAATTTTTATTGCCACGAGTACATCCTTACTCGTGGCCGGTAATCTCACACTTGTTTCCGAATATGTCAATATTCAAAAATTAAATTTGACAGTCCCATGTGCGATTTATGCACTGCCGAGTACGAATAGCAGCCTGCATTGTGGACGCCCAGCCTCTGAGACACAGAAGCTGACCGAGGTCTAACCTCTCACGCAAAACCAACGTGGGAACGAGCTTGCTCGCGAAGGCGCTACATCAGTCACTTATTGCATTGACTGAATGGACGCTTTCGCGAGCAGGCTCGCTCCCACAGTTTTTACCGGTGTTGAATCAGCCTTGGCGCTGAGACTCAGAAGCTGGTCGCGGTTAACCGACCGGCGCAAAACCAATGTGGGAGCGAGCCTGCTCGCGAAGGCGCTACACCAGTCACTTATTGCATTGACTGAATGGACGCTTTCGCGAGCAGGCTCGCTCCCACAGTTTTTACCGGTGTTGAATCAGCCTTAGCGCTGAGATTCAGAAGCTGGTCACGGTTAAACGACCGGCGCAAAACCAAAGTGGGAGCGAGCCTGCTCGCGAAGGCGCTACACCAGCCACTTACTGCATTGACTGAACGGACGCTTTCGCGAGCAGGCTCGCTCCCACAGTTTTTACCGGTGTTGAATCAGCCTTGGCGCTGAGATTCAGAAGCTGGTCACGGTTAAACGACCGGCGCAAAACCAAAGTGGGAGCGAGCCTGCTCGCGAAGGCGCTACACCAGCCACTTACTGCATTGACTGAACGGACGCTTTCGCGAGCAGGCTCGCTCCCACAGTTTTTACCGGTGTTGAATCAGCCTTGGCGCTGAGATTCAGAAGCTGGTCACGGTTAAACGACCGGCGCAAAACCAAAGTGGGAGCGAGCCTGCTCGCGAAGGCGCTACACCAGCCACTTACTGCATTGACTGAACGGACGCTTTCGCGAGCAGGCTCGCTCCCACAGGGTTTGGGGGTGGATGCAGGTTCAAGTGCATCCACCACGGGCCATTGGATCAGCCTTTTTCGTCGATCCCGGCTTGCAGGGTCTGGGTGTCCAGATGCCCGCTCAGGGTGACCGGACCGACTTTCAGGTTGCCGTTTTCCAGGGAAACCTTCGGTGCGTTTTCCTCGGTTTTATGCGGCAGATCCAAGCCCGCTTTCACACCGTAGTCACGGTTGCTCAGATCAGTGCTGCTGACCTTCGAACCACCCAGATCGACCTGCCCTTGCGTCGCCGAAATCCGAGCGCCGGTCAGTTGTGTCGCGCCGCCAACTGCGAGGCTCACGCCTTGGCTGGCATTGATCCCGGACGCCTGCGCCACGCTGTCCTTGTGCGCGTACTCACCCTGCGCTTTCAGTGTCGGTTTGTAATCAGTGCCGGCGAGCTTCTCTTTATCGCTCGGTGGATTTTTCTTCGCAGTCAGGCCCAGATCGACATCGACCTTGGCGTGGTTGCTCGCGTCCTGACGGCTTTCGACGCTCAGATCACCCGCGACCTTGCCGCTGACAGTTTTAGCGTCGATCCGCGCACCCGCCAGCTGTGCATCTCCACCGCTGTTCAGCACCACGCCGTCAGCCTTGACCTGGCTGTTCTGCTGCGTGCTGCCTTGCAAGTAATCCACACCGACTTTCGCCCCAGCATTGAAACCGTGATCGCTGCTGGCCTTCTCATCAGCGGCGGTCGGGGTTTTGCTGCTCAGGTTGCCGCCGGCATTCAGCGCGACATTCCAGTTATTGCGGTTGTCAGTGGACTGCGCCGACTCCTGCACATAGCCGCCGTTCTGCGCATCGATGCTGACGGTCGGTGCGCTGACTTGCGTGCCTTGCAGGTGAATGGAATCACCGCTCAGCGCGATGCCGTTCTGGCTGCTGAGTTGGCCACCGGTAAGGGTTTTCGAATCCTCGTTGACCCGACCGATATTGAAATTGCCGCTCAGATTACCGCCCTGATCACGGCTCTTTTCGCTGCTGGTTTTGCTGCCGCCACCCTTCAAGCCGCCGCCGAGGTTGCTGCCGGTGGCGGTGTGCGTATCGGTGGCTGCTTGCAGATCAAGTTTGCCGTCGGCGTGCAGATCGATGCCGCCCGCACTGTCGATTTTCGTGCCTTGCTGCAGCTGATTGCCGCCGCTGCTCAACTGCACCGGGCCGTTGCCGCTGATGCTCGCAACGTGAGCCTGGGTGTCAGCACTCTGCTTGCCGGTGTGATCGAGCTGGAACCCGGCGCCAAGGTCGACGTTGGTGCCATCGGTGCCCGGCAAGGTGCCGACCGTCAGCGAGCCATTGCCGCGCAGACTGCTGTCATTGCTGCTCTGCCGGTCGTTGGCCTGATTCAGCGCCAGATCACCGCCAGTCTTGATGCTTACACCGCCCTGCCCGCCGTCGAAACGGCTGCCTGCGAACTGCGCATCGCCACCGACCTTGATGTTCACACCCTGGCTGCCGGCATAAGCGCCGACCACGGCGCTGGTGCTGTCCTTGCTCGACGCACTGCTGCCACCCGCGCCACTGCCGGCGACGTTCACGTCTTCGCCGGTCTTGGTGTAGACGCGCACATCGACCTTGACATCCACCGCGTTAGCGCTGCTGTTGTGCGTGTTGCTCGCGGCATCGGCAAGCAGTTGGTCTGCGCTGATGTTCACTTGGCCGGCACTGGCGTTGTATTGCGTGCCTTGGTCGTGCAGCGTGCCAGTGGTCTTCACATCGACAGTGCCGCCATCAAAACGGCTGACTACGGCGTTGTGGTTTTGCTCGGTTTTGCTGGCGCTGCCATGACCGACCGCAACGTCGATCCCGACATTCGGCTGACCGAGATTGGCCAACGCATCCTTGTCCGGCACTTTGCCGTTGAGCACGTCCTTGACCGCGCCAGCAATTGGCCGAGCGATGTCCTTGTACTCGACGTTAGCGCCGATGTCCGCCGACCAGTTGCTGTCGTTGTGCGTGCTGCTTTCGCTGTTGCTGGCGGCACGGTTGTCGACCTCATTGGCGACAACATTCAGACCGTTGCCAGCCTTGAGTTGTGCGCCTTCGGTAGCGAGTTTGTCGGCATTGATCGTCAGGCCGCCGCTGCTCTGCACACTGGTGGTTTGCGCGGTGGTTTTGCTGGTCGAGTCCTGCGCCGTACTGTGGGCGAAATCGACGCCACTGCCGGCACGGTCGAGGCCGCCAGTGTAGTAGAAACCACCGCCGGTGCTGGACGTGTCGGAGGAGGTTTTGTGGCTGTCGGCTTCGGCCAACAACGAGACGTTTTTGCCGCTCAAGGTCGTGTCGCCAGCAGTGGATTTCACCTCTGCGCCTTTGAGCGTAACGTCACCGCCCGCCTTCACCTGCACGCTGCCGCCGCTGAGGCTGGAGCCTTGCTGAGTGACGTCGTTGCTAGTAACGGTTTGCTGTTTGTCTTCGTAGTGAACCCCGGCGCGATACTGCTCCGGCGTTTGCTCTTTGGCGTACGCATCGAAGCCACGAGTGTGCGTGGTGTCAGTGCTGTCGTGAGTGTTCTGCGTGGAATGCACATTTACGTCACCCACCGCGTCGGCAGTCAACGCGCCGTCAGCCTTGACCGTCGAGCCCGCCACTGCAATATCCTTGGCGCTTTTGAGCTTGAGGTTGCTGTCAGACACCAACTCACTGCGCACAGTGCTGCTGTCTTGGCTGTTCTGCCGCGACTCGTCCTTGCTGATGCCGAAGAACTTGCTGTCCTTGTCATGGTTGTTGCTGTGCGAGGTGTCCTGCACGCCATCTATGACCAGCGAACCTTTATCGCTGATCACGCTGGCGTCGCTGCCGCCGCGCACCTGGCTGCCGCTGATGCGCACGTCGTCAGCCTTGACGATCAGTTTGCCGCTGGCGTTGACCTTGCTGCCCTGATGCTGGGTCTTGCCCTTGTCGGCATCGCCGGTCTTGCCGAAGAAACCACCGCCAACCAAGTCGCCGGAGTAACGGTTGTCGCTGCTGCGATGGGTCCGTGTGGCGGTGGTTATTTCCACCTGTTTGCCGGCCAGTTGCACGTCGCCGGCGCTGCTCAATTCAGCGCCTTCGGAGCGCAACAACGCGGCGGTTTGCAGGGCGATATTGCCGGCCTTCAACTGGCTGGTGACGCTGCGCTGCTCTTCGCTGCTGCTGTTCCAGTCGGCTTTCCACAGGTGCTTGCGGTGGTTGCCTTGATCGGTCTGGGTGTGACTTTCGGTGGCGGCGGTCAGGCGCAGATCGCCGCCGCTTTGCACGTCGAGATTGTTCGCTGCTTCGACTTTGGCGGCTTTCAGTTCGGTGTCTTTGCCGGACGACAGTTTGGCGTCGCGGCTGGCGATAATCTGGCTGCCATGCTGACGCGATTCACTGTCGGTCTGGGTACGATCGTAGGTTTCCCAGGTGATGCCGATGGTGCTGTTGTTCCAGTTTTCACGCTTTTCCTGAAGCTTGCGGCTTTCGACCGTCGACAGGGTCAGGTTGCGTTTGGCGTCGAGTGTGACATCACGAGCGCTGACGTCAGTGGCGGCCAGAGTCAGGTCCTTGCCGCTGTGCAAAGCGACATCGCCCTGACTGCTGCGAATACCGGCACGGGTCACGTCGAGGCTGTTGGCCAGCGCTTCACCGCTGACACTCAAGTCACCGGCGGAACGAATCTGCACGCCGTCACGCCCGGCCACTTGCACCGCGCCCACCCGCACGCCGGCACCTTCGGCGGTGCTGACAATATTGATGCGCCCGGCCTGCATCGCGCCGAACAGGCTGGCGTCGATGCGCTGATCGGAAGTATTGCCCGATGGATCGACGTTGCTCACCTGACCGCTGGCGTAATCAACCTGATTGCGCCCGGCCGTAAGGTTCAACTGATCGCGTGCCCTGATCGCACCCTGGCTGTCGATGCGCGGCGCAATCAGGTTGATCGAGCCCTCCCCGTTACGCAGGCCACTGTTTTGAATCTGCAACTGACCACTGGCGTCGCGGGTATTCAGGCTTTGCAGTTTGCCGTCATTCAATTCCGGGCGACCGACCACCAGATTGGCATTCGGCGTGTTGATGAAACTGCCGCCATTGACCGAGATGCCGTTAGGGTTGGCCAGCACATAATCGGCGGGCCGACCGAAGATTTCCTGCGCGCCATTGATGGCGGACGGGTTGCGGCTGATCACTTCGTTGAGGATCACGCTCGCCGCCTGGCCTTGCAGTTGCGGGTTGGCCGCCAGTTGCCCGGCCAGTTGCGATTGCCCGGCCTGCAAGGCGTTGTTCAGCACCAGGCCCTGACGGTCGACGTTGTAGTCGAGGAACTGGTTGTGCGACAGGCCCGAACTGTTGGGCGCGACGATGTTGACGATGGGCACACCGCCCTGGGTCTGCAATTGCGCGGTGCCGCCGGGTCCCGGTGCGACCACGACGCCGCCGGCCATCGCGCTCGGCAGGTGCACGGCGAAGAACAGGCTGGCAATCGCCCAGCGCAATTTACCCCGAGGGGACAGATGAAAAGCAAAGGTGTGTGCTGGCATAAAAACGTCTCCATGTGAGTACGGCATCACGTTGCGCGTTTAGTCTTGGCCGTGGCTGACGCGCTCAGATCCGACGGCTGTTTGTTCACTGCTTTGTTCACTGCTTTGTTCAGATTTGCAGGCCGACGCGCATCAGCCAGGTTTCAGGCTCGTGCTGCAGACCGTTCGGGGTGTTGAGGGCGCGTTGGTAATCGACGTCCACTTGCAGATTCTTCCAGCCCAGATTCAGGCCGACACTGGCGCCACTCAGGCGTTGGCCCTGCGCGCCGTGATCGGCCTTGATCCAGCCGTGGTCGAGGCCCACGCGCGGGGTGATCTGCAGCGGCCATTCACTGCGTAACGGCAAGCGCAAGGTGTTGCGCCAGATCGCACCGCTGGCGCCGGAGGCACTGCTGACCCGGTAGCCACGCACCGCCGAATCGTCAGTGCCGAGCAACTGTTCAATCGCTGGCAGCGGGTCCGGGCTGTACTGCACATTGAGTTGGCTCTGCCACTGCCAGGCCTGCGCGCCGAACTGACCGTTACGCCATTGGCTGAGGCCGGCGCGGTACTTGCGGAACTGCGCCTTGGGCAGGTTGTTGATCTGCTGCTGCGAGTCGTCGTCGGCGCCAAACCAGCGCAGGCCCTGGGCGTAATTGACGTCGAGGTTCCACACCGCGCGGTCGAGCCAGAACAGATTGAGTCCAGCCTCGGCCACGGTCAGGGTCGGGCTTTGAATGCCGAGGCGAACGTCTTGCAAATAGCTGTCGACATCCTTGTGCGCCAGTTGCAGGTTAGCGCTGAGCTGACGGCTCTGGTCACGCCACAACACACGGTCGGCGCGCAGGCTGACTTGGTCGGTGATGCCGGTACTGTGGAAGGTCACGCTCGGCAGTTTGAACGGCGCGCGATATTCGGCGTGGCTGGCGAACACGCTATACGTCCAGTAGCCGTAAGGGATCGCGTAATACAGGCTGGCGTTGCGACTGTAGCGGTCGCCCTGATTGAGCGTGTCGCTGGCACTGATGCTCAACAAATCGTTGAGTTGCAGAGGGCTGTCGAGACTGAGGCTGACGGTGTCGCGATCACGTCCGGTGCTGGCGCTGCCGAGGTTGTCGATCCCGGCGTTCAAGGCCCAGCGCGAATGCGCGGAAGTGCGTGAACGCAGAATGATCCGTGAGGCGCCGGGCTGGCTGCCGGGGGCGATGTCGGCGGTGAGATCGATCGAGCGCAGGCGATTGAGTTGATCGAGGCCCTGCTCCAGATCGCGCAGGTTCAGCGGCTCGCCGAGCATGTTTGGAAACGCCCCGCCGAGGGACACCGGCAGGCTCTGATCGGCCAGCTCGATGGACTCGATGTAGCCTTCGTCAACGCGGATATCCAGCGACTGCCCGGCTGCCGGAGCGCTGACCAAGTATGGGCGGCTGGCGATGTAGCCCTTGTCGACGTAGCTCGCGGTGATGGTCGCCAGCAGATGATTGATCTGGCCGACGCCCATGCATGGCGCCAGCAGCGGTTTGATCCGCGCGTTGAGTGTGTCGCTGTCGATCAGCGTTACGCCGCCGATGCGCGTACCGCTCAACGGCCAGCAACGTTCATCGGGGGCAACGGTTTGCGGGATGGCCGGGATGATCGGCGTCGGGCCGAACGCGCCGCGCTCCAATTGCCGTTTTCTTTGCTCAAGTTGCAGTTGTTGCAGATCGCGCTGTTGCTGTTGCTGCTGGCGCAGCACTTCCTGGCCCGGCGCGACAGGTTCGGCGGCTTCAATCGAGGAGGCACAGACACTCAACACAAAGGCCGACAGCAGCGGGCAAAGCGCGGAACGACGGCGGAAAACAGCGCGAAACGGATACGGCACGCAACATCCTTGTGATCATAAAATGGCGTAATGCCATGTCATCAATGATCGTGATAGTCGGAGCCCTCCTACACAAATGCAAGACGCTTCCTACAGCGCTTACATTTCTTAAACAATTGCTTTGCCTGACTTTATTGTCAGCAGCAAGGCCACGGCACTGCACGCTATCAGGGTTTCCCCGAGGGCTTGAAACCAGCCCGCGAGCATCAGCCCGGCGCCGATCAGCAGGTAATAAAGCAAGCCCAATAACGCCCCGGCAGTGCCCAGCCGATCAGCGTAATCGGCCAGCGCCGAACCGAGAACGTTGGGGATCGCCAGGCCAAACGCCAATACCACCAGCAGCATCGGCAGGACGAACGCGACACTGTTCTGCAGCGACCACACGCCCACACCACCGAGCAACGCGATGCCACCCGCGAGGCGAATCAACTGCAATGCCTTGAACCCGGCCGTCAATAAACGCCGGTTGAGCCATGCTCCAAAACCTGAGCCCAGCGCGAGGATCACGCCGCTGTAACCGAACACACTGGCGTCCACCTCCAGCCGCTGAAACATGAACGGAGCGAGGCTGTAATAACTGAACAACGCCACGTTGAACGAGGCGATCCACAGCGCCGAGCGCCAGATTCCCGGGTCACGCAACATGCGCCCAAGGGTTTCGAACAAACCGACATGGCCGGTTGGCGCTGTCCGGGTTTCCGCCAGGGTGTAGCAACTCCACAGCCACAACAGCGTTGCCAGCAACAGCAACGCGCCAAGCACACCGCGATAACCGAAGGCCTGAACCAGACTGGCGCCGCTGAACAAGCCAATCGCCGGGCTGGCCGCCAGCGCGATGCCCACCAACGAAAACACCTGGGCCAGTTCGGCGCCTTTGAAGCGGTCGCGCAACACGGTTTGTGTGACCACCGAACCCACCGCCGCACCGAACGCCGCCAACATCTGCGCCAGCAACAAGCCGTTGAAACTGCTGACCCGCAGGCCGAAAAGCGTGGCAATTGCATAGATTGCCAAGCCCGCGAGCATCGCCGGGCGCCGACCAATGCGATCACACAAACGCCCCCACACCACTACCCCGACGGCAAACGCGAGGAAATACACCGACATCGTTTGCGCGGCGGCTTGCGGGCCAACGTTGAACACACGCCCGATATCACCGAGCGCCGGGCTGTAAAGGGTTTGTGCGATCTGCGGAAACATCAGCAGCGCAATCGCCAGCCACAGGAAATGTCTGTTGTTCATTGTTCATCACTCCTCGCATTAAGCCGCCGAGGAGTTTAAGAATCGGTGAGTGGCGTATTATCCGAATCCTGCCAATTTATCGATGAAATCGGACAACCCATGGCTTGGCTCGACGCCCACGCAACCTTTGACGCTGATCGCTTTCAGGTACAGGTGATCGGTATCGCCTCGACCTTGAGTGATCACGACTCCGGCTTGCACCGTCATCAACGCGGGCAATTGCTGTACACGCGACAAGGCTGCACGCGGATTACCCTGGCGCAGCAGCTGTGTCTGCTGCCGCCGTCGCGGGCGGCATGGATTCCACCGGGTGTCAGCCATCGCGCGGTGATGCAGCAGAGTGTCGATTACCGCTCCATCTACTTGATTCCCGAACTGTGCGCTGCACTGCCGCAGCAGGTCTGCGTGATCGAAGTCAGCCCGTTGTTGTGTGCGGTGCTGGAACCGATGGCGCTGGCGGCTTTCAACACCGATTGGCAGCTAGGCAAATTCGCCCACCTGCTCGGCTTGTGCCTGAGCGAAATCGCTGAAGCGGCGCAGCAACCGATGCTGTTGCCGTTACCTCAGGACAAGCGCCTGGCACCACTGTTGAAAACGCCTGAACGTCTGCCTCCAGAGTTGCAAGTACTGGAGCAGCAGGTCGGCGCCAGCAGTCGCACCATCGGGCGAATTTTCCAGCGCGAAACCGGCATGAGTTATCAGCAATGGCGCCAGCAGTGGCGCTTGATGCGCGCGATGGAATTGCTCGCCACCGGACGCAGCCTGAGTTACTGCGCTTTCGAAACGGGTTTTGCCAGCGACAGCGCCTTCATCGCCTTCTTCAAATCCATGACCGGCCACACACCGGGCCACTGGCTCAAGTGAACAACTGACGATCGGCGCCAGAAATCATTTGCGACTAAATATTACCTGCGTCATATTACAGACGTAATAACGACCCGTTCACGCAGGTAACCCGCCATGACCAGCATGCCCACCCTCGAACCTGTTGTGGTGAAGACCAAGCCGCCCCTGCTTAGACGATTGCTGCTTGCCGGCGCCGGATTGCTCGCGCTGATCTTCGCCGGCGTGTACGCCGTGCATTGGTGGGGCGCCGGGCGTTTTCTCGAAGAAACCGACGATGCCTATATTGGTGGCGATGTCACGGTGATCGGGCCGAAAGTCGCCGGTTACATCGATGAAGTGCTGGTCAGCGACAACCAGCATGTGAAGGCCGGCGATGTGTTGATCCGCCTCGACGCCCGCGACTACCGCGCCAACCTCGCCAAGGCCGAAGGTGCCGTCGCCGCCGAAGAAGCGCTGCTGGCCAACCTCGACGCCACCGAACAACTGCAACAAGCAGTGATCGGCCAAGCCCGCGCCGGCATCGACGCCGCCGGCGCAGAAACCGCGCGTTCGCGGGATGACAACGCGCGCTACAAACGCTTGGTGACCACCAATGCCGTGTCCGTGGAAAGCGCACAACGCGCCGACGCCACCTTCAAAACCGCACAAGCCCTGAGCGCCCGCGCCCAGGCCGAACTGCTTGCCGCGCAACGCCAACTCGCGGTGATCGACACCCAGAAACAACAGGCCCGCGCCGCCCTCCAGCAAGCCCGCGCCGAACGTGATCTGGCGCAACTGAACCTTGGCTACACCGAACTGCGCGCGCCGGTCGATGGTGTGGTCGGCAATCGCCGCGCGCGGGTCGGCGCCTACGCGCAGGCCGGTTCACAACAACTGTCAGTGGTGCCGGCCAGCGGCTTGTGGGTCGATGCCAACTTCAAGGAAGACCAACTGGCGCGGATGAAACCCGGGCAACGTGTGAGCATCCGCGCCGACGTGCTGTCCGGTCAGGAATTCCACGGTCGCCTCGATAGCCTCGCCCCCGCCACTGGCTCGCAATTCAGTGTGCTGCCGCCGGAAAACGCCACTGGCAACTTCACCAAAATCGTCCAGCGTGTGCCAGTACGAATCCTCCTCGACCCGGCTGATGGCGTGCTCGGTCACTTGCGCCCGGGCCTCTCGGTGACGGCGGAAGTCGACACCCGCGCGCAACCGGAAACCAGCGCCGTGGCCGTCGCGCCATGAGCACCGCCCTCGCCGCCCCTGCACAGCCATTCAACGCGGCAGACATGGCGACCGCGACCAAGGTATTCGCCTTCGCGACCATGTGCATCGGCATGTTCATCGCGCTGCTGGATATCCAGATTGTCTCGGCGTCGCTGCGCGATATCGGCGGCGGACTCTCCGCCGGCACCGACGAAACCGCGTGGGTGCAGACCAGTTACCTGATCGCCGAAATCATCGTGATTCCGCTGTCGGGCTGGCTGTCACGGGTGTTCTCGACGCGCTGGTTGTTCTGCGCGTCGGCGGTCGGTTTTACCTTGGCGAGTTTGCTCTGCGGCATCGCCTGGAACATCCAGAGCATGATTGCCTTTCGCGCGCTGCAAGGTTTTCTCGGCGGCTCGATGATTCCGCTGGTGTTCACCACGGCGTTCTTTTTCTTCACCGGCAAACAACGGGTGATCGCTGCGGCGACCATCGGTGCGGTCGCGTCATTGGCACCGACATTAGGGCCGGTGATCGGTGGCTGGATCACTGATATTTCCTCGTGGTACTGGTTGTTCTACATCAACCTGGTGCCGGGGATTTTCGTTGCTGTGGCAGTGCCGATGCTGGTGAAAATCGACCAGCCGGAATTGTCCCTGCTCAAAGGCGCGGATTATCTGAGCATGATCTTTCTTGCGCTGTTTCTCGGCTGCCTGGAATACACCCTCGAAGAAGGCCCGCGCTGGAACTGGTTCAGCGATCAGACCATTCTGACCACGGCGTGGATCAGTGGCCTCGCCGGGTTGGCCTTCATTGGCCGCACCTTGCACGTGGCCAATCCGATCGTCGATCTGCGCGCCTTGAAGGACCGCAATTTCGCCCTCGGCTGCTTCTTTTCATTCGTCACCGGCATCGGCCTGTTTGCGACGATTTACCTGACGCCGCTGTTCCTCGGCCGGGTGCGCGGCTACAGCGCGCTGGACATTGGTCTGGCGGTTTTCTCCACCGGTGTGTTCCAGATCATGGCGATTCCGCTGTATGCCTTTCTGGCCAATCGCATGGACCTGCGCTGGATCATGATGATCGGTCTGGGTTTGTTTGCGGTGTCGATGTGGGAGTTCAGCCCGATCACCCACGACTGGGGTGCCGGCGAGTTGATGCTGCCGCAAGCGTTGCGCGGGATTGCCCAGCAACTGGCGGTGCCGCCAGCGGTGACGTTGACCTTGGGTGGGTTGGCGCCGGCACGTTTGAAGCATGCGTCGGGGTTGTTCAATCTGATGCGCAATCTTGGCGGGGCGATTGGTATTGCGGCGTGCGCGACCATTCTCAATGACCGCACCAACCTGCACTTCACGCGATTGGCCGAGCATCTGAACAGCAGCAATGAAGCGATGAATCAGTGGCTGTCGCAGGTCGGCGGCAACCTTGCAGCGCTGGGCCAGAGCGGCGACGTCGGTGTTACCGCCAGCCTGCGCCAGTTGTGGCTGCTGACTTACCGCGAGGCGCAAACCCAGACCTACGGCGACACGTTTTTGATGATCGGGGCGTGCTTCGTCATCGCCACCGCGATGGTGCCCTTGATGCGCAAGGTGCAACCACCGGCGGCGCCGAGTGCGGATGGGCATTGATCCCTATTTTTGCAGACATCCACTTCCCCCTGTAGGAGTGAGCCTGCTCGCGATAGCGGTGTGTTAGCGAAGCAAATGTCGACTGACACATCGCCATCGCGAGCAGACATCCACTCCTACAGGGATTTGTGTGTGTTTACTCAGGCTTGTGGGGTTTTGCGGAATCCCACGGCCAAACGATTCCAGCTGTTGATCGTGCTGATCGCCACGGTCAGGTCGACCATTTCCTTCGGTGTGAACTGCGCCGCAACCACGTCGTAATCTTCATCCGGCGCGTGGGTCAGGCTCAGTTGCGTCAGCGATTCAGTCCACAGCAGCGCGGCGCGTTCGCGGTCGTTGAAGAACGGCGCTTCACGCCATGCCGTCACCGCGAACAAGCGGCGCGGGGTTTCGCCGCCCTTGATCGCGTCGCTGGTGTGCATGTCGATGCAGAATGCGCAGCCGTTGATTTGCGAGGCGCGCAGCTTGACCAGTTCGATCAGGTTTTTTTCCAGCGGCAGTTTGGACACCGCAGTTTCCAGGGCGATCATCGCTTTCAGGGCATCTGGGGAGGCGGTGTAGAAATCGGTACGAGGTTGCATGGTGGCTCCGGGCAGCAAGTGAATGTGTGGCTACGTTAGCCCTCACGCCCGGTTCGACAAATAGCCAATATTCCAGAAGATCAGGAGGCCACTTCGGTTTTCTCGGCTGACCACTCGTCAGCCAATCGGCACCAAGGGTTCTGCGCATCAGACCAATATCAGGTACATGCCCTTTCTGGAGACGGATCATGATCACGCGCAAACTCACCTCGTTATTGCTCGCCGGCCTGCTGGCCACCGCATCGGCCGCCAGCTTCGCCGCCAACGATGGCGCTGACGCCACCGGCACCAAATCCGGTGGCCCGACCAGCACCACCACGCCGCCAGACAACACCCCGGGCGCGCCTTCGGGTGGTAGCGGTTCTTCGGGTATGGGATCCGGGACCGGCACCAATGGCGGGGCTAGTGGTTCCGGCTCGGGGGCTGGCGGCGGTACCGGTTCGGCGGGTGGCGGAACTGGCGGTGCGGGCGGTGGCACGGGCGGCTGAACGAACAAGAGCCATCCCAAATAAGCACGCTATCCAATGTAGGAGTGAGCCTGCTCGCGAAGGCGGTTTGTCAGTTATGCAACTGTGTGCTGACACACCGACATCGCGAGCAGGCTCACTCCTACAGGGTACAACGTGTAGTTCAGCGATCAGAGCGCATCAGTTCGGCCAGGCCGCTGTCCAGCGACAACACTGCCGCGCGATTGCGCCCGGCATTTTTCGCCTGATACAGCGCCGCATCAGCGCGCTGGATAAACACTTCCGGGCTGTCATTGCCGCTCGGGATAAATGAATAACAACCCAGACTCACCGTCAGGTAACCGGTCGGCGAACCGCTGTGGATGATGTGCTTGTCGATCACACTGCGGCGGATCTGCCCGGCAATCGCCAGCGCGCCGTTGATATCGGTGTCCGGCAACAGCACCGCAAACTCCTCGCCACCGTAGCGTACCGCCAGATCGGACTTGCGCTGGCAGCACGTCTGCAGCACTTGGGCGACCTGCGTCAGACAATGATCGCCAGCGACATGACCATAGGCGTCGTTGTAGCGTTTGAAGAAATCGATATCGAGCATGATCAGACTGACCGGACTGACCTGCCGCGCGCCACGAGCGAATTCAACCTCCAGCGAACGCTCGAACAAACGTCGATTGGCCAGCCCGGTCAGGCTGTCATGGGTCGCGATCTGCTCCAGCGTACGCTGGGCCTTGCGCAGGTTTTTTTCGATCCGTTCACCATCGCGCACCTGATGAATGAACACCCAGCCAAACAGGCCGATGCCGAGAATCACCAAGGCGACGATCACACTCGACTGGAATGCGCGTGCGTACCAGCCCTCGAGAATCGTGTCGCGCGAGGTCGCCGCCGACACCACCAACGGATACGCCGACAAGCGTCGATAGCCGTACAAACGCACCACGCCATCGACCACCGAGTTGATCATCGCCGTGCCGGCCGCCGCCTCAGGCAGTAACGTGCGATAAATCCGCCCTTGCGCCAGCGAGGTGCCGATCAGGTTTTCATCAAACGGTCGGCGAGCGAGCAAGGTGCCGTCGCTCAGACCGAGAAACATGATGCCTTGGTCATCGAGGCTGAAACTTTCGAAGAAGCGATCGAAGTACGACATCTTGATCCCGGCCAGCAGCACGCCCTGGAAATTGCCGGCGTGATCATTGATGCGTTTGGAAATCGGGATGATCCACTCACCGTTCTCGCGGCTGCGAATCGCCGGGCCGATGTGCGCCAGCGTCGAGGCGTTCTGCTGGTGAAACTTGAAGTACTCGCGAGCGGCCACGCCATTGCCACGGGGCAGATCGGCGAACGAAGTAATCACCCACTGGCCCTGCGTATCGAAGAGAAACATGCCGTGCAACTGATCCAGTTGCTGCACGCGCCGGGCGAAAGTTTTCTGCAAGCGCGGCTTTTGCGCAGTGCCGTAGCCGTCGTCCTGAATCCAGTCGACCAGGCTGGTCATCACCAGATCGGCGGCGAGGAAGGTGTCCTCGGCCTGCTGCGCCATGGCCCGGGTCAGGTTGCTCGACGCCATTTTCGCCACCGCCAGATCCTGGCGTCGCGACTGCTCCAGTTGCAGGTAGAGCAAACCGGACAGGCACAACCCCACCGCAACGATAAACAGCACCGCCGCTTTGCGCAGCGGCAGGCGTTTAAGGGTGCCTCCGGGGGCCTGATGCGGATCGTGAATAGGGATAGGCAAAAGCAAGTCCTGGGCAGGTACGACAAGGGCGCCAGCGGGGAAACCCTTATGTTTGTGAGCGTAGCCCACCGGAATCTACGGGGCAAACGCCCCGCTTCCGCCCAGGTATATCGGCGCACAACGAGTTTGGATGATCGCTGTTCGCCGATTTATTTTCGATTGCCTCTTTCGGGTTAGTCAGTTGTGAAGGGCCAGACGCTGCATTTGTGGATTGGCGAGGAAGCAAGCCCCCTCGCCACAGAGTCAGTGTGGTCCTTTCGACCTCGAGTCAGATCAACGCGACGGCGGCACCCGGATATCCCCCGCGCGACACTGGGTTTTCACACCCTTGCCACAGGCGCCGAACTGCAGATCCTTGCCCATGCACACGCGCACTTCCGACAGTTCCGGGCCGCTGCAAATGACCGCGATGCCATCGGCCGGAATCCCCGGGTTGGCTTTACGGAACAAGTCGGCGATTTCCTGGGCCTCGAAGTAATACGAGGTGCTGAACGGTTGCAGCTCATCGGGGATTTTCACCGCCGCCACGGCTTTGTCCGCTTCATCCAGGTAGCCCATTGCACCGAGGCCGCTGCAGGTGCCGTGCTTGGACCATTCGTGGTCGAGCAGTTTTTTGGTCGGGAACAGCGTCAGGCCCTGGCTGGTTTGCGCCGCGTTCAGCGTGGTCAGCGGCGGGCAGGATTCCGGCCAGCCGCCCTTGGCGTATTGCGGCCACAAACCGTGCAGCACGAAGCCATAGCCCTTGCCCGTGCACTGCGAGTCATCCTTGTGCGTAAGGCAAAAGGTCGGCGACCAGGACAACGCCAGCAGGTAGTAATCGAACACCCCCGCCACCGATTCCGCCTGGGCCTTGCTCGACTGCGATTGGCGCGCCGAACTCAAACCGATGCTACCGGCCGTCAGCGCAATCACTGCCAAAGTTGTAAACAGCTTTTTCATCTACCCGCTCCTTGGGACGCCTGCGTCCGTGGTTTTCGATCCTGACCAGACTTGGCCAGCGCTGATTTCGACACGCTTGTGTTGCAAGCGCATGACGCAAGGCAACGCCGTACGCCGTTGAAAGGTCTACGATTAACAGGCAGACATCAAACCAAGGGATCCGAAATGAGTAAAGCAGACGAACTCGCCGCCAAACTCAAGCAAACCCGGCACACGCATGCGGATGCCGCGCTGGAGATCGATTGCTGGCCGGCGCAGGTGTACGACTTGTACCACCGCATCGAGACGTGGCTGCAGCCGGTCACCGAAGTCGGCCTGAAGATTCGCCGCAATCCGACCCACGTTTGCGAAACCTCACCCGATGGTGAATCCCACGATTACGCCATCGACCAACTGGTGATCGAAGCCAATCATCAAACCCTGACTTTTGATCCCATTGCGCGGTTTACCGAGGATGGCGCCGGCCGGGTGCAGATCATCCCGTCAGCCACGGACACCTATCTGCTGCGTACCGTGGATGAACACGGTGAAAGCCATTGGTGGGTGCAGTCGATTGAAACAGGCCAGCAACTGGATGCCATCGCACTGACCGAAAACAATCTGTTGCTGGCGGTGCAGGAAGGCCTCGGCCTCTAGCCCCGATTACTGCCGCCGCGCCGAGCAAAACTCGACGATCACCTGCGTTAGCGCATCGATCATCTGCGGCTCAGCGTGAGGCGCGACAAACAAGCGGAACTGCGCATCCGGTAAATCCGGCAAGCCCTGTTCCGCGCCGAGCGCCGTCAACCCCTGCCCCAACTGACTCGCAGGCATCGGCGCCACGGCAAATCCTGACTGCGCTGCCGCGCGCAACCCGGCAGTGCTCGAACACAGCATCGCGGTGCGCTGGGAAATGCCCGCCTGAGCCAAACGCGTCAGCGCCGCCTCACGATACGGACATGGCTCTGGAAACAGCGCCAGCGGCAATGGCGTTGGCAACTGTGTGACAGGCTGCGCGGCCCACGCCCACACCAGCGGTTCCTGCCAGAGCAATCGCCCCGACTCGCCGGTTTCGCACAGCGAGCCGATGACCATCTCCAGATCGCCCTGCTGCATCTGGCCCAGCAACGTCCCCGGAATATTCACCTGCACATCGAGCTCCATGCCGGGATGCTGCGCCGCGCAATCCTGCAACGCGCGCAACAAACGCGCCTCGACAAAATCCTCGGACACGCCAATCCGCATCCGCCCCTGAAACGGCGTGCGGGTGAGCTGCGCCCAGGCATCGCGGTTCAACGCCAGAATCGTCCGCGCATAGGCAATCAAACGCTCGCCGTCGGCGGTGAGTTGCTGAGAACGAGTAGTGCGCTTGAGCAGCGGCTTGCCGACTTGCTCTTCGAGTCGGCGCAGATGACCGCTGACCGCCGACTGCGTCAGATGCAGTTTTTCCGCAGCACGACTGAAGCCGTCCTCATCGACAACGGTGACAAAAGTCTTGAGCAACAGGGCGTCAAACATAGTGAGATACGTGATCAATGGCCGATTTATTCACGATTTATAGTTTGAAGCGCGCTATGTTGCAATGCCTCGCATTCCCCCCGACTGCCGAGGCTTATTGTGACCACCCTTCTGCACATTGAATGCTCACCGCGCAAACAACGCTCCGCGTCACTGCAAGTGGCCCGCAGCTTTATCGATCGCTATCTGCAGCATCATCCGCAGACCCACGTCGAAACCCTCGATCTATGGGGCACGCCGCTGCCAGAGTTCGGCGAAGAGGCAATGAACGCCAAATACGCCGGCCTCAGCGGTACGCCGCTGACGACCGCCCAGCAATCGGCGTGGAATGAACTCAAGCACCTCGCCGCGTATCTGCAGCGTGCCGATCTGATTGTGCTGTCGGTGCCGCTGTGGAATTTCAGCATTCCCTACAAACTCAAGCACTTCATCGACCTGGTGTCGCAGAAAGACATCCTCTTCAGCTTCGATCCGCAGCATGGCCTGCAAGGTCTGCTGAAAAACAAAATCGCCGTGGGCGCCTATGCCTGCGGGATGGATTTCTCTGCGCAGTCGACCACACCTGCCGAGCGCTTCGATTTTCAGAAACCGTATGTGGCTGCATGGCTCGAGTTTATCGGCATCAGCGATGTGCATGAATTGCGCGTCGAGAAGACCATTCTCGGCGAAGACGTCGACCGTGAGTCGCGGCTGGCTGCCTCACAACGGGCGCGGGATCTGGCCGATCAGCTCGCCTGCTGAAGCGGCCAAGACAGTCATCCGCCGATCAGCGACCCGTTCTGATGACACTCACTAAAGGCTTTTACTACACTGGGCCACCTTCCCTTTCAGAAGCCCCAGCTCAATGACAATTCTAAAAAGCACGATGACTCTCTGCGGTGCGCTGACATTGGCCACCGCCGTTCAGGCCCAGGAACCCCCTTCGCACCTCGACAGCATCCAGCAACAAGGCCAGTTGCGCGTCTGCACCACCGGCGACTACAAGCCCTACACTTTCAAACGCCCCGACGGCGATTTCGAAGGCATCGACATCGCCATGGCCCGCTCGCTGGCCGACAGCCTCGGGGTCAAAGTGCAATGGGTGCAAACCACCTGGAAAACCCTGATGCCGGACATGCAGGCCGGCAAGTGCGACATCGGCATGGGTGGTATCTCGGTGACCCTCGAAAGGCAGAAAAAAGCCTACTTCAGCAACACCCTCGACACCGACGGCAAGATCCCGCTGGTGCGCTGCGCCGATGTCAGCAAGTACCAGACGGTCGAGCAGATCAACCAGCCCAACGTGCGTCTGGTCGAACCTGCCGGCGGCACCAACGAAGCCTTCGTCCACGCGTTCCTGCCCAAAGCGCAACTGGCCCTGCACGACAACGTGACGATCTTCCAGCAACTGCTCGATAACAAGGCCGACGTGATGATCACCGACGCCTCGGAAGCGCTGTATCAGCAGAAACTCAAACCGGGCCTGTGCGCGGTGAATCCGCATCAGTACATGCAGTACGGCGAGAAAGCTTACTTGCTACCGCGCGATGACATCAGCTGGAAACTGTACGTCGATCAGTGGCTGCACTTAAGCAAAGTCACCGGCAAATATCAGCAAACCCTGAGCGAATGGATTGCCGTACCTGCCGCGCAGTAATCCTCAATCGTCATGCAACATCCCGGAGCTGTACTGATTGAGACTGCTGCCGATACTGTTGCCGCCGAACTTCAAGGTATTGGCGTTGCGCCCCTCCGGCGACTGACAGTCGCTGGAGAAACAACTGGTGGTGGTCAAACCACCCGCGCCGGAACAGGCACTCAACACCGATACTGCAGCAGCAATCAACAGCACTTTGACGACATTCCGGCGCATGGCACGATTCCCCTCAGGATGAACAGCGACGATCTTTTCTCAGCAGACTAGGCCTGCTTCGCACGCGGCAAGATGAAACTTTGCTGATCGACAGCGCGCGTTCAGAATCGACTAACCACCAGACAAGAACCGCCACGTGCAATTGGATCAGCGCAATTCAACGCCAGGAGGCCCAAGCTTGAGACGAGAACTGAGCCACGCCGATCTATACAAAATCCGCGCAGCCCTCTCCGATATTTTCGTCGACAGCGGCGTTGATTACCCCTACATCGCCCGGCAAATCGAAGGCTATGATCCGGAACAGGTTAAAGACATTCTGTATGCCGAAGTTGCCGTCGTCTGCGCCTGGAACCTGGAATGTGTACTCCCGCCGGTCTGGACAGGATTCGAACCTGACTCATTGAACCGGGATATCGAGCAGATGCTGCTCGCAAACAAGCACAGCTGGATTCGGCGGCAACTTCACAAGATCCACACCGCATGGTTGCGGTTTAGTTATCGGCAAGTCTGGGCAGAGATTACCGCTCACTGCAAAGGCTGGAGTTGATAAAGCCCTGCGTGGCAATGGCGCATCAACAACCTACAATGCGTTGAAACTGAAAAGATGATTGCCCCTCTGCCCACTCAGTCCTTTCCCGGTTTAGGAATCGCAATCCGGCTCCCGGTCTTGACCTCGCGCAACGCCAGGCTGGACTGAATCGAGGCAATCCCCACCTGACGCCTGAGCACCTGCTCAATGAAGTCGCTGTAGCTATCAAGATCCTCGGCCAATACCTGCAACACATAATCAGCATCGCCGGTGATCTTGTGGCAGGCCACCACCTGCGGCAATTGCGCAATCACCGCCTCGAAAGCGTCCGGCGCGTGGTCGGCGTGGGTGGAAAAGCGAATGTGCACAAACGCCATGATATCCAGCCCGAGCATCCGCCGATCAAGGTTGGCCTGATAGCCCTTGATCACCCCCGCCTCCTCCATGCGCTTGCGCCGCCGCCAGCATGGCGTAAGGCTCAGCGACAGCCGCTCGCTGAGTTCAGCGTTGGAAATGCTGGCGTCTTCCTGCAACAACTCAAGAATCGCCAGGTCGGTCTCGTCGAGGCTGATGCGTTTGGATATTTTTTTCTGCATGACGCCATTCCTGAGTAAAAACGCCCGAATAATCGACTGAATCACGAACACAAAGCAAAGAAAGCGCAACCAAGCCGGAACAGAATATTTGCACTGGCTAACAATAACGGATGCGCAGAATGTTTACAGTTTTCAGTGATTCCCACCGTTTGCACCACGGCACCGAATTGAAAGACGGCGTGCTCAAACCATCGTTCGAACAACCGAGTCGGGCCGACACCGTGCATAACCGCGTGAAACAGGTCGGCCTCGGGCAGATCGTCGAACCGCGCGCGTTTGACCGCTCGTGCTATGTCAACGCACACAGCGAGCGCTACGTCAGTTTTCTCGAAACTGCCTGGAGCGAATGGTGCGCCACCGGTCGCACTCACGACGCCTTGCCGCTGGTGTGGCCGGTGCGCGATCTGGCCGGTGAAGAGGTGCCGACATTCATCGACGGCAAGCTCGGCTTCTATGCCATGGATGCCGGCTCACCGATTACCGCGACGACCTGGCAAGCGGTGAAAACCAGCGCCGATATTGCCCTCACTGGTCTGGCCCTGCTCGATGAAGGCCACGACAGCGCCTTCGCCCTGTGCCGCCCGCCCGGCCATCACGCCGCACGGGAATACATGGGCGGTTATTGCTACCTCAACAACGCCGCGATTGCCGCGCAACAAGCCATCACCCAAGGCGCCAAACGCGTCGCAGTGCTGGACGTCGACTTCCATCACGGCAACGGCACGCAGAACATTTTTTACCAGCGCAGCGACGTCCTATTCGTGTCGCTGCATGGTGAGCCGGCGGTGTCCTATCCGTACTTCTCGGGCTACAGCCACGAAGTCGGCGCGGGTGTCGGCGAGGGTTACAACCTCAACTATCCCCTGCCGAAAAACACCACCTGGGAGAGCTACCGTAACGCCCTGCTCCACGCCTGCAAAAAGCTCCAGCAATTCGCGCCTGAAGTGCTGGTGATTTCCCTCGGTGTCGATACGTTCAAGGACGATCCCATTAGCCATTTCCTGCTGGAAAGCGAGGACTTCATCGGCATCGGTGAACTGATCGCCAGCGTCGGCTGCCCGACCCTGTTCGTCATGGAGGGCGGCTACATGGTCGATGAGATCGGCATCAATGCCGTCAACGTGCTGCACGGTTTCGAGAGCAAACGCAGCTGAGCCATCCCGCGCTCAACAGTCTTTCAATGTCTGGATCGGAGAATAAGACCATGACGCTTTTTATTGATGTCGATGATGCTGCACGCCTGTTCACCCAAGTCGGTATCCGCCGCGCCATTCGCGAAATGGCCGGCTACATCGAAGCGGATTACGCACGCTGGGCGCAGTTTGATAAATCGCCGCGCACGGCCAATCACTCGGCGGACGGCGTGATCGAGTTGATGCCCACCGACGACGGCCAGCAGTACTCGTTCAAATACGTGAATGGCCACCCGAACAACGGCCAGCAGAATTTGCTCACGGTCATGGCTTTCGGTCTGCTGGCCGATGTGCAAAGTGGCTATCCGACCCTGCTCAGCGAACTGACCCTGACTACCGCCGTGCGCACCGCCGCAACCTCGGTGCTGGTCGCGCAATCGCTGGCTCGCCCCGGTGCGACCTCGATGGCCCTGATCGGTAACGGCGCGCAAAGTGAATTTCAGGCGCTGGCCTTTCATGAAATGTTGGGCATCAACGAAATCCGTATCTTCGATATCGATCGCGACGCTTCACTCAAGTTGAAGCACAACCTCGCGGCGTTCCCTGACATCGACGTGATTCTGGCCAGCTCGGTGAAGGACGCGGTCAAGGGTGCGGACATCGTCACCACGGTCACCGCCGACAAAGCTTACGCAACCATTCTGACGCCCGAAATGATCGAGCCCGGCATGCACATCAATGCGGTCGGCGGTGACTGCCCGGGTAAAACCGAACTGCACGCCGACATCCTGCGCAACGCCCGGGTCATCGTCGAGTTCGAGCCGCAAACGCGCATTGAGGGCGACATTCAGCAACTGGAAGGCGATTCCCCGGTGATCGAATTTTTCCGGATTGTGCAGGGTGACGTCGCCGGGCGCGAGAACGATGCGCAGGTGACGGTGTTCGATTCGGTGGGTTTTGCCTTGGAAGATTTTTCGTCCCTGCGCTACCTGAAAGACCTGGCGCAGGCACAGCAAATCGGCCAGCGCATCCACCTGGTGCCGACGCCGGCCAACATCAAAAACCTCTTCCAACTGCTCGATCCGCAACCGGCCAAAGCCTCGCGTCTGCGCACCGTCAGTTGATCGGTCATGACCGCCCCCAAGCCACGGGGGGCGATTCACCTTGTGATTAGCCGCTGCACCTCTAACAAGAACGCTCGACACCTACTTTCTGCCAAAACTCAAAAACATAAAATCAAGAGGTTTTGCAATGAAATCGACCCCTTCCGGGCTGCCTGAACAGCCCGCGCTGCAGCGCACGCTCAGCAATCGTCATATCCAGTTAATGGCCATGGGCGGTGCCATCGGGACCGGACTGTTCATGGGCTCCGGGAAGATCATCGCGCTCTCCGGAACGTCGATCATCCTCATCTACATGATCATCGGCCTGTTCGTGTTTTTCGTCATGCGCGCCATGGGCGAAATGCTCCTGTCCAACCTCAACTTCAAAACCTTCGCCGACTTCGCCGGCGCCTACCTCGGCCCGCGCGCGGCGTTCTTCCTCGGCTGGTCGTACTGGCTGAGCTGGAGCGTGGCGGTGATCGGCGACGCCGTCGTGGTCGGCGGATTCTTCCAGTACTGGTTCCCCGACGTACCGGCGTGGATACCCGCCGTCGGCATGCTGGCGACCCTGTTCGCGCTAAACGTACTGACCGTCAGGCTGTTCGGTGAGGTGGAATTCTGGTTCGCGATCATCAAGATCATTGCCGTCGTAACCCTGATCGGCGTCAGCACCGTGCTGATCGCCAGCTCCTTCGTCTCGCCCAGTGGCGTCACCGCGTCCCTGAGTCACCTGGTGGACAAACAGGCGGCGTTCCCCAACGGCTTGTTCGGCTTCTTCGCCGGATTTCAAATGGCGATCTTCTCCTTCGCCGGCACCGAACTGATCGGCACCGCCGCCGCCGAAACCCGCTCGCCAGAG
The DNA here is from genome assembly GCF_018138145.1 of Pseudomonas sp. SCA2728.1_7. NCBI lineage: Bacteria > Pseudomonadati > Pseudomonadota > Gammaproteobacteria > Pseudomonadales > Pseudomonadaceae > Pseudomonas > Pseudomonas sp. SCA2728.1_7. The sequence goes on along the minus strand of NZ_CP073104.1, from coordinate 6,317,742 downwards.
AAGACCCTGCCCAAAGCGATCAACTCGATTCCGCTGCGGATCATCCTGTTCTACGTCCTCGCGCTGACCTGCATTATTGCCGTGACCTCGTGGCAACAGGTTTCCCCGGTCAAAAGCCCGTTTGTCGAACTGTTCCTCGTCGCCGGATTTCCCGCAGCGGCCGGCATCGTCAACTTCGTGGTCCTGACCTCAGCCGCCTCCTCGGCCAACAGCGGCGTGTTCTCATCAAGCCGCATGCTGTTCGGACTGGCCAATCAGGACAACGCCCCCGGCCTATTCCGCCGACTGTCGAGCAACAGCGTGCCGCTGCTGAGTCTGGCGTTTACCACGCTATTGATGCTGGTCGGCGTGCTGGTGCTGTTCATCGTGCCGGAAGTCATGACCGCGTTCACCATCGTCTCTACCGTGTCGGCGATTCTGGTGATCTTCACCTGGTCGACCATCCTTGCGTCTTACATCGCCTACCGGAAAAAACGTCCGGATCTGCATGCGAAGTCGGCTTACAAGATGCCCGGCGGAGTGCCGATGGCTTGGTTCTCGTTGGCGTTTTTGGGGTTTGTGCTTGGGTTGCTGGCGTTGCGGCCTGATACGCGGATTGCGCTGATGGTCATGCCGGGGTGGTTTGTCTGGTTGGGGATTGCTTATCAGCTGACGCGGTTGAGGAAGCCGAAACCTGCGGTTGAGTCGGCGAGTCAGTTTGGCTAGATCTGCGAGAGAAAGCCGTCACCTGGAAGTGACGGCTTTTTGTTATCAATGAACGAGCATTTCACCTGCCCACGGCGGGACAGGCTTTACGCCTTCACCTCAACGTTATCCAACGCCTGATTCACCGCCAACTCACCCAACATCACCACCTGCGCAATGCCCAGCGCGGTTTTGCGGTGCGAGGGGTCGAGCACTGCGGCAAAGTTGTTGAGCATTTCCGAGGCGGAACTCAGCGTTTCACTGGCATTGGCCAGCAGGGATTCCGAGTCGTACTTTGGGTTGGCGAGGTACATGCGCTCGGGCTCGTTGACGCTGGCCATGATGTGGCCGGCGGGAAGGAGGTAGTGATCGAGCGCGCGTTCGGCGGCTTCGTGGAGCTTTTTGGAGTTGAGGGATTCGTAGGGGGATGCGGGATCGGTAAATAAATCTGTCCCGAATGGCACTTACTTAACAGCTAACCACCTGAGCTGAAAGCAAAAAATGAAGAGGGGCTGGTCTTGGTCTACGGTGATAGTTGCGAACACACCCCGACAAACCAAGGACACAGCCCCAAATGGATCGTAGACGTGAAATTCTTCAGCATCAACAGCAACGTTTTCATCGACACGCTTCGGACTGCGATGCCTATGCGTTTTTCAATCTCCTCACGTCTCCCGATCTCTTACAACGCGTCGAGTCTGAACTGCCAGAACATCGGGAACGCCTGTTTCCGCCAATTGAAACGTTGTCTATGTTTCTGGCTCAAGCAATGAGCGCCGACCGCTCCTGCCAGAATGCTGTGAACGACCTGTCGATTAAACGGTCATGTGGCGGCATGAAACCCAATAGCACTCGCACGGGCGCCTACTACAAAGCCAGAAAACGCCTGCCTGTGGAAATGGTTTCCACGCTGGTCAGGCACACCGGTGCTTCGATAAGTGATAACGCACCCTCGTCGTGGCGCTGGAGGGGACGGCCGGTGCGGCTGGTGGATGGCACGACGGTCAGCATGCCCGACACAGCGGCTAATCAGGACGCCTATCCGCAATCTCGCGGCCAGAAAGTCGGTCTTGGTTTTCCGTTGTGTCGAGTGGTGGGCATCGTCTGCCTCTCCAGCGGCGCCGTTTTAGATGCTGCCCTTGGGCGTTTCCGAGGCAAGGGCGGCGATGAACAGACACTGCTCAGATCAATGCTAGACACGTTGAAAACAGGTGACATTTTGTTGGGCGATGCTTACTACGCTACCTATTTCCTGCTGTGCGAGTTGCAACGAAGAGGTGTCGATGGCGTGTTCGAACAATATGGCGCTCGACGGCGCAGCACGGACTTTCGCTTGGGTCAAAGTCTCGGTTCGGAAGATCATCTGATCGAATTGAAAAAGCCTGCAAGAAGACCACTGTGGATGAGTCAGGCGCATTACGAAAAGGCGCCTGAAAGACTGACCGTGCGGGAGTTGAAGGCGGGTGGGAAAACTTTGGTCACCACGTTGCATTGCCCAAAGCAGACACCTAAAACAGCCCTGAAATCGCTGTACAAGGGGCGATGGCATGTTGAACTGGATCTGCGCAATCTCAAAGCTACGCTGGGGCTTGGAAAGTTAAGCTGCAAAACCCCAGGCATGGCAGTAAAGGAGTTATGGGTCTATCTGTTAGCTCACAATCTGATCCGAATGCTGATGGCACAATCGGCTCTGTTAGCTGACTGTTTACCTCGCGAACTGAGCTTCAAACACAGCCTTCAGCTATGGCTGGCGCTGCGACAATATGGCAGCCCCGAAGAAGAGGATGATCTGTCGAATTTATTGATTCTGATTGCTCAGAGGCGCGTCGGGAATCGGCCTGGTCGTATAGAGCCCCGAGCCATAAAACGAAGACCTCAAGCGTACCCCTTGCTGACCAAACCACGTCGGTCTGCAAGGGCAGATGTCAGAAAAAACGGGCACCCAAAACATATTAAGTAAGTGCCATTCGGGACAGATTTATTTATCGTCTAAAAATGAGCAAACAAATCTATCCCTTTCTACTGTTAGCGAGGCGTGTTAAACGCCGAAGTACCAAACTCAGAAAGATTCGACCGGTTTTTTGGTCTGCTCAACAAGCTTGTTCTCGTCAAGCTTCGGGAAAGAAAACTTGATCATGATGACCGATTCCTCGCCCTCGCCCGTGACAATCAGATCAGCCCCCCTGACATTGAACAATGGGGACAGATTTGAATGGCACTTACTTAATATGTTTTGGGTGCCCGTTTTTTCTGACATCTGCCCTTGCAGACCGACGTGGTTTGGTCAGCAAGGGGTACGCTTGAGGTCTTCGTTTTATGGCTCGGGGCTCTATACGACCAGGCCGATTCCCGACGCGCCTCTGAGCAATCAGAATCAATAAATTCGACAGATCATCCTCTTCTTCGGGGCTGCCATATTGTCGCAGCGCCAGCCATAGCTGAAGGCTGTGTTTGAAGCTCAGTTCGCGAGGTAAACAGTCAGCTAACAGAGCCGATTGTGCCATCAGCATTCGGATCAGATTGTGAGCTAACAGATAGACCCATAACTCCTTTACTGCCATGCCTGGGGTTTTGCAGCTTAACTTTCCAAGCCCCAGCGTAGCTTTGAGATTGCGCAGATCCAGTTCAACATGCCATCGCCCCTTGTACAGCGATTTCAGGGCTGTTTTAGGTGTCTGCTTTGGGCAATGCAACGTGGTGACCAAAGTTTTCCCACCCGCCTTCAACTCCCGCACGGTCAGTCTTTCAGGCGCCTTTTCGTAATGCGCCTGACTCATCCACAGTGGTCTTCTTGCAGGCTTTTTCAATTCGATCAGATGATCTTCCGAACCGAGACTTTGACCCAAGCGAAAGTCCGTGCTGCGCCGTCGAGCGCCATATTGTTCGAACACGCCATCGACACCTCTTCGTTGCAACTCGCACAGCAGGAAATAGGTAGCGTAGTAAGCATCGCCCAACAAAATGTCACCTGTTTTCAACGTGTCTAGCATTGATCTGAGCAGTGTCTGTTCATCGCCGCCCTTGCCTCGGAAACGCCCAAGGGCAGCATCTAAAACGGCGCCGCTGGAGAGGCAGACGATGCCCACCACTCGACACAACGGAAAACCAAGACCGACTTTCTGGCCGCGAGATTGCGGATAGGCGTCCTGATTAGCCGCTGTGTCGGGCATGCTGACCGTCGTGCCATCCACCAGCCGCACCGGCCGTCCCCTCCAGCGCCACGACGAGGGTGCGTTATCACTTATCGAAGCACCGGTGTGCCTGACCAGCGTGGAAACCATTTCCACAGGCAGGCGTTTTCTGGCTTTGTAGTAGGCGCCCGTGCGAGTGCTATTGGGTTTCATGCCGCCACATGACCGTTTAATCGACAGGTCGTTCACAGCATTCTGGCAGGAGCGGTCGGCGCTCATTGCTTGAGCCAGAAACATAGACAACGTTTCAATTGGCGGAAACAGGCGTTCCCGATGTTCTGGCAGTTCAGACTCGACGCGTTGTAAGAGATCGGGAGACGTGAGGAGATTGAAAAACGCATAGGCATCGCAGTCCGAAGCGTGTCGATGAAAACGTTGCTGTTGATGCTGAAGAATTTCACGTCTACGATCCATTTGGGGCTGTGTCCTTGGTTTGTCGGGGTGTGTTCGCAACTATCACCGTAGACCAAGACCAGCCCCTCTTCATTTTTTGCTTTCAGCTCAGGTGGTTAGCTGTTAAGTAAGTGCCATTCGGGACAGATTTATTTATCGTCTAAAAATGAGCAAACAAATCTATCCCTTTCTACTGTTAGCGAGGCGTGTTAAACGCCGAAGTACCAAACTCAGAAAGATTCGACCGGTTTTTTGGTCTGCTCAACAAGCTTGTTCTCGTCAAGTTTCGGGAAAGAAAACTTGATCATGATGACCGATTCCTCGCCCTCGCCCGTGACAATCAGATCAGCCCCCCTGACATTCGCAGGCGCGGCTGCCATCAAACCAGAAACGCTAGGTGTCCCTTTGATCGAGGCGGCGCCCTCGATAAACGAATAGGTCAGATTATTGGCGTTTAGAGCGACACTTTCGTAGTTGGTGAGTTTAGCGGTGTACTCATCCTTGCTTTTAGCTTTAGCCGCCAGATCGACGAGATCCAGCATCGACTTGCCGTCAGCCAGTGCGACCAGACCGAACGACTTGGCCAGCGCACCGATGGCACGCCCGAACAGTTCACGCTCATAGGGCGCGAACAGGGAAACCATAATCAGCTTGTCACCGCTGAACACCAAGCCAGCGGTGAATTTCTGATCAATGAAATCCACGTCATCAATACACCGGGCGGGCGCGCCCACCTCTTCCGAGCAATCATAGTAACCGCCAGCCTCGGTGTATTTCGTGATTGGCGTGTCGTAGCCGTAGCTCTTGAACAGGTTGTCAGCTGCAACGGCACTCTGTATAGCGCCAACGAGGCCGCCCAGGCAAAGCACTAACGCATGGATTTTTTTCGACATGGATTCCGTTCCTACAAGGATGTGAATATTGATAGCCACATGCTATCAATCCTGCATTGGATTTGTCTCGCTCAATCCAATGCAGGTTGAGCAAGCTCAGCAGGTCCAGAAGTAGAACGCTGTAAACCCACTCTGCCATTCCTGCCCCCAAGCCCCCTCCTCCCATTCCTGATAAACTCCCCCACCTCCCAGCCACACCGATTCCGTACCCCTAATGTCCCCTATTCCCGCCACACCCGCCCCACTCTCCCGCCGCTTCTCCGTCGCCCCGATGATGGATCGGACTGACCTCTCTCCTAGCTCCCACAAATAAAGGCCCAAACACCTCCCCTCCAAAACGCGTACCAGTTGCGTACCAGTTTTGTCTTCCTCCCTCTTCCTCCCACTCCTTCTGCCGACGGCTGTAGCAAATTTTAAGCATCGGTTTTCGGCTCCAATCCCGGCACTGTTCATCGTGGCTGTAGGCGACTTCGTGAGCGTTACACCAGGTTCATGGAAGACTAGCCACCGTCCCCGTGTGTGCTTAACCCCATTTTCAGGTTGACCCATGGGAAAAAGGTAATATTGGTAATGTCTATTTCAATTTCAGAAAAAACCTAATAGATACAATGACTTACAGATTTCCCACAAAGGTAATAATAAGGTAATGAAAAGGTTAGAAAATTACCTTTAGTCGTAGTAATTTCAGCCATCTATAAAACCCAATAAAATCAGACACTTGGCGAATTATTACCTCCAGCCTTACCAAATATTACCTTCAAAGGTAATACGTCTAAGCCACGGTTTGTAAGGGCTGCAGCCAATTTTTAGCACCGGCTTACCAAAATTACCTTTTTCCCAGCCTCGAACTGATATTAGCCTCCTCGGGGGCCCTGCTATGCTTCCTGCTTTCCGAATGGAGTCGAATGCATGGCCAGCGAATATTCCCTTACCGTCGTCCTCGAAAAAATGTACGAAAATCAGCTGGGCCTCGAAGCTGCGTTGATGGAATTGGTGCTGTTAGTCGAGCAGCAGGGGTACGAGGCCATAGGGGAGAATGCCCGCATGGCACTTGAGCGAATTGGGGAGAATGCGGGGTTTATCCATCAGGGCTTAGCACAATTAAGAAATCTGGAAAAAGACTAGTTCGCCCCCCCCCTCTTTCGATTGCAAATAGCGCCTTACGACACGAGTAGCAGGAAGACTGGGATCGTTGGAGCCCCCCCCAACTGTTAATTTCGATCATCGAGCCACCAAATGCGATATGGCAGGCACATATGAAACACTGGACTGAGCCAAACGGAGTACTTTTAATTCAGGTTCCAATTGATTGGCAGTACCTCAACTCTGGCATGAGCGACTATGAGGAGAAGTCGCCTTACAGCTTTCAACCTTATGAAGACTCCATAGGCTGCTTTCAGCTAAGTTGCTATCCGCTCAGTGAACTAGCTCCTAACATCGCGAAAGCCAATCCAAGTGGAGTCAAAAAATTAAACTGGAAAGAGTCCAGGGAAGATGATTCAAATTTCTGCACCCATCTTTTCTTCGGTGCTTATCATGATCAAGCATTAATTGGTAAATATATTTACGATGCGTGCCTTGAAGGCGACAATAGAATTACCGAACAGCTTGTTATCGTAAATCAAATCTTAAACTCGGTTACGATAGTCCCAGAGCGCGACCGTAAACTTGCTGCTGATCTTGATAAATTTGATCGATTTACAGGCTCTCTTGCGGCGTCATATGATCTTCTGTATACAGCAATAGAAGCAGAGGCATATATTGAAATCATTGCAATTACCGCAAATCAAATAGATGCACACTTAAGATTAAGCTTGGTAATTGCAAAACAGTTAGAGAGCAAAACCGACGACATTGAAACCAAATACCTTTTTCAAGCAGACGGGGAAAAGGGAATAATAGAGAGAAAAATCTTCGATGACGCTTTAAAACTTCAAGCAATCGACATAGAGACTTTCGATCATTTGAATGATCTCTACAATCTAAGAAACCGTGTTATCCATCGATATATTATCTCAGACATTAGAACGCGCGACCTCATAAAGATCGCTGAAAAATATTTAAACGCCTTGGAGAAAACACGTTTAATTCTTCGCGACTTTGAGCAGAAACAGGTAGTCGTACCTTATGGGGTATACGGAACGAAGTTTCATAAAACCCCTATTATGGAAGAAGCTATAAGACGATTGCATGCGAGTGCAAATGACAAGCACCTTCTCCAAAAATATAAAAGAAACGTTAGTGACAAAAAAAACTAACAAGTCACCACTGATCAACCGACGGTGATCGTACTCTGCGACAACGTGAGCCAGCACGGACTCGACCTGGAGCAGTGATCGCCAACGGCTACTTTATTGGGTTGAGCAGCCAGCGTTCTCCAAAACCGCTTTGTTCCGCGCCCTTCCCCAAAAAATGACCCGACGAGCTATGCTGCATTCAGTTTCAGGACGAAGAGATGAGTACCGACGACGAACATTCCATCACGAACGAAAAACTGGTCGAAGTTCTCAGCCATGCTGTGGCTTACGTTGCAAATGAGGCGGTTGTTCTAGGCCACTATGAACGAATCCAGCAAGGGCGATTCACTCAATTATGGCCTGCGGGTGGTAACAGTGATTACTTTGAAAAACGAGTTAATCGCGTCGTAGAGCATTTGGGCGGCCCGCCTGAGCTGTATATATTGCGAACCGGCGAAAGTCCCCCTCCTGCTGATGACTACCCGGCAAGCTCAATGCGTGAGGTATTCGACCTATTTCGGCGCGCTCGCAAATCAGTAATACGCGCTCATTTATTCATGACCGGTTCAAAGATGCTGGTCGAGCAACCGGATTTATTGCAAAAGCCTGAAAATCCGGACAGCGAGGAATTGTTTAAAAAGCATGCGCAGTCCGCTTTCTGGGAGCATGCAGAAGCCGCATACATTCGCCTCTTTTCGTTTTGGGATCGAATAGGCCAAGTCCTCGATTTCACGTTCTTCAACATACGGAAATTCGACCATAACGGCTTTCATGCTGTCATGGATCGCATCCATGCGAACGTGAGGCCGATGAATGAGCACCTCTGCAATAGCGGCTGCTGGAAGCGTCTGCGCGCGTTCCAGACGTCAAACAAAGACGACGGCCTACAGTTTCTTCTCCAGCGACGAAACCTTCTTGTGCACAGCCTCCACCTACATCCGCATAAGACCGACGACGATGAGATGTTCAAGTCTCAGTTTAATCACCTGGACGAAGCCCACCGCAAAAAACTGCAGCCACGAGAGCCAGAAGCTGAAGCCGAGCTTTTAGTTGGCCAGCTCAATAAGGCGTCGGCACTGTTCGAAGACTTTCTGGTATTGGTCGAATTTTCTCCGTCTCGTAAATCCAGTCGTTGGTGAACTACTGAAAAGCGCCAATGCCTCGAAAACGCCTGCTAGCTTAGGGTTGCAGGCGTTTCCAACCATCCCACACCCGCGCCTATAGGGATCCGAGTGGGAACCGTTCAAATCCCAAAAACAGACCGAAACTCAAATTTTTCAAGTCTTAGCCCAATTAAACTGGGCGCTTCAGCCCTTCTCTTTCTGTGATCATCTCGTGTGCCACTGTGCCACCGCGCTGCATTCCCTTTCAAAAAATTGCACCAAATGAAATGGCCCATGGCGTGCGCGGCTCCAGAGCCTGGCTGGTCTGAAGGTTTGTTTGCAATACATTCGGATTTGCACAAAAAACTGATACGAAGCCCGTCGGCGGGAGGGGGATAAGTGCTTTTTCAGATGTTTTTTTCTTCGCCTCACGTTTTGTCAACGATTGCCTGCGCTCAAACGGCCGTCATCCGTAACAGCCTTAGAAATTCGAGAGTGCGAACAAGTTGAAAACGAGAACCCCGTCGATGCAGGCTTTTTACGTCAATGGTTGTGCTTAATCACACCGATAGGCATATGTCTAGGTTATTATCAAGCCGAGCGCATCAGTTAAACCTATCCGAATCCCATCTATACGAGGCTCAATCATGGGTAATCACGATCACTCTGAGATGTTAGTGACGCGCAACAACCACCGCCGGACCAGGGAAGAGTATTTCGACGGTATTGGTAGGCTGTTCGGTCCAGTATTTGCGAGCGACCTCAGGCATGCCTTCCAAAAACTGGATGACCGAGACAGCCCCTCCGAAATCGTAATCACCAAAATGAACCTCAGCATTAGCTGTGTTCACCGCGACCTCGTAGATAAGACCAAGGTGTGATTCCGAATCGCGGTAACGCACAGCTTCTCGCAAGGTTCTAAGAAGAAAAATGCAGTTCAATCTGCTTGGCTTATCAGGAAACTCGCTGGCACGTATTTGCTCAAGTACGTACTCCCTTCCTAGTACTGAGTTCACCGCGTTACCCCGATACAGCTTGAGAATTCGCCCCCAGTTTCCAGGCTCTATGATGCTTCCCTCACCAAGCAGAATAGGTGCAACGTGAAAATAGCGGGGCCAGTCCCTGTGTTCGTTTTCTGACATCCGTATAGCCTCAACTGTCGTGGAAGGTGCAAAGCTATCACGGGTGAAAGGGCCGGAGGTTAGCTTGCACCATATCGGGGGTTGCATAAAAAGAGGGCGTAGTGCCCGTCAGCCGGAGGGGGATAGGTGATTATTCCAATTTTTCGCCGTTACCGATTTAATTGACGGCTAAGGCGTAGAGCCTTACTCTTTATGCGTTGCTGTCAGTTCAGCGACCGGGTTTGGCGACTCGTACAAATCAAGGCGCAACAGCGCCCACATCCAAACAGCAGGCGCTTTTTTTACGTCCGCCGTTTTATGTTATGGCAGCTGTGCGCGGGAGACCTTCGTGTCTGCCGGTTTCCTTGATTACCGGTTCGCCAACCTGCGCACAGCTGCCACCCTGATTGTTTGGCGACAATTGTTGGCAGCTCCTCTAAATCAAGGAGCTTTATTATGACCCCCCTCATACCTTCCAGGATCTGCGTCATGGCCCATCTCCGTATGGCCCTCGCCGCGCTACACGCCGCCGCCTCCATTTCAGTACACCTCATCCGCTACAACCATCGCATAGCACTCTTGCTCGCTTTGGAAGCTCAAGGAGGTGCGCTATGAGTAGGCCCTACAGCCTCACAGAAGATGAGCTCCATAAACTGCAACGGGCTAAGGATTCAATACAGTTGTTGACGATCCTGCTCGAAGAGGTGCAGCGTCCGAACTCACTAACCCCGCATATGATGGCGTCCTATTTATCACTGGTGGATGAGGACATGAGCGAGGTATTGCAGTCAATCAGTGGCAATTTTTCGTTGCGCTGAGCACTAACCAACTACGATCGCCACCCTCGAATACCGATCAACTGTTACCATAATTATCACAGTTGATCGGTGTCGGAAGGGTGTGAGATGTGAAACTAATTTATATCTGCCTTTATTATAAAGCAGGAAATCATGGCCTTAACAGGTCAAGCCCATGAAGCCGCGGGAGCAAAAAACCCGATCATGAATTATATACCAATAGCCAATAGCCAATAGCCAATAGCCAATAGCCAGCTAAACTTTTCGAGAAATCCAATATAACCGTGATAAAATTTTATAATTTAAAAACACTTTAGCTCCAAAGAAATTATATAACCACCTCCGCGCGACCTTACATATTCGCTCCAACAGACCAAGAAATGAACAAATACGAATAAAGTTGAATTACAATACGGAGCCATCTACAACCATTCGAGAGAGATATGCGAGTCAAATGCAGCTGCGGAAGCAAAGGTGCCATTCGAAACAGCAAGAAGGAGTCGCATGACCTATCTGCTTTGTACTGTCAATGCCTAGATGTCAATTGTGGCATGACGTGGGTATCCCATCTAACTTATTCGCATACCTTGAAAAAACCTTTGAAACCTTTCAAAGAACGAAATGAACCGACGTAACGTTTAGATTACTACACCCAACCGATAAGGCTTAGGGCAGGAGCAGTCGGTGAGCTAATTTTTCTCGAGCGACACGGCGACTCTTTCGTACAGTCCCACCTCCCTGCTCTATAATTTTCAGTAAACTTCAACGCATCTTAGTTTTGCGCCAGCAACTGCCAATAACGGGTACCGTTCGGAGGACTTGTTACACCTGCGCGGCCTATTGAAAGTCTAGTGGTCATCGCCAGCAGGCTCTTTCATGATTACGAGCGGTGAGCGAGTAGCTTGATCTCAGGCGCGAAGCCTGCGGCAAGACATCGAAATACTCCAGCGCTCATAGCACAGTCGAGTACCCAGTTTTGGCCAAAAGCAGCCTATTGTAAGACTACGCTTTCAGCCAGAAGCAGGCATCCGAGAATCGTACGCTCGCAGTCATGTTATGGTCAGGAACCGAAAAGTAACTCAACAAAATCAATTTGGATTTGGTTCGGCTCGCACCAGGAACACGCCGCACAACGGATAGCTCGGCTATCTGAGTGTGCTTTACTCACCCTAAAGGGCAGTCAAATCGGAAACATACCTATCAGTCAACATTATCCAGGCTGGCTGGCACTGCTAGCAGCTGATAAAGTCAACGATGGCCATTGGCGACCACCGCGGCGCCAGCTAATTCAGGACTTGAGATTATGGACAAAAACCAGGCCCCTCCAGAACAGCGAAGTTACTGGCGACACGAAAAAATCGCCTTTTTAGCCTTAAGCTCCATTGAAGGAATTGGCTTCTGGACGCTCCACAAAATCGCCTCCGCCGGCCTCGGCTTTAACAACGCACTCCGAAATCCAAGCGACGAACTCATCCAGGCTATATACAGCGGCGCCTTAGAAGAAACACAGCCTCCGAACCTCGAGTCTGCTCAGGAAAAACTTTGGCTGAAGGGCCTTGAGCTAGCACGACAACTCAAAGAGTCTGGTGCAACTCTCGTCTTCAAACACGAAGATGGGTTTCCTCTTAAGCTCCGGGCAACAAAGGATTCACCAGAGTGGATTTTCATCCAAGGCAACCCCCATTGTCTTTATGAATACTCTATTGCCATTGTTGGAACAAGAGATGCAACCGAAGACGGGGCACTCCTTACCAGAATTCTTGTTTCTGCGCTGAGCGAGAGCAATATCGCAACTATCAGCGGGCTGGCTGCGGGGATCGACCAGCTCGCGCATTTAGAATCAATCCGATATGGGATCAAAACTATCGCAGTGCTTGGCACTGGTATTTTTCTCAATTATCCAAAAGGTTCAGAGAAAGTTCGCCAACGCATAATCGAAAGCGGAGGATGTATTGTAAGCGAATACTTACCACATCAACGTTCAAGCGCTGAAACATTTGTTAGAAGAAATCGTATTCAAGCCGCGCTTTGTGACACGCTTATACCAGTTGAGTGGAAGATTAAAAGTGGCACAGCCCACACCGTAGGGTTCGCTAAAAAATACAACAAAAACATTGCTAATATTTTCCTACCGCAAACCTACCACCTCAGACCCGAACTAGCATTTTCGGAAAAGGAGTACGAAGCGCTCTCTTTTGAAATGCCAATCAACATTGCAAGCTTAATAAGCTTTGCATTCACCCCAAAAGAAACCATACAAAAACAACTTATATAAGCCGAACTTTAGTTCACCAGCACATCGCAAGGGACTCAATGATGCTAGTACTTATCGCTTCACCAAGCTCTCTTTTAGATATAAGCCTTAATGTCAACCAGGCTGTCGTCGGCGCAATGACTGAAATTGCGAAAAACAACCCAGTCATTATAGTTTCCAATAAACCACAACCCGACTGGTTCGACACAGCGTTCAATGGGTCCAATGTTAAATTTCAACAGGTGATGGGTCGTCAAAGCGGACAATACCTAAAGGATATTTCCAAATCAAACAACGTAGCCACATCAAATTTCCTTTGCCTAACAGCCTCAGACGAAGACTATATGATGGGGAAAAATGGCCAAGCAATTTTGATTGCAGCTGGCTGGTCGAACAATGCCAAAGCCAGAGAGCTTGGCATTCAAGTCGCAGACGCCAGCGAACTCAGGGAGGTATTCGAGCTTACGAATAATTGGCCTGGCAGTTGGTGGTTCTCTGGATCTGGCCCAAATTACGGAGTCCGCGCGCTAGCCGACCTGTCCAGTTATGGTGCTGGTACTACTCAAGTCCTTTTTTCCCAAAAGGTTACTGCTGCAGTAAAACAAGGTGGCGGCCCCCTCAATGCACTCCTAGCAATCACCTCGAGATCCCTTCTACATGAGTGGGGTGGTGAAAAAAAGGGAGTGTTTTTCAGTGTATTCCCTTCATCTAACCCAGCCAACTACAATAATGAAGTACTCACCGACTTCACTCACCGACTTCGTACAACAGTTTCGCGCGTACGCTTCGAAAGCCGCGACGAGCCTCTATTCGTTAGGCATTCACCCTCGCCCAAAAGATCACACGGCCAGGGTGGCGACCGCACAGACCCTACCTCCCAGATTATTACCCTGCATCTCAACCCAAGATATGCGACAAACATTAAAGGGAAAGATGTTATCCTAATTGACGATTGTACTACCTACGGTCTTTCATTTGGCGTAGCAGCAGCCTTCCTTAAAGCTGCCGGTGCAGCATCGATGACAGGCATAGCATTAGGCAAGTTTGGCTCACGGCTTGAACATTATGAAATTATACTTTCTGGGAATCCTTACAAACCGCTGAAATCCACTGACTTCAAGCTAGTTACACATAACTCGCTACTCGGCACAACAGCTTCCAGCGCACAAAACATCTTGCACAAACTAATTCCTTAAGACACAGCATGCGCTCGCACTAAAAGCTCGAGCGCCCTTTTTCCATTCTATTAAAAAAAGCAAAAAAAGAACAACGCTGTATTTTTCTGGCCGCAAGCTGCCGCTTATAGAGAGACACAAAAAATATGAGGTGAAAGGTATAGCTTAAAAGCCCTTTGAAATAGTTTCACTGACTAGAGGAGTTGAAAGCTTTCGACTCTAATAGGCATATTGGTTCGAGCTCCATCGTCTCCGCCATTTTATGTACGACAAATCCCTGATTATTCAGGGCTTTGTCGTTTTTTAGGTTTGGAGATTCCGTAACACGTTCCAAGGATCTTTTTCACATCTTTTCAACTATTTCCGCAACCTTCGATCTCGGCCCTATAGCGTTAGAATCTAGCGCCTGATTGGGGGAATCCACTTTCGCGATATTTTTCAAACGAGCAATCGTACGATACTAATTTTCATCCTGTGGTTTTCCTATAAACGAGCCGTCAAATAGATAGCTTTTGGTCGTATGGGTGATTAACATCGGGTTGCCTCGCCTGCTTGCTGGTGCAGCCGCCTCACAGCACTGAACCAAGTTTGACAGACGCCAGCCATCTCACTTCGGAGGTTGCTGTCCGGGTCGCGACCAAGATCGCCGTTAAGGCTGCGCGGTCTCCCGAAGGTAAAGGGCACCGCTCGACTGCTGCGTCAATAACCGTAACTCTATCTGTACGTTGGGATCACCAGACGGTTAGCAGCTTTATTTTCAGCGCAGTGTTCGATGTTCAGCCGCACAGCGTGCGCTTGACCGCGAAACCCAAAAAGGTACGATTTGCACCTTGGCGGGGCCTTCGGAGGTCAATGTGCGATCGTGCAAAAACGTGCCAACCTGGCGCATGGCGCGAGCTTAACCGCAAGGCCCAAAAAGCTACGATTTATCGTGTTTTGACGGAATCTATGGGGGTAATCATGCGTTTATGCAAAAACGTGCCAGCTTGGCGCTCGCCGCATCACGGAGTTTCGTGACTGCGATCAGCCTCGCCTGCTTGCTGGTGCAGCCGCCTCACAGCACTGAACCAAGTTTGACAGACGCCAGCCATCTCTCTTCGGAGGTTGCTGTCCGGGTCGCGACCAAGATCGCCGTTAAGGCTTCGCGGTCTCCCGAAGGTTGAAGGTCCCCTGTAGCAGTTGGGTGAGAGTTCACTGGTGTCTCCCGACAAACAAGGAGTTTTTGTGGCCTCGTCGCTTTACCGTAGGATCTATAGTGGGGATTCGTTGTATTCGGCTTGGAGGAAGGTCAAAGAAAGTGCCTTTGCCTCATCATCCGAAACTATCCGAAACGAAGCCAAGGATTTCGAGAGCCAACTCCCCCGGTCGCTTTCAGAAATCCAACGCGCGCTATCCAAGAAGACCTTTACCTTCCAGAAGCAGACCGGCGTGGCGAAAACTAAAATCAACGGAAACTCTCGCCCGATTGTGCTTTCACCCATACCCAACCGGATCGTCCAGCGGGCTCTACTTGACGCCTTATCCCGTATCAAGTTTGTGAAGGAAGCGCTGTCTACCCCTACGAGCTACGGAGGCATAAAAAATAAACGGGTCTCGATGGCGATAGCCGATACCAAAGCAGCCATTGCCAAAGGAGCAGCCTTCCATATCCGGTCGGATATCGCTGAGTTCTTCACTAGAATTGACAAGGCCCGCGTGATGAAACTCATGGCCCCTCACATCATATGCCCTGACACGATTGCATTATTCCGAGCAGCGATCACGACAGACCTCGCGAATATTGACGAGCTTCGACGACAGGGCCTGGATGAGATTTTTCCCATCGGGATAGACGGTGTAGCTCAAGGGTCTCCCTTATCCCCACTCATAGCCAATTTGTACCTGCATGACTTTGACAGGGCGATGAACGATGGTGAGGTCACTTGTCTTCGATATATCGATGACTTCCTAATCCTCGGAAAGGACATGGGCTGTGTGGATCGTGCTTTTAGCAAAGCGCAGGCTGAGCTCGAAAAACTCTCGCTTGAAGCATACCGACCGTCAGCAACAAGCGACAAAGCTTCGAGGGGTCTTACAGCTAAAGGATTCGATTTCTTGGGCTGCTTCGTCTCGGCAGGATTGGTCCAGCCATCTACAGCTACGAGGGAGCGATTCAAGAAACGGATCAGATCCGATTTAGACGCATCGATGCGCATGATGAAATTCAGTGTCGAAGCTGGAAATATATCCCCAAAGGGATCCTACTCTGGCGCGCTACAGAATCTCGACCGAGTAATCATGGGTTGGGGAAAAGCTTTTTCCTTTTGCAGCAATGGCCAATGGATAAAGAGCTTGGATGACTACATCACAAGTTCATTGACGCAGTATGAAATAGAGAAAGCGAATCTCTTTCAAAAAACAAATGGTACGGCCCAGCGTAGGATGTTGGGGGTAAGGCTGCTTGCAGCGGTCCACTCGGAGCGCAGAGAGCCCAAGTAACCGCTTTTTGGTCGATTGCTGTCTTCACGAATGGCTGCTAATTGGCTGCAGAATCAACCGATCGATACAACAGAGTGGCCGTCTGCCGCCTATAGCTGACAGCCATAACGGGCTGCAATCAATTAAAAGCTGCTGGTTAGGAATTTAAGATGCTGGCCACAGCCACAGCGAAAAACAGCTAGCCACCCACTAATACATCTGAATAGTCAAATACGAAAAGGCCATTCAAGGCGCGTTCCAGGAAGTCGCCGACGGGCTGGCGGCACGTGCCACCTACCAACGGCAGCTACAGGCACAACGCGACCTGGTGGTATCGAACCGGCGATACTACAACCTGGCCGAACACCTTTACTGTATTGGCGTGGACAGCGGCCTGAAGTTACTCGATGCGCAACGTTCGCTGTTCACCGCGCAGCGGGGCTTGATCAGTGACCTGCTGGCGCAGTTGATAGCGGAGAACCTGTATGCGGCGCTGGGTTGAGGGTGGCAAGAACATAGCACTGATAAGAGCAACGAACCCGCCAGTTCACATGGTCATAAATGGCAATTTGCAATCACTCAGCTATTTAGCTAGCTTCACTTTACCCCGAGCAAGCACTGCTCGAAATCCGACAAGGAGGTTGAAGTGGATATCGTCATTCTGGTTCCTGGCATCATGGGCACTACGCTGCTGACGACCGATTCGCACGGCAACCCAGATGAGGTCTGGCCACCAACGCCCTACGAAGTGGTAACGGGTTACAAACGCCTTCACCTGCTAACCAAGCCAGACCTCACATTTGGTGACCCCATCAACAAGGTTGCCTGCTACAACTTCTACAGCCTGCTGCGCGAGCACCTTGACGACTTGGGGTTCAAACAATCCGCACATGGTAAACGCCGAATTGAGTTCGGTTATGACTGGCGACAAGACAATTTCCATACTGCGCAAAAGCTCGCCGAGCTTCTCGAAAAGCTGCATAGCCAGGAGCCAGGTGCACGAGTTACGCTGGTCGGCCACTCGATGGGCGGCCTGGTCTCACGACTGCTGCTTGAACAAACCCAATACCAACAACAGCCGTGGTTCGCCAGCATAACTCAGCTGATAACTTTGGGTACTCCGCATCTGGGTGCGCCGTTGGCGCTGGCGCGCATCTTCGGACTGGACAGCACGGCTGGGGTCAGTGCCGAAGACGTCAAGCGCCTCGCCAACGACCCGCGATATCCTTCGGCCTACCAATTGCTTCCCGCACCTGGCGAGGCCGCAGTATGGGCTCTTAACAGCGCAGACCTCAGGGCCGTCGACATTTACGAGCAACAGTCGGCCAAGGACTTGGGGCTAGACTTGAGTTTGGTAGCGAATGCGCAGCGGATGCATCAAGTACTCGCCATCGGCAATCGCCCAGAAGGGGTGCGCTACTTCTACTTTGCAGGAAGTGGTCACCAGACCGTCACTCGCATAAATGTCAACCACACTGCCGGGCAGTCAGTGAAACATGCCCAATCAGTGATCACCAAGACCAACGATGCCGGTGACGGCACAGTTCCCCTGTACAGCTCGTTACCGACCATTGGTCAGCGTCAGATAGTAATCAACGAGCATGCCACGGTATTTAAAGGTGAACCGTTCCGTCGTGCCTTCTTCCGCCTGCTTGGCGGGAATGTCGGTCCCGCCATCGAGGCTGCAGGCGCGGAGCCAAGGCTCGCAGGTTCGCTTGACCGCACGGTCTACGAGCAAGGTGAACCGATCGAAGTGACCTTGGAAATCCTTAACCTCAAAGCCGCTGACGGGAAAGGGCGCACTGATCGGATCGAGGGTGAACTTTCACTCGTCGACGCGCGTGGAGGTGCCAAACAGCTATCGCGAGCGCACAGAGTGAACTACTCGGGTCCCCTGCTCGATCGCCTCAGCCTTATCATCGAATCCGACGGCCTCGCGCCTGGCCTGTATGAAGTCAACTTCAAAGGCCAGCCTGCTCTAAGCGAACCGTTGCACTTCGCGATCACCACGGCATGAACATGAGCATGAACGTAGCGAAACAGCTGCGCAGTCGACTGCGCGGTCATGGGAATATGCGCGGTGGCGAAAGTCTTGTGGCGGATGTTCTGACTGTGCACGCGCGTGAACAGGCGCTCGCCTGCCTGGCGGCGCAGGTTGATGAAGGTGATCCTGAGGCAAGAAAACTGCTCGAGAGTGCTCGCTTGGGCCTCGACTATTTACGCACTGAAAGCGGAATTCTCACGCCGGCGATGCGTGTTGGTATTGAGGCCATCATCCTTGCCGACGGCTCGCGACCGGCGTTACTGGTTAGTAACGACAGCATCGACTTTGAGGACCCACTGATCGGCAGTTGGCTCAGTCGTCTGTCAAAGAGCAAGCCTTTGTTAAGGGAAGCGTTGAGCAAGATCGGCCGCATCTCCATGCCACTGGTAAATGGCACCGTCCAGACACTTGGCACGGGTTTTCTTATTGGGAATGGCTTGCTCGCGACCAATCGCCATGTGTTGCAGGAGATGGCCGTCCTTAACGAGACAGGTACATGGCGATTCAAGGACGATCTGATCATCGACTTTGGCGGTGAGTACCAACGCACCCATGCACCAGCGGCGCTGGCCCGCCCGGTGACCGTCGTACGGTGCAGTACCGAGCAGGTTCAACAGTTGGGCGAGCCGCGGCACCTGGACTTCGCCTTGATCGAGATTCAGGCGTTTGCGAACCATCGATTGCCGACTCCGTTGCAAGTCTGCGAGGATCCGGATACACAAGCCTTCAAGTCAGGTGCGCCATTGGTGACCATTGGCTTTCCGGCCAAACCATCGTTTGGCATGGAAGATCCCAAGGTTCTCTACAAAATGTTCAAAGGCGTTTTCGACGTCAAACGCCTCTCCCCCGGGCTAGTGGGCAACTCGCTTGGCCAAGTACCCGGCGACAGCCAACCACCGCGCTGCTTCAGCCATGACGCGTCGACTCTCGGCGGCAACTCCGGCGGCTGCGTGATCGGTCTGGACGATACTTGGCAGGTTATAGGCCTTCATTTCGGCGGCCGGTCTGGCGAGTACAACCTGGCCCATGACATACGCGCGGTACTGGAGATCGATTCATGACTGAGGCGGATCTGCGCCTGGCCAATTTAGTGGTAGATAGTGAGCCGGCGTTTGCCGAGCTTTTCCTTGCTGTGCAGCAAGGTGATGAAACGAAGACATACTATGACACTTTGGTTCAAGCCAATGACGTGCGACAGGAGCGCCTGGCCAAAGGTTTCGCTCACGCCCGAAAAAGCGGCTGGCTGAGCGAGCTCTGCACCAGCTGTGTGAGCGCAAGGCTCGTGACTCGTGACTTCCTCGATGAGGCAGTCAAGCAGACTGCATCGCCCTGGATGGTCAAAGCCCAGGCCTTGATTGAGGCAAATTCACCCTTCCTGAACAGTGCCTTACATGCCAAGGGGTTACTGCATGTCACAGACTATGTATGCCGAATCGAGATCGACGGTCTGCATGCGGGCACTGGCTGGCTTGTGCCCCCCGACCTGGTGGTTACGGCAGGCCATGTGCTTACCTCAGTACGACCGAATGGCCCCTTGGTCGACTTGAGTAAACCGGAGGAAGCTGACCCGCAAAGGGTCATGGTCTGCTTCGACGATAAGTTGGACCTCTTCGGTGGCCGGCGGATACGCCGCAGGCCACGTCAATTTTTGCTGGCCGAACAATGGAAAGTAGCACTCAGCTCACCGCCCATACAGCCCGACGGCATCATTGTGCATGGGTTGAAGGGCCAGGACTACGCGATTATTCGCCTGGCCGAAGCGCCTTTGCCGATGGCACCACCGATTGAGATGAGCGCAGCCCTGCCGTATAGCGAAGATTATCTTCTGGTAGTACAGCATCCCGAAGGGCAAGCGATGTGCCACCAGCAAGGCAAGGTCACAACACTGCACGTAGATCCTGGACTATTCCAGCATTCGGTCAACTCCGAGCCTGGTAGTTCAGGTGCGCCCTGCTTCGACGTCAGTTTCAAGGTAGTCGGAGTGCACACTGGCGAAATGCTTGGCGCGAAGCCCGCCAGCAACGTCGCCACTGCCATCGATCAAGTCGCCGCCGCCATTGCACAGTTACCTGCAACGTTACCGTCGAACTGGCCTTATAGCTTCGATGATGCGGATGGGCTCTCACGCCCGATCGTCGACCGTGAGCAGACTCTAGCTTGGATTAGGGAGGCCTGTACTGGCGACTCCCAGCGTGGATTGGTCATCCGTCCATGCATGCAAATGCCAGCTGGCATGACGTTTACGGCGGACCTGATCAAGTCCTTGCTTCCCGCTCAGCAGCATCGCGTAGTGCGCATGTCTGCGTTGGATATCCATACCCTTGACGCAGAAGCGTTCGCACTGCGGTTGCTGGCTGCAGCGGGTATGAGCGAGCCTCCTCCATTCACCCCTCTGCGGGGTGAAACCACCACTGTGGCCTATTTGCGTAACACGTTGGTTCCTGAGTTGTTGACCAGACTCGACCGAGCGCGCATGGATCGCTACATATGGTTAGTGCTAGATGACCTGAAACGCCCGGACTCCAGCCATGTACCACTGGGGGATGGTAATGCGCTTCGCGAATGCCTTGAACTCCTCTATGAAGCACTTGCCGGATATGGTTGGCTACGCATCGTGTTGCTCGGATATGACGGCGAACTTCCCAGAACCTCTGCTGCGTATTGGAGCGAGCAGGTTTTACCCGAGCTTACGCCCGCAAAATTCTCGCAGTACATGGACAGAACGTTCGGTGGCATACCTGACATCAAATCCCGCACGGCGTTGAGCAAGCGTTACCAAGCGCTGGTTGGTGGCCTCACTGCCAGTTACGATCTGCGCAACATGGCCATGACGTGCGGCTTGTTCCTCGACATCATGAGGTCCCAATGACTGCCTCCGACGACGATGCACTTAACAGGCGACTCGCCGCGCTGGAAGAACGCCTGTCCGTTCAGCGGGCGCCGACGCTCGCAGCTTTCACCCCCTCGTCACGCGAGCTGATCGCCAATGTCGCTTTGACCGGTGTATTTGATCTCGGCCAACTGGCGCGCCAAGCTATTCCTGGCGAACGAGAGGCGCTAGTTGCTCACCTGAGCGATATCTCAGAATTGGTAATCGAAAGCGGGGGGCTGCACCGGCGCCTATTTATCGGCCCCCGACGCCAGACCCTGGAAGCGCTGTTGGCCGACAACGTGTTGACACGCAAGGTGCTGGAGCATTACAAGCCCGAAAAGAATGACCTCGAAGGGCAATTTTCGGCCCAGCTATTGCGTGGTTGGCAGCCTCAATTATCGATGCTGTCAAATACCGAGTTGCAATCACTGGCGATGGTAGCAGGATGGTTTCAGGGATTGACCGGTACAGACCTGCAGATCGAGTTGCCTGACGCACAGCAGGTCCAGTACGAGATAGCTAATCGTACCCGCGAGCAGGAACTGCAGACCTTGTTGGGCGAAGGCCTGATAGGCCGAGAGAAAGAACTGCGTGAACTGCAGTTTTTTGCAATCGATCCTCAGAATGCGCGGCGCATCACTACCATCAGCGGTGAAGGAGGGATCGGAAAATCCAGCTTGCTCGCAGCACTGACCCAGGCGCTCTCAACCCACAACCCGTCTATGCCAATCGTCCATTTCGATTTCGATCGACCCTCGCTCGACCCTGAAGGGCCTGGCCTATCCCTAGAGTTGACGAGGCAGTTGGCCCGCTACTTCCCCACCGCGCAAAATATACTCAGTGAATTAAGAAGCCACTTTAAGCGATCTTTCCGCGAACGCGCTGGCCGCCGATATGGTATGGGCTCGACCCGGGAACATACGTTGTCTTCAAACATGGAGAGCAGCTCATCAGCTAAGTCGATTATCCATCAATTGAAGCTGCACGAACGCCCGATGCTCATGATACTCGATACCTTCGAAATGCTCACCGGCCGTGGTGATGAGTCAGTGCGGGCGCTTGTCGAATGGCTCGACATAGCCTGGGACGACTTCGACATGCGGGGCATGCGTGTGCTGGTCGCCGGGCGCGCAGCAGAGAACGTGACGCGGCCCTTGGTTGGCTGGGCCACAGAACAACTCAACCTGTCACCGTTGGCGTTGCATCATGCTTGCGCGCTGTTGACACGCGAAGGCTTGGACCCTACCAAAGCAGTGAGTGTGGCCAAAGTCCTGGACGGTAACCCCCTGGTGCTGCGACTAGTGGGCCGTTATCTCACAGCCCATCCCGAGCAAATCGAGGGCTTCGTGAAAGAGGCTGCCGGGCTCGACAAAGCGCTTGGCCCAGGCATTCTTTACTCTCGGATTCTCAATCGCATAGGAGTCGGCGAGAACGATCCACTACGCAAGTTAGCGTATCCGGGACTGATACTCCGGGTTGTTACGCCGGGGCTGTTGCAAGACGTACTGGCGCCAAATGTACTGCGTACAGAGCTAGAGCATGATGAGGTGGAGAACCTGTTCAAACGCCTCAGGCAACAGGCCTGGTTGGTGGATGAGCAATCGGAACGGCTGGTGCGTCATCGAAAAGATCTGCGCAAAGTTACGCTAGAACTACTGCGCAAGGATCCACTGCTGGGACCTCTAGCGCAGATGCTACATCGCGAAGCCATCGAATACCTTCTCGAGGACTGCGATCCAGACCTGTCTACTGAACAGGCTAATCAGGAAATCGTCTACCATCGCTTGATGACGTTACAGAGCCCCAACCAACTGGACCAGCAGGAGCAACCTCTGGTCAAGCAGGCCATGGCCGGCGATTTTTCCGAACTGACATCCTACGCTGCGGCGCTGGCGCGCGCTTATTGCCAGATGCCACCACTGCTGGAAGATCTCGCTGTGCTGCCAGGCGAACTAGGCCGGGTGGCAACCGCAGAACGCGCCTGGGCGCTAATCGATGCTGACCGCCCTGAAGAAGCACTGGCGTTGCCAACACCGGGCTTCGCGCCGGTATGGTGGCTCACGGCGCAGCATGACCTCGTCAGGTGGAATGCCCCTGCTGAGACCAAAAAGCTTGCCCAGTTCGACAAGGCCTTCCGGGGTATACCGTCTAGCAGCCGCGAGCACCATCAACTTGCCTTCGCTGTCAGTTCATTCCTCAAGTTGTGGCGCCAGGAATTCCTCAGCATCCCAAAACCATCGGAAATACTACGCATGCTTGAGCAACGACGTGGCTTGCGCACTGCAGGTTGGCTCAGGGCAATGGTCGCCTGGGGCATTGGCGCGTTGCAGCAAGGCGAGAGCATGGATCAGGAATGGGCAGTGATGTACTCATTCTTGACTCATACGCCGGATGACTCTCCGCCCGCTGCCTATGAGAAGGCTCGTCTCTGGATACTATTGTGGGCTGCGGGCCACACCAGCAGGGACGACGCTTTCGTGGTACACGGCGATGCTTTGTCATTGGACAATCATTCGCTATCCAAGCTGGAGAGGTTGTGCAATGTAGTGCCGGGTAGCTACGAACTGCGCTCTTGTCTGCGCGAGATCCGCTCGCAAGATATCGAACTGGAACAGGTCGCTTTTTACACACGCCAACTGGCCGACGCCATCACCCAATGCCAGGCCAACCGATTAGGATTCTTCATGATCGCGGGGTTCAGTCCCAACGATCTGCTATCTGGCCTGATGGGGGAGTTACGCACGCCAACCCGACAACTGATCAGTACCGCCCTTGCCGACCCCCATCAGCGTCAGGCCGCCCATGACTACTTCAACAAGCTAATTGCCGAGGTACTGGACAAGCCCGCGAGACTGAAAATCGATCTGTGGTTCACCAAACGCCGGAAAGGCAGCAGCGTTCGAGTTCTGATCCCTTTCGTCGAGTGGCTCGGGCGTATGCACTTGGCCAGCGAGGTTTGCTCCATGTTCGAACACATCTGCACAGGGGCGTCTTCAAGGCAGTTTCATCAACTAGCGCAGGCCTGGCAACAGGTCGAGATGCTCGAGGGCTCGCCCTCCCCGTCGAAGCCTGAAAGGTTTCAGGGGCCAAGCTTCTGATAAGTCGTAGTGTGGCCTGAGAGGCTTTGTAGCCAATATGTAAATTGCGAAACCATTCAGATGTTTCGGCGCTCATCGCCCACCTGCTCTGTAGCCCCGACCAGTGGGCATATCTACTATTTTTACGTATTAACTGAATATGAAATTAAAGCCACTGCAGATCAATGTGCTTCTTGAATGCTTAGGGTTTACCGTCGTTAGCGATAACGATAAAAAACACATCTGGAGGTATGAAAACGGTGAGCTTCTGTTCGTGAATATGAAGAACAGCTCAGGGAAATCTGCCCTAGTAATTGACCCTGGCTGGATGGAGCGAGTCTCGGAGCTCCGAAATATTCGCGGGGTAATTCCCGGGGACGAGTACGTTCACCATAGCAATATGAACGTATTTCCAAAGCATTTGAATGGAGGGGACGAACCGATTCACTATGGCTTACCTGTCACGTTAGAAGATGAAAATTCGCTGCTTGGGCTTTTGGGCGTTCTGTACCCATCGCTTGGTACTAAGGGGACTGGCTTGGTGACGCCTTCATTTGCGAGCAAAACTCCGCTAAAGAAAAGTCAAATTAGCCATTCGCAGTTGTTGGCTTGGTTTGAACAGTACACTGGGCAAGTGCTTACCTGGGAGCAGCTCCAGCAAGCTCCCAGTACCGTTGCAATCACGGCCAAGGGCATCTACAAACCAAAGGAACTCGTTTACGCGCTATCGATTAGCCAACGGCTGGATAGTTCCTATGACGATGAAAAGCCGGTTTATCAACAGAACGGAAGCTGGCACTACTCCTACGCTCAAGAGAAGGCCAAACGAGGTGATTCCGCGAAGCTTTTTACAAATCAGGGGCTGAAAAAGTGCATGGATGATGGAGTGCCTGTAGCAGTTCTGGTGCAGCTCTCACAGAAACCTCAGGTCACGACATACCGGGTGCTAGGACTGGCCAAGGTAATTTCGTGGGAGGATGGCTTTTTCAGCCTTGAGAGCACTACGTTGGCGGTAGATGGCTCAGCAAGCCCAACTGCCGAAAACTCGTCCACCTATTCACCGAAAGGAGTTGAAGATAATCGCGAACGCACTCTTAGGGAGATCACCAAACGTCAGGGGCAGGGAGCGTTTCGAAGTGGATTGCTGACCGCTTATGAGGGACGCTGCGCCATTACTGGCTCCGCGGTTAAGCAGGTGTTGGAAGCCGCGCATATCACCCCCTTTTTAGGGCCAGAAACCAATCATATTAGTAATGGGATTTTACTACGCAGCGATCTACACACTCTATGGGATAGAGGTTTGATCTATCTTTGCGACGATCTCAAGTTGCAGCTCAAACCAAGTCTGGAAACCTCTGAGTATTTCGGACTCGCGGGCGAGAAAGTTAGGGCTAGAACGAGCGGTGCTCCAGGGCTGTCTATGGATGCAATCCGAGCGCATCGAGAATGGTGTTGCAAGACCGATTGAGCCCAGTGGTGGATCTTATCGAGGTTCCGTTGATACTGATTTGGCTTCTGTGATTATTCGAGGAGTGCAAGTCAGCTATCGTCTGTGGCTGAGTGATCACCGCTGTGGAGTGACGTTTTTCTGGGTCGGGTAGTATTGCCGCTACGGAGACCGGCATTGTCTCAAGCGTCCGCTATTGGTCCAGAATGTGCAAAAACGCGCTGATGCACTGTTGGCGCGCAACTCTGACGGTTGTTAGCTGAGTAATTGCTCACGACAAGTCCTGCGGATCATCACAAGGGCCTAAGAGCCCCTAGCGCCACTTCTACCTTGGTTGGTGAGCAAAATACAGACCTCTTCAGGCCGACAGCGCCTTCATTAAACCGCTGGTACCGAGAATTTTCATGACTCGTTTCAAGTTGTAGGCGAGTACGCTCAAGCTCATCTCCGCACTTACTCCGTTCAGCTTTCCTGTCGGGAAATGCGTGGCGCCCATCCATTGTTTGAGCGTCCAGAAGGGATGCTCAAACATACGCTTTCGGACTCGCATCATCTCCGGTACTTTGCTCAGCCGGGCCTGCATTTTCTCCAGCACAGCTTCATGTTCCCAGCGTCGAATTCGTCGTTCCGTGCTCGGGGCACACTGCGATTTCAACGCGCAGCCCCGGCATTTCGAACTCCAGTAACGATGCAATCTCAGGCCTTTTTCAACGTAGGAATAGTGCCAGATCAGCGCCTCTCCAGCCGGGCAAATATATTCGTTGTTTGCCGCTTCATAGATGAAGGCATCGTTACTGAAACACCCGTCAGCTTTGGCTCCAGAGGTCATCGGCTTGGGCACATAGGCGGTGATGTCGGCATCGTGACAAGCCAGGATTTGTTCGCTCTTGAAATAACCTCGGTCCGCCACTACCGACAACGTATCTGACGCCGTCGCCTTACGGGCCTGCTTAGCCATCGAGCTGAGTTGATCACGGTCGGAACCGACGTTGGTCACCTCATGCGCAACGATCAAATGGTGCTGCGTATCGACCACTGTCTGCACGTTGTAGCCAACGATTTCCGTGCCGCGCCTCATCATGGAGCGGCTGTCTGGATCGGTCAGTGAGACCTGCTTATCCGGCGATTCATTGAGCTGGATTTCGATAGCCAAGCTGTTGGTTCTTGCCGATCAGCAGCATCGAGTGCCGTCAGGTAACGGTTGATGCTCGATTCAATTTCTTCCATTCGCCGCTTCAGTTTGGCGCCGGTGAAATTGCAGTCGAGGTTGTTGACTGCTTTGAATTTTCTGCCATCGATGGCGACCAGATGTTCTCCGAACAGTCCCAACTGCTGATACAGCACAACGAACTGGCGGCAGACGCTTCTGATGGCTTTGCTGTTGTCTTTTCGGAAGTTGGCGATGGTCTTAAAATCCGGCGTCAGATGCCCGGTCAACCACATCAGCTCGACGTTGCGCTGGGCTTCTCGCTCCAAACATCGGCTCGACTGGATGCGGTTGAGATAACCGTAGATGTAGATCTTCAGCAAGATCACGGGGTGGTAAGCAGGCCGGCCAGCATCGGCCGGAATGCCCCCTTCAAAACCCAGATTGACCAGGCCGACTACGCGGACCGAATTGGTATCGCTGACGTAGTCATCGAGGCTCTCGGGAAGTAAGGTGCCTTGGCCTCGATGTACACCTTGGATAAAGCGCTTCATGGGCGATGCCGGCGATGAAATCCTCAGAATCATAGCAAGTGTTCGCGAAGGCGTTTTTACATACTCTGGGCCGAATGCAGCCGTTCAAGGATGGCGCCTATCTGCCAGAAGCGGGCCCGAATCGAACTTATCGTGGAGGAGCATGGAATCCGGATAAGCGGCCGACTTTATAGCGCGATGCAGGCTTAGGACGGCATCATTAAAATGTGCGTAGCGCCGATTCGCTCCAGATAATCCTCCCCGACCAGCTGCGGGTGATACTGCATATCGGCCGTCATATCATCCGGATGCATGAAGCACATACGGCCAATAACGCTCGGTATTTGGTTCACCACGCCGTACGTGGTGCCGAATGTCATATCAATCACCTCGTAGCTTGGCAGCGTGAGCCACGCATGCAGGTTTAGCGCTGGGGAAGGCACTCCTTTTTTCAACATCATCTTGAGCTCCCGGTGATTGCTATGAAAAACATTGTAGCCGTTGTATTCGACGTACCCTAAGGTGAAGGTAAGCGGTATCCCCAGTGCCTCTTCCAATGGGGCTTTCAGCATTAAAGTTACAGCGAAGCACTGCTGCGAAACTTCTTCAGCGCGGTAATGGCATAGATGCGCTCCCACCACTTGCTGGAAAACCTGGAGGTTGTGCTCGCTGGTAAACCGCTCTTGGGTACGACTGAAGCCCGAGGACGCCAGTCCCCAAACTTTGCTTCGCTTTAAGGCTTGGTCAAATCGCTCTTCGTAATTGCGGGCTTGTTGGCCGACAAACTGCCTAATCCATGAAAACAATGGAGATCCCTTGTACAGATGGAAAGCCGGAAGCTTCGGGCCAGATGGGTAGGAAATCAAGGGATACGCGTTGTGCGTTTTGCCAAGCCACCAACTCCGCATGATTTAGTTCCTATTGGCGACCTAGAAGTCCGCCACCAAGATCATAGGCAGTCGACCATCGGCAGCTATCGCCCCATCCTGATCAATCAAACTTTTATCCCGTAACTGCAGTCTGCATCTGTGGCGTGTGGCGGAGCCGTGGCTCGGGTGGAAATGCACGTTATGGCCGATAGGCGACTGTCGTAAATGGTACAGTTGTTAATAGCAGTGGAGCCTGCAATAGCCTTACAGAACTACGTTGAGGCGTGGAGGTGTCTTCGAAATCTCGAGCGATTCAAATCGCCACCCCCTGTTCAAATGAAAGTTGGTGTAGCTTGGCAATGCACTTTTCTCAGTGCAACGAACAAAGGTCGCCCGTTGGTCTCCAGCAAAACTGGTGCCAGCCTGTAGGCCTCCAAATGGAATGGAAGCCTGCATGAGCAACTCGAGCATCTACACTAATAGCCCTGGCCAAGATCAGGTGCTGCGGCCATACACACGATTGATGGCTAATGCGTCGCACATCCGTTTGGCAGCACCCTACTTCACTCGTGCTCACGAAATTGTCGAAGCAGTGCGTCGGGGCGCCAGCGTTCAGTTATTGGTGGGCCTTAACGCTTCCACACAACCCGACGCGCTGAGTCAGGTACTGAATGCCGGGAACTGCGCAGTCCGCTATTTCACAGACGATTTCCACGCAAAGGTTTATCTGTTCGACGGCGTGGTCATGCTCGGGTCTTCGAACCTGACCGGGGGTGGTCTGATCAATAACCGCGAAGCAGTAATTCTCCTAGACCAACCGGGTGATGAAGAGCGGGTCCAGGACGTTGAGGAGTTCTTCACTCAGATCTGGGATAGCGCCGAGGTGCTGACACAACAGGTTTATCAGCAGTTCAAAGCTGCCTGGAATCAGTCCAGCTGTATGGCAAACCGCGACGAACCATTCAATAAGCTGGAAGCGGTGGTTCCACCCACCGTTACGGTGGGCAGCGCTCAAAAAACAAGCCAGCAGCTCTACCTAGGCGAGTTGCAAAAAACGATCTACGAGGAGTACATGCCCGCGTTTGAGGAAATCTCGGCGATCTTGGTGGAACAGCATTACCGCCGGCCTGAATTCATAGGCGTACCGGTGGAAGTCGAAACCAACCGTTTCCTCAACTGGGTTCGCCTGGAGCACGCCATAGGTGACGAGTCATGGCAAAGCGCAACTCTTCGAATGCAAGATGATCGGAAGGTCCTAATCAAGGACCTGGGAGCTGAATGGACGGCCACCAGCACTCCCCGCATACCCGATAACTACCTTCAACTTATCGATAGCCTCCAGCGAGGCCTCGGATCCCCAGAAGCGATTCGCGCTTGCAGTCGCAAGGATTTGGTTGAGGCCTTAATGTGCGTACACGCATTCCTTGAGCAGCTCCGGTTTACCAAAGGAGGGGCCGACGCACTCCCAGCGAAGTTTTGGCAGAAAAATGACAACAACTTGCAGCGCGTTCAAAATACATTGATCCATTTGATTCATGGCAGTGACGACTTCGCAGCTCGAATTTGCTCTGTTATCTACGATCCCAAGTACAGAATCAGAGTGTTTGGTCGTTTCTGCGCCCTAGAACTGGTGGGTACGCTCCACCCTCATGAGGTACCTCCCATTAATGGCCGAATGGCCAAAGCACTCCGCTTCCTCGGATTCGACGTTAGGGCCACTTAAAAGCTAACTCCCTCCCAAAGCCATGAGGAGTCACTAAATTGATGCTGACGAAATGCTATCGATTTTTGCCACCGGAGCATTTGGGCGCCGCAGTGAAGCAGAGCCACTGGCACGAAAAGTCCCGCCTTCACTGATGTCTGCAGCGTTTATTTCTAGTTTGGAGGCAGCGCTTCTGAGACGATATAGACCTAATGCTATAAGTTATCGGGGCAGTCAATGAACATCGAGCAGGTTCAACAGAGATTGCGTGTCTTTGCGCAAGAGCGAAATTGGGAGCAATTCCACACACCAAAAAATCTTGCTTCAGCTTTAGCTGTAGAAGCATCGGAGCTACTCGAAATCTTCCAGTGGTTGACCGAATCCCAAGCCGTTGCCATCAAGGGCGATGTAGGACGTATGCGCAAGGTTGAAGAAGAAATGGCCGACGTCACCTTGTATTTGCTGCGTCTGGCGGATGTTCTTTCTGTTGATCTGCAGCAGGCAGTAGATCGGAAGTTGCGTAGCAATGCGGAAAAATATCCGATTGAAAAAGCTCGCGGGAACGCCAAGAAATACAATGAGTTGTGAGTAATTAGATATGGATGTCATTTCGCACGTTGTAGGTGCTGTTTCAAGAGGCGAGGCTGTAAAGGCCAACGGCCCCATTGAACATTGGCTAACCACTCTGGCCACGGGGTTTTGGGGGTTTGACGATAGCAAAGAGACCCTGTGGTCCGAACTTCAAAAAGGGGATGTTTTAATTTTTCAAGCAGGCCCTCCAAACTGGTACTTTGTCGATAAATACAAGCCGAAGCCAGAGGTTAGTGGTTTTATTGGCGCTGGAATTGTTGAGCGAATTTCTAAAAAGATTGAGCCGCGTTGGCTTTCGGAGGTAATCGAGAGCCGGGTTCATGGAAGCGTCACACCGAAGCTCTGGCCCAACCTCGTTCACTTTTCCGATGTGGTGTGGTTTGGAAACGTCAACAGTATCCCTGCGCCTGCAGTGCAGGAACTCATTGAAAGCTGTAAGTCCGAAACCTTGGACTTGAGTATCAATATTGAGCGCTTAGCGCAAAATAAACTGTCCTTCAAGGCTATGACGAAAGCAGGTTTTACCTGTGCCCCAATGGGAACTGGCGGACGTCTTATCAAGAACTCTGAAATCCTTGCCCGACTATTCCTGTCTCAGACCTCGGCTGCAACACATCGAGTGTATTCGGGCGGAGTAGCCGCGATAGCCGCTGATCCCCATATGCCAGAAGTGTCCCATTACAAGTGCCTAGGTAATGTGGCACCCACCACGCGTCTAGGCCCCTCGACCAAGCCTCCTTCACGAAGAAGAAGTGTGAAAAAGAGGGACTATCTCCAAGAAGCGGTCGACAATCAGAAGCTGGGCTTACTGGGGGAACTCATCGTTATGAGGAGGGAACGACAACGAGTACTGCTTGAGTTGGGAGAGGAGCATGTGTCCAGTGTTATCCACGTCTCGCGCCAAGAAGGAGATGGTGCTGGCTACGACATTCGCACGTTGAGGCTGGGGCACGCGGGAATCACCGAGCACTATCTTGAGGTGAAAACTACAACTGGCGATGCCAATACCGCCTTCTTCATCTCGGAAAATGAGCTGACATGTGCTGCTACCCAGCTGGATCGCTATGAGGTCGTGCGGCTGCATTCCTTGGATCAAATCAAGGGTGAGTATCTGGAATATCGGCTTACAGCGCGTGAGCTGCTGGGGAAAGATATGACCCCAGTGAGCTATCGGGTGAACGTAAATCTCAAGGTAGATCAATGAAGCACCTAATTTTTTAGGCGCATCCTAGCGGCTGCTTTTGGCCGAAAGTAGGAGCTCAGCTTGGTTGAAAAAGATATAGCAGGACCTGTCCAGGCATGCTCCCAGAGCCACGTCCAGTACTGAGGCCCAACTGGTCACCGCTAGGTTTGCAAAGACCGCACGACACGAGTCAACGCAGGTTTTGGTGGTGGGACTGAATGGCGCCAGTGGCTATCTTTTCGAGCAAGTTCTCACCGACGCGTTGAACACACGCTGGGATGTTAGAGGGAGTTCAATTGACAAATCACCAACGCTATCACTCGAAAATACTGGATGCGCTAGCAACGGAAATCAACAACGCCCAAGTCGGCGTACATCAGCCTACGTTCAGATCTCTTTTTGACATGCAACCCTACACCGAAGATTCAAAACTTGGCTAAGTCCCACTTCGCAGTTAAGTGCTGGAAAACCGCGAGAGACATGCGTGCCAACCATGCAGGTGCCCAGCCTTCGCGTATGTGAGCAGCGGAAACTTCACGGAAATCGTGCGGTTCGACGGCTTATCCAAGGCCCAGCCCCCAGCCCCCAGCCAACGCCGGCGGCAAGGTGACGTTCGAGCTCGTGCACGCACGGCCTGGCATGCCCAACCGCTGGGGCAAACGCTGATCGTTACCGCCGGCGTCGGCTATGTACAGGAACAGATGCCCTGCGTCAGAAATCCGCCCAGGAATTACTGCCTAGATCCCGAGGCGTTCGCCATTGACCTGCTGCTACCGCGACCATCAGCGTGACCCACATCGCTATCGCCGAAACCGAGAGCGGCAAATCCGTCACGCGGAGTAGGTTTCAGACTCGGAATATGCATTCGGTGTAGCAATGCTATTAATGACATACATTAAGCCGATGTCGAACACCTTGCTAGGAAGGCTTAGGCGATTCCGTTGATCGCCGGCGCCATTACCGTGAGCGACCTGCCCTAGCATAAAACGTCCCTAAACAGTGTGTGGTTGTCGCTCTGACGATCAGCGAAACTCTTGTGCAGTCGTACGCGAATGTCGGCTTCTTGCGCTGCCTCAATGTGTTGAATGAGCTTATGAACCAGGTGCAGTCGCGCAAGCAGCGTGGCATCGCCGATATGCAGGGACACGAGACGATTCGTGCCATTCCAACCGACAGTGCCTTGCTGACAGCCGGCGCGACGAATCAGATGCGCATCTCGGGCGAGCCGGTACAGAGGCCGGTGATCAATCAACTACTGCAAGCCCATCTGTTCGGCGACATCTTCGAACGCGACAACCTCGACTGGCAGAGCCTGGAGTTGACGAACGTCGGTGCGCTGGCAACTAAGCTGGGCGCTGAAGCGCAGTTGTGCTCACATCTACGCGCGGGCCTGCGGCCCCGGCTCAGTCCAGCACAGTTGCAACAAGTGATCGAGTGTTGGACGAGCACGCGCGCAGCGTTTCAGTGCAGTCCTTACGCAGGCGCACGCAGCGCCCGGAGGTTGATAATGAATATTGCAAAAAGCATGTTGGGCATCGCCCTGCTCTGAACACTGACGGCCTTCGGCATATAGGGCAGCCCAGACAGCAAGGGCCCTTTGCCGATTCAGCAACAAGGTAGTTTCGCCGCTGGCGGGACAATAAAAGTCGCGCTCGGTACGTTCGATCGGCGCAAGCGGCTGGCACCGCACAGTGTCGACACGCCGAAAATGGTATCGAAGACATCCACGGCATGAACGATTTCGTCACGTAATATGCAGGCGTCGGTTACAAGCGTCTAGGCTCGCTAGACACCTGTGGCGGCGGTTGATACCGCCATTGGCTCACCTCTTCCTCAGCACGAATCAGGAGCTGCATGTTTCGCGGTTGCCACTTCACTTCAACGTTTTGGCGCCCAGTTTTACGGGCGCCTGCAGGATGCGCTCGAACCAATCCCAAGTTGCATAAACATCCCCTCGCCCGCGCAAGTGGGTATAGCGGCGCATCGAGTTCCAATCTCGATGTCCCGACACACTTGCTACACGTGGAATGTCCCAATCCATTTCAAAAAGACGACTGACGCCTTCGTGGCGCAGATCGTGAAAGTGCAGATCTTCAATACCCAAGATTTTGCAGGCCCTTGTCCAGGACGTCGAAACTGATTCAGCGCTGTAAGGAAATATCTCGGGCAACATTTTAGGCATTGTCTGAAGTATCGCCCATGCTTCTGGCGGCAAATGACACCAGACGTCGTTACCAATCTTTTGCCCTGGATTCTTCATGTCACGAACCAGCACCCGCTGGCCAGCTTCATCTAAGTCATCCCACCGGATCCGGGTAATCTCTTCTTGTCTACGCGTGGAAAACAGGGCAAAGCCAGTCAGCTTGAGCATGTTGATTGAAGTCGGGCGGCGGCTTTGGATACTTCGAAAATGTTCCAGTAATTTGTCCAGTTCACCGAGGGTGGGCCGACGATCGCGCTCGCGGCTTTTCATGTTGTAGCCCAGCTTTTTCAAAACTCGGCGCGCATCTGCCATCGCATGAGGATCCACCTCATAACCCCAAGCAGGCCGAGCAATCGAGAGAACAGCGCCCAAGTGTGCGAGATCGTTACCGGCCGTCTGAGGCTGTACGTCCCCACCTTCCTTACCCATGCGCCATAACGCATATTCGACCAGTTGCTGGCTGTTAATATCTTTGTCGGTCAGCTTTCCCAGGTAAGACTCGCTGATCGCTTTCAATGTAGCGAGCTTCGTTTTCCCGAGCGGCCGCACCTTGTTCATCTCAGCCAGGTAGCGATCAATCATTTCTTTTACTGTCGCACCGGGGCGATTTGCCCGCTCGATCGCGCCAGGCTCGTCCAGTTCGGTTTCCCTTTTACGGACCCAGGCCTGCGCCGCCTGTTTTCGGGCGAAGGTCTGACTCTCTTGGTAAACTTGCGCCCCATCGCGAAACAGGCGTATCTGTGCCGTGTAACTGGTGCTGCCGTCGGTGCGTTTCCGTGCTCTGATCGTGGCCATAGTCAACTGGTACAATTTGAAAAGTGGTTGGTACATTGTACCAACCAACCTCAGAAAATGCCTATTTACCCCCTGAAACCGGCTTAGAACACGTAGAGCAAAATGGTACAGAAATCAGCTACATACCCAACAAACACCGGCTCCACGCTGTCTAGAAGGTTCTCCGTTGCGCCCATGATGGATTGGACCGACCGCCATTGCCGCTTCTTCCTACGCCTCCTGTCGAAGAACGCTCTGCTCTACACCGAAATGGTCACCACCGGCGCGCTACTCAACGGGGATCACGAACGTTTCCTCCGTCACAACGAAGCCGAGCACCCTCTCGCCTTGCAGTTGGGCGGTAGCGTTCCGTTGGATCTGGCAGCCTGCGCCCGCATGGCTCAGGAACACGGCTACGACGAGGTAAACCTCAACGTCGGCTGCCCAAGCGATCGTGTGCAAAACAACATGATCGGCGCGTGTCTGATGGGTCATCCACAGTTAGTGGCGGATTGTGTGAAGGCAATGCAAGACGCAGTGACAATCCCGGTGACGGTGAAACATCGCATCGGCATCAACGGTCGGGACAGTTACGCGGAGCTGTGTGATTTCGTCGGCACCGTCCGCGATGCCGGCTGCACCAGTTTTACCGTGCATGCGCGGATTGCGATTCTGGAGGGGTTGTCGCCGAAGGAGAATCGCGACATTCCGCCGTTGCGCTATGACGTGGCGGCGCAGCTGAAGGCGGATTTTCCGGCGTTGGAGATTGTGCTGAATGGCGGGATCAAGACGATGGAGGCTTGCCATGAGCATTTGCAGACGTTCGACGGTGTGATGTTGGGGCGTGAGGCTTATCACAATCCGTATTTGCTGGCGGAGGTGGATCAGCAGTTGTTCGGCAGTTCGGCGCCGGTGATCAGTCGGGCTGAGGCGTTGGCGCAGTTGCGTCCTTATATAGCTGAGCATTTGCTGGCTGGTGGGGCGATGCATCACATCACGCGCCATGTGCTGGGCCTGGGCACGGGGTTCCCGGGGGCGCGGAAATTCCGTCAGTTGTTGTCGGTGGATATTCACAAGGCCAAGGATCCGCTGGCGTTGCTGGATCAGGCGGCCGAGTTACTTGAAGGTCGTTGATTGATGGTTTGAGTGTGCGGGCGACGCATGAGCGTTGCCCGGCGTTTTGATGTACTGACAGGATGTCTTTCATTTATGCCCGCGTTTACTTTTTCTGCTTTCAAGCGCTTCACCCTCCTCGCCTTGTTCAGCTTCAATTCCGACGTTTATGCGCACTGCGATGGCTTTTGTATGGGCCGTACCGATACGCCGTGGGAGGTGACGCAGATTTCCGGGCTA
The DNA here is from genome assembly GCF_018138145.1 of Pseudomonas sp. SCA2728.1_7. Lineage (NCBI taxonomy): Bacteria > Pseudomonadati > Pseudomonadota > Gammaproteobacteria > Pseudomonadales > Pseudomonadaceae > Pseudomonas > Pseudomonas sp. SCA2728.1_7. The sequence goes on along the minus strand of NZ_CP073104.1, from coordinate 6,281,642 downwards.
ACCTTGGTGTCTTTATTTCTCGCACCTATTTCGTCTAGCCAGGAAACGACTGACAGTCACAAGCGTGTTTACTCCGCCGAGGAGCAGGAAGACGCGCGACTCTATCTGGCCAGCGACGGCATGCTGCAGGCCGCGTATTTCACCTCGGCCTTGCAGCGCTACCGCCAGGAGTCGTCGGATTCGGCGTTAAACGATCTCGCCGTTGCGGCGTTGATCAGCGCTCAGTGATCAGGCTGCCGCTGCTGCGGTCCAGTTGACCCAGCCAAACAGCCACGTTGCCAGAATCAACAAGCCAAACGCGATCCGATACCAGGCGAACGCGGCGTAGCTGTGGTTGGCAATAAACTTGAGCAGGCCGCGTACGGCGATCATCGCGAAGATGAACGCGGTGACGAAGCCGAGGGCGAAGACTGGCAGGTCGTTGGGCTGGAACAGGTCGCGGTATTTGTAGCCGGAGTAGACGGCGGCGCCGACCATGGTCGGCATGGCGAGGAAGAACGAGAACTCGGTGGCGGCTTTGCGCGACAGGCCGAACAGCAGACCGCCGATGATGGTCGAGCCGGAGCGCGAGGTGCCGGGAATCATTGCCAGGCATTGTACGAATCCGACTTTCAGTGCGTGAGACCAGCGCATGTCGTCGACGTGCTCGACGCTGATCACATGGCTGCGCTGTTCGGCCCACAACATAATGATGCCGCCGACGACCAGTGCCACGGCGACGGTGATCGGGTTAAACAGGTATTCGTGAATCGCGTCGGCGAACAACACGCCCAAGACCACGGCGGGCAGAAAGGCGATCAGCAAGTTGAGGGTGAAGCGTTGTGCATTGCGTTGAGTTGGCAGACCTTTGACGATTTCAAAGATCTTCGGTCGAAACTCCCAGACGACGGCAAGAATGGCACCCAGTTGAATAATGATGTTGAACGCCATGGCGCGCTCACCGCCGAATTCCAGCAAGTCGGCGACGATGATCTGGTGGCCGGTACTCGAGATCGGCAAGAACTCGGTCAGGCCTTCTACCGCACCTAATATCAACACCTGGAAAAGGGTCCAGAAATCCATTAATCCTCCGTCAGAGCGCTCTTGGCGAGCGACCGGGTAATAACACTCAGGGGTTGAGTATCTGCAGTGAGACCATTGACATACACAAACGCAAAAATTCATCAGCCATAAAGATTACGTCTTATTAAAAGACACACTCAAGCCATGTTAGTAATCGTCGGCTGACGAACTACGCAGAAAATATTTAGGCCTTTTTGCAGAAAAAAGTTGCTCTGGTAATAAAGCGTGATCAATATCACATTATTCAGGGATGGCCAGACAGTGGCAATTAGACATGGACATGGCTATCGCAATAAGCTCAAAATAGTGGCACCATTGCATATCGCCATCATCTAAGCAGTAGTTCACCCCTCCGAGAAAATCAACTAAAAGCTTGAAAAGCTTAATTATTGTTAGAAAACTCGGGAGCCACGTCTAAAAATCGCGTGAATGTTACCAATTGTCAGTCACAGATGAGAACCGGTGCTTTAACATCCCGATGTCAGCACTTAATTCGAGTCAATGCATGATGCTCTCAGGGAACTTAGCGACTAGAAGTCCGCGCCCGACAAACGACGAACCCGGTGTTCTTACTCTGGGTCGTACCCGTGGCGTGGCTGAACATTTCAAAGCGCTAGTCGCCCAGCATTTACGCACTGATGTGGCGCTCGAAGCCGATGCGTACACTAGTTCATATCAGTTGAATGAACAGTCTGGTTCGTATCGAGCGATCTTCCTGGTTATCGACAGCCCACAGGCCCTCGAAGACAATCTTGCGCTGGTCGAGAACCTGCGCAGCGACAACTTGAAGCCGATCATTTGCGCGGTCATCACCGGTCGCGGCGCCTTCAACAAGATCAAATATTATCTGGCTGGCGCGGATGTTTGTATCAAGCTTAATACCCTTTCAGACGATGGCGCCGAGTTACTGGGCGAGTTCTTCAACAGTGAAGAATGGCAACGCGATATCGATCTGACGCTTGATCCGACCCGTATCTGCCTGATGGGCACCAGCAAGAAACTCGATATCTCGTTTGCCGAAATGAAGATCCTCGAAGCCTTCGCGCAAACCAGCAATCACATTCTGAGCCATGATGAAATTGCCAGCATCATGGGCCTCAATACCAATTTCTACGACCCTCGCGCACTGGAGAAATCAATCAGTCGCTTGCGTGGAAAAATCAAGGACATGTATGGTACAAACGCGATTCAGAGCATTCGCGGCTATGGCTATCGCCTGCTGCGGGGTCTGATATCGACTGCCTGACTCTCGGGCAGCCATCCCTTTTGCATACGTACGAAGGATCGTCTGATGCAACCATATCGTTCCAATTCTGCTTCACGCCTGTTTGAAATCAAGCAATTGAATGAGCGCGACAACACGACCCATAACAATAAAACTCCATAACATAGCAGCAGATCGAGTGGAATTTATCGAGGGCCATTCTTGGGCCCAGACCCTGCCTATCGATTACTTCCGAGGAAGTCATTGCTCGCCTGCCGATTTATCTTTTAGCCAATTTTGGTGTGTATTTAGGAGAGAGACATGGAAACTAGTACAACCCTCCCAAGGAAATATTTTGTTGTCGTGACTCACAGTACAACGTCGCAACGTGAATTGGAGAGCATGCTGTCCAGTGAACGTTTCAATTCGTTTGAAGGGGTTGATTCGCCCTCTTCCGCTCCAATGGTGATGGAGTTCACATATCCAAACATCAGTCGAAAAAATGTTGCGCGCAGTATTGAACACGATACTCAGCGGATATTGGCCACACTTGAGTCCGAATGGCGCGCAGCGCAATCGGCCAATCCCTTCCAGAATGTCCCGGCGATAAGCACGGAAACCCGCAATATGCCGCCCGCCATTGAAGGTGATACGCCTGTCAATGAAACCTGGCATCTCCACCCTGATCAGGGTGCACTGGTCAAAGAAGGTGTTGAAATCAACCTGACGGGCCTGGAAACAGCATTGGTCAGAAAAATGCTCAGCCATGAAGAGCGTGTTGTCAGTCGTGACGAGCTGATCCTCAGCATCGGTCGAGAACCGGAACAATATCGCGGTCTGGAAATGTGCCTGAGTCGCCTGCAAGACAAATTCAAAAGCGCCAGTAATGGAGAGCGACTGTTTCGTGCCGTCAGAAACCGCGGTTATTGCCTGATTCAGGAAGTCGTCGCGTAACCCGCAAGACCTCTACGAACAGAACAAACAGAAAAAGTGCGATTACAAAAACAACAAGAGCACTCTGTTTGGCTTCATCTTCCTCCCTGAATTAAACATTCCCTGCCTCCACCCCTCCAACAGTAACAAATACAACATCATTTATTCACCCCCTCCTCTGCGACCTTTTCTAACACTGCTCTATTTAATTATTAAAAAGTTGGCACTGTGCCATCTTGTTAGAACTCGTCAGACACCATTCCAGCCAATAACTTAGTCTATTGACTGACGACAGTTCGGCATATCGATGTTGTTACCTCAGGACACTCGTTAGAACAAAAACAATAAGTCTGCATAACAACTCGGATTTCAACTGTTGAAACCTGAATGGACGTCTTTTGGGGATACCGTATGGATCTTTCTTTAAGTATCAATCGAAGCACAGGCCTCAAGGGACTGACCTTTTGGGGCCAATGGGCGCTGGCACAAGGCTTTGTGGTGACGCTGTTGTTCATACTCGCCGAGCAGCACACCGGGACGGTCGCGTTCTACTACCGGATGTGTGCAACGCTGGCAGTACTGGCGTCGGTGCCGGCTTATACGTTTAGCGGTGTGTATCGCAAGCGTGACAATTACCTGACCGGTCTCGGTCGGCTGTTCATGGGTTGGTCGATGACCATGGCGGCGCTGGCGTGCATCGCCTTTGTCTGCCAGGCCGATGAACTGTTTTCGCGGCAGGTGATTCTGAGCTGGGCGGTGTATGGCTTCCTCGGTCAGGCGTTTCTCTACGCGCCGCTGCATGCGTTTTCCAAGTACTACCAGCGCTCGCGTAAAAGCGAGCACAAGACGCTGATCGTCGGCACCGGCGAACTGGCGTTGGGTCTGGCGAAGAAGCTCAGCCAACTGGAAAATCTGCCGTTGGTAGGTTTGGTCAGCAATGGTGATGTGTCTGCACTGGGTTCCGATGCACCGCGCGTGGTTGGCGATCAGGAACAGTTGCTGGAGCTGATCGAAGCGCATGACATTCGTCGTTTGTACATCACCCTGCCGTTGTGTGAAGCAGCGAAAATCGAGGCGATTTATGGTGACTTGCTAGGGGCCAACGTTGATGTGGTGTGGGTGCCGGACTTGAACAGTCTGACGCTGCTCAATCACTCGGTGAAGGTTGTGGACGGCCTGCCGGCGATCTACTTGAACGAGAGCCCGCTGACCAGCCGCCCTACCGCTGCTTTGAGCAAGAGTCTGGTCGAGAAAACTGTGGCATTTCTGGCGATCATCGCGCTGAGTCCGATCCTGCTGATCATTGCGCTGGCGGTGAAGATCAACTCGCCTGGCCCGGTGTTCTTCAAGCAGGATCGCCATGGCTGGAATGGCAAGGTGATCAAGGTCTGGAAGTTCCGCTCGATGCGTGTTCACGATGACCGTGACGTGAAGCAAGCCAGCCGTAATGACTCGCGCATTACCGCAGTCGGGCGCTTTATTCGCCGCACTTCGCTCGATGAACTGCCGCAACTGTTCAACGTGTTGCAGGGGCATATGGCCCTGGTCGGCCCACGCCCGCACGCCGTCGCGCACAACAATTACTACTCGGGGAAAATCCTCGCGTACATGGCGCGCCACCGGATTAAACCGGGGATCACCGGCCTGGCCCAGATCAGCGGCTGCCGCGGTGAGACGGACACCATCGACAAGATGCAGAAACGTGTCGAGATTGACCTGCAGTACATCAACAGCTGGTCGTTGTGGCTGGATCTGAAGATCCTGGTGAAGACGCCGTTTACGTTGTTGTCGAAGGATATTTACTGAGGTTCGAAGCTGGATACCGCAAGGGGACGAAAGTCCCCTTTTTTGTGCGTGGGATTTGGGAACGGCGCTGGATTGCGGGTGAATGCAAAAACTGTGGGAGCGAGCCTGCTCGCGAAAGCGGTAGGTCAGGCAATATTGATGTTGGATGTGCTGACGCTTTCGCGAGCAAGCTCGCTCCCACAGGATTAGGGAATGGCTCGGGATCTGTGGTGTGACAAATAACCAATGTGGGAGTGAGCCTGCTCGCGATGGCGGTGGGTCAGGCAACAGGATGTCGACTGTACGGGCGCTATCGCGAGCAGGCTCACTCCTACAGGGGATTTGTGTTTGGTTTGGGATCTGTGCTGTGGCGAATATCCAATGTGGGAGCGAGCCTGCTCGCGAAAGCGGTGGGTCAGGCAATGATGATGCTGACTGTGCTGACGCCTTCGCGAGCAGGCTCGCTCCCACAGGGATTTGTGGTTGGCTCGGGATTTGTGGCGTGACAAATAGCCAATGTGGCAGTGAGCCTGCTCGCGAAAGCGGTGGGTCAGGTAACGGGGATGCTGACTGTGCCGACGCCTTCGCGAGCAGGCGCGCTCCCACAGGGGATTTGTGGTTGGCTCGGGATTTGTGGTGTGACAGATAACCATTGTAGGAGTGAGCCTGCTCGCGATGGCGGTGGGTCAGGCAACGGGGATGTCGACTGTACGGACGCTATCGCGAGCAGGCTCACTCCTACAGGGGGTTTGTGGTTGGCTTGGGATTTGTGGTGTGACAAATAGCCAATGTGGGAGCGAGCCTGCTCGCGAAGACGGTGGGTCAGGCAACATTGATGTTGGATGTGCTGACGCTTTCGCGAGCAAGCTCGCTCCCACAGGGGATTTGTGGTTGGCTCGGGATTTGTGGTGTGACAAATAGCCAATGTGGGAGCGAGCCTGCTCGCGAAGGCGGTGGGTCAGGCAACATTGATGTTGGATGTGCTGACGCTTTCGCGAGCAGGCTCGCTCCCACAGGAATTTGTGGTTGGCTCGGGATCTGTGGTGTGACAGATAGCCAATGTGGGAGTGAGCCTGCTCGCGATGGCGGTGGGTCAGGCAACGGGGATGTCGACTGTACGGACGCTATCGCGAGCAGGCTCACTCCTACAGGGGATTTGTGGTTGGTTCGGGATTTGTGGCGTGACAGATAACCAATGTAGGAGCGAGCCTGCTCGCGAAGGGGGTGGGTCAGGCAATGATGATTCTGACTGTGCTGACGCTCTCGCGAGCAGGCTCGCTCCCACAGGGATTTGGGATGGCATCGGGATTTTTTGGCGTGACAAATAGCCAATGTGGGAGCGAGCTTGCTCGCGAAAGCGGTGGGTCAGGCAACGGGGATGTCGACTGGTCGGACGCTATCGCGAGCAGGCTCACTCCCACAGGTTTGCGGGGTGTTCGGGAGATCTGCGCTTACTCCGTGATCTTCTCGAAATTACGATAAAACATATCCCCTTCCCGGCTATCGGTCATCGAGTGCAGTTGGTAGCTGCGGCTGAGTCGCGCGCCACCGTCACGGGTCAGCGGGGCCCAGACCAGGTTGGCGCGGCGCATGGTCGACATGCTCATCATTTCGTCGAACGGGATCGACAGGTAGATGCCTTTGTCGAAACTACCTTCGCCATACTCCGCGCTCCCCGCCGTGGTGATCGTCGCCCACGCGCCAAAGCGCACGCCATTGAAAAACTCGCGCGAGATGTCCAGCGTGCCGCCCCAGTCTCCGGCCAGATAACGCCCGACGCTCACCGCCGCCAACGTATCGAACGGCAGATCGGTATACGCCGTGACATGCCCGGTCACCACCGAGTAATCACGCAAGGCAAAACCCTGATCGAAATCACGCTGACGCACCCAGTTCAGGTCCGCGCCCACCGACCAGCGCTCACCGGTCGGGCGGAACAACACTTCACCGCCGACACCGGCAAACATCGACTCCAGATATCCGCCATACACCATGCCGTACCAGTCTTTATCCAACTGCTCGGCATGGCTGACCTGGAACAACGGCATGGTGGTGTTAGACGTGGTCAGGTACTGACGCAAATCCGTGCGCACACGCGGCAAACCGCTCGGCGCGTCGTAGCTGAATTTGTCGAAGTTGTTGGCCAGGTTGGCGCTGAGCAAACCGCTCCACCAGGTGTTGCGGTTGAAGCGATATTCGGCGTCGGCATCAGCACTCAATTGATAGAGCAAGCCGTCCGGACCGCCGACGTTCTGCTTGAAGCCCAGCCCCACGCCATAGCTGAAATGCTGCGGTGCTTCGGTGTAGAGGGTTTTCTCGTTGTGCGGCATCGCCGGGTTGATCTCGGTGGTGCGGTGCAGCGATTCAAGTGGCTCTTCGTTGTTGATCACTTCGCGGAAGGTCTGACGCGGCACGCTGGTTTCTTCCAGCGGCAAGTCGTAGCGCTTGTTGACCACGGTGAACCAGTCGATGTCGTCGTTGACGCTGTTGTCGAGAATCCGGCTCGCCCTGCCCACAGCCTTGGACGAATGGAAGTAGCGCTGCTGCTCGCCATACACGATCAGCTCGGAATCACGCTGGGTGATGCGCTCGACCTTGTAGCCGGCATTCTGCTGCAAACGCTGCGAGACGTTGGCCCAGTTGACCTGATCCATCGCCGTGGTCGGCGCCTTCGCCGGCAGCGGTTCCGGGGTCGGGTCGTAAGTCTTCGCCGGTGCCTTGCGGCTGACAAAATTGGTGTGGAAGGTCACGCCAAACATCGCCGTATTACCGCGCTCCCACGCCGCGCTGACATCGACCGAATCGGTCACCTTGAACACCGCGCCGAGGTTGATCGGCGAGTCCTGTTTGATCTCGTTGTCCTTCGGCTCGTGCTTGTAGTCGTTGCCTTCGAATTCGAGTTTCAGGCTGAGACGATCCCACGGCGTCTGATAGCTCACGCCACCGAAGAACGACGGCCGGCCACGAAAGTACGAACCCGAGTTAACGTCACCGGTGCCTTCCAGGGCCGGCCGGGTATCGAAGCGATCGCTGACGTAGCCCAACGGGTTGTCGATATCGCCGCGATTACCCAGGTAACCCCAGGCAATACCGGCGCTGAAATCGAAGTTGTCGTAGCGTTTGTTGGCGACGAAAAATTCACTGGAGAACAAACCCGTACCGCCGACGTCTCGGAAGCCCAGCGCCACGTCGGGCAACCAGTGACTTTCCTGCCACAGCCGGACTTTGACGTCGACCGCCTTGTCCTTATAGCTTTGGCTGCCGCTGAGGGCCTCCGAGCCGTACGGCCGGTTGGTGATCGCGGTGTAGCGAAACGAGCCTTCGAGCCAGTCCAGCGGCTGCAACGACACACTGTAGCGACTGTACGGATCGGTGCGGTTGGCGTTGACGCTCAACTCGCCGGCCGGGGCCATGCGCGCGGTCGGCGTCTGCAACAGACCGGTGCCACCGAAGTCATTCTGGGTAATGCGCGGCTCGGCATGCGCCAGCCCGCAGGGCAATAACAACACAGCTGCAAAACGTAACTTCAACGAACCACCTCGGCCAGCTGCGTGGCAATAAATTCGGCCAACTGCTGATTCAGTTCAGGTAGAGGCGGATCAAGATCATCATTTTTCACCGGCACCAGAATCTTGCTGCCGGCCACGGGAAAGTGCCCGCTCTCGCGATTCCAGTGGGCGATGCCGACACGTTGCGACGCGCCGTTGGGCTGGATCAGCCACAGGTAATCGGCTTCGGCATCGGCCAGAATCGAACAGCCTTGCAGGTATTCACGGGCTTCCTGCAACGGCTGATACGGCAAGTGGCACGGCTCGGCGACGGCACCGAGCACTTGCACTTCATCGACGCGCTTCGGATAAACCAAACGATCGCCGTCATCGAGACGAATGTTGCGCGCGAAGCCGACTTCCAATGCGACCGGATCGAGATCGGCGATCTGCCGTCCGGTCACCGGCATCCGCCGCACTTCTTCGGCAATGCGTTGCGCCAGTGCCGCCCGACTCGGCCGGTCAAACAGCATCGACATGCGTTGCAGCACATCCAGATCAAACAGCACACCGACCTTGAGCCGTGTCTGCTCCTCGATCAGCGACTGCCGCAGCAAGCCGCCCGCCAGCCAATAACCTTCGGCATTCGGCACCGCTTCGCTGATCACATCGAGTAAACGCCCGCCGGGTGGCAACTTGACCGGCCCGGGATTGGCGACATCACCCGACACCGTGACCGCCGCCTGACTCACACTCGCGACCAGCAACAAGCTCGCCGACAACATTTTCAGGCGCATCACGGCAGGTGCCTGCGATCTGGGGTCAGCTGCACAACCTTGACGCGCAATTGCGAGGTCAATTGCTGCTCGCTCTGCAAAATGAAACCGTCACGCGGGTCGACCCAGTAACGATTGGTCGCGCTCAGGCCGATGGCCGGGGCGTCAATGTGTTCATCGACACGCAGCACGGTGTATTCCTTGTCGAGAATCTTCAGGGTCTGTTCGGAGCGGCGCGAGAAGCGGCTGTTGACGATCACCCCGACTTCCTGCCCCTTGTAGAGGTCGATCCAGCGCCGCGTGGTGAAACCGTCGGCGACGTGATGCAGGCCTTGTTTGAACGGCGAGTCATCGGCCAGCCGCGTGCCATCGAGATCGCCTTCCAGGCCCAGGCCAATGGTGCGCACGGCGAGGCCATTGCGCAGCAGCAGAACCTGTTTGCCCGAGGCGACCCAGAACTGCAGGTCTTCGCGCTCGCGCACCAGCGCTAGCACCCCGGAGCCGGACGGCGTGGTCAGTTTCATTTGCGGATAATTGACCCCGGCCACTTCGGCCGCCGACACGTCGACTTCATCCGGGCCGACGACTGCCGCTTTAAGGTTGTTCAACGAAGCGCTCATCAACGGGTTACAGCCGCACAGCAACGAGGCCGCCATCAGGCATAGGCCAACTTTCAAAATGTTCAAAGTCGGCGACCTTATTTGCTGTTGTTACTGTATTCGCTCCAGTTCTTCGCAGCGGAAGCGCCAGTGCCGACAATCGATGCCGACGGCACCAATTGGCTGATCAAGCGGTTCCAGCGAGTCACGTTGGCAGGCCCGACATACACCACGTCCTGCGGGCGCACTTCGAAGTGCGAGGCGAGCGCCATGGCGGTCGGCGATTCGGCTTCCAGCTGGTAGATCTTCGCCGGTTCGACATCGAGGTTTTCCACGCCACGAATGACATAGACCGCGTTGCCATTGGAGGTGGTCTGGGCCAGGCCGCCAACCGAACCGAGCACGTCGGTGAGGTTCATTGTCGCGGTCTTGAAACTCAGTGCACGCGGTTGGTTGACCTCACCCATCACGTAGATGCGCTTGTTGTCGTTGTACGGCAGATACAGCTGATCGCCACCCTTGAGGTAGACGTTCTGCAACTCGGAATCCTGCTGATTGAGCGAGTCGAGATTGAGCGGATAAGTGCGGCCCTTACGCGTCAGCAACAGTCCGGACAAATCGGCGTTGTTGGTGTCGATGCCGGCCGAACCGAGGGCTTCGACCACACTCAGCGGATTGGTGGAAATCGCTTGCGAGCCGGCCTTGGCCACCGCGCCGGTGACCACGACTTTCTGGCTGGCGAAACGCAACACCGCGACATCTACTTGCGGCTCGGCGATAAACGCCGACAGCCGTTGTTCAATGTCCGAGCGCAGTTGCTGGATGGTCCGGCCAGTGGCCTGGACTTCCTTGATGAACGGGTAATAGAGCGTGCCATCGGAGCGCACCAGACGGCCGTTGGCATCGATCTGTTGTTGCGCGCCGGACGGGGCCGTCAGCTCAGGGTGATCCCACACGGTGATGTACAGAACATCGTTGTTGCCGATGCGGTATTCGGCCGGGGTCGCCAGCAGCTCCGGCGGCAGCGACTCACGCTTTTGCGTGGCGCGGTTCATGGCGATCAGCTTGGGCGTGATCGGAATCAGCTCGACCCGGCTGCTTTCGCTGGCACCCTGGCGGGTGATGTCACTGGTGCTGAGGTATTGACCGGGGGAAAACATGCAACCTTGCAAAGCGAGACTTGCCAACATTAAAAGATAAACACTACGAGTCATAATGGCACTACGCTATTCAAGGGCGAATCCAAAAACAAAGTCACCCGACTTGCGTCGGGCGACCCTGTACTGCACTAACAGAACTTCCTGTTAGTTATGCGTGCCGGTTGTACCGGTGGTACCCGTCGTACCGGTGGTACCGCCGTTGGCACTGCCACCGCTGTTAGACGCCGCTACAGCACTGGCAACCATTGCAGTACTGGCTGCGGGCGCTTGAGAAGCCGCCACGTTGCCACCTACATTGGTTACCGCTGTCAGCGGTGCTTCAGCGGCGGCAGCCCAGTTGCTCAACATCGTCAACAGGGCAACTGCCATCACTTTTTTCATATCAACTCCTTTCTAACATTCGACCTGTTAAAAAACCGGCCTGAGTTAGCGGTGGTGAGTTCAAGTCCGCAAAAAGCGCGGACAAGATCCGTTGTTCTTTCACAGTCTTACCCAACTGATAAAAGTCGAACGGCAGGTTTATATCTACGGACTTGCAAAAGGCATTGCCAGTGTAATTTCCCGACGTTATCTAACAAGCTGACTGAAAATAACATTGGGTTAAATGGCCATCATCGCAAGTAGCCTTGGGGATGGTTCGATTGCCAGCGCCAAGTGTCGGTGACCATATCCTGCAAGTTGCGCGTGGCTTTCCAACCAAGTTCCTTCGCAGCCTTGGAAGCATCGGCCCAGCTCTCGGCGATATCCCCGGAGCGACGTGGCATCATCCGGTATGGCACCGGTTGCCCGCAGGCCTGTTCGAAGGCGTGCAGTACTTGCAGCACGCTGTAGCCATCGCCAGTGCCGAGGTTCCAGGTATGAATGCCGGTGCGTTCGGAAATCGACTGCAGCGCCTTCAAATGGCCGTCGGCCAGATCGACGACGTGGATGTAATCGCGCACCCCGGTACCGTCGATGGTCGGGTAATCGTTGCCGAAGATCGATAACTCCTGAAGGCTGCCGACCGCGACCTGGCTGATGTAAGGCACCAGATTATTCGGGATGCCGTTGGGGTCTTCGCCCATATGGCCACTATGGTGGGCGCCGATCGGGTTGAAGTAGCGCAGCAAGGCGATGCTCCAGCGCGGCTGGGCCAGGCTCAGGTCGCGCAGGACGTTTTCGACGATCAGCTTGGACTGGCCGTAGGGATTGGTCGGATTGCCGGTGGGGAAATCCTCACGGATCGGCATCTGCTCAGGCTCGCCATACACCGTGGCCGACGAACTGAACACCAGCCGGAACACCCCCGCCGCCGCCATTGCCTGGCACAGATTGATGCTGCCGCTGACGTTGGTCTCGTAGTACTCGAGCGGCTTGCGCACACTCTCGCCGACCGCTTTCAGGCCGGCAAAATGCAGCACCGCTTCGATGTTGTGCTCGCGGAAAATCCGGTCGAGCAGTGCGCGGTCACAGACATCGCCGCGGATCATCCAGGCACTCTTGCCACAAATGCCCTCAACGGCGTGCAACGCGGCTTCACTGCTGTTGCAAAGATTATCCAGTACAACAACTTCATAACCTGCTTCAAGCAATGCAAGTGTGGTATGCGAGCCGATATAGCCGGCACCACCCGTTACCAGAATCTTCATAGTGCTATCCGTCTTTGGATGAGTGACAAGTAGCGTGTCAAGCCTGATTTATTGAAGATGTGTCACAATCCACACAAACAGGCGACAACAACCGAAAACAAAACTAGTTCAATGACTGGCAATAAATATTTTTGCAGGTCACACTGTATTGCTTGGTACTTATTAGCACTCCCTGTGCACTCATCACTATCAACAGATACCGACTAAAAATAACCAATAACGCACTTACCGACATCTCATAACATTGTCGTGTTTTACCGTCACTCGCATTTGCCATTAATAACCTGACTCAGGTATTAAAGTAAGCCTTCAATCCAACATTGAACTTGCACGCCCTTTATTAGTGCGCGCATCTGTCGCCTGTGTTCCATGACTGTCCAGGATACTTCTATGATTCGTAAATGTTTGTTCCCCGCTGCCGGCTACGGCACGCGTTTCTTGCCGGCCACCAAAGCCATGCCGAAAGAGATGCTGCCAATCGTCAACAAGCCGTTGATCGAGTACGCCGTTGAAGAAGCGCGGGACGCCGGTCTGCAGCACATGGCCATCGTCACCGGTCGCGGCAAGCGTGCGCTGGAAGACCATTTCGACATCAGCTACGAACTCGAACACCAGATCCGTGGCACAGAGAAAGAGAAATTCCTCGCAGGCACCCGCGAGCTGATCGACACCTGCACCTTCTCCTACACCCGTCAGGTGGAAATGAAAGGTCTGGGCCACGCGATTCTCAGCGGTCGCCCACTGATCGGCGACGAGCCGTTTGCCGTGGTGCTGGCCGACGACCTGTGCCTGAACCTCGAGGGTGACGGCGTACTTACCCAGATGATTGAGCTGTACAAGAAATTCCGCTGCTCGATCGTCGCCATTCAGGAAGTCCCGGCCGACCAGACCCACAAGTACGGGGTGATTGCCGGCGAGCTGATGTCCGACGGCATTTACCGGGTCAACAACATGGTGGAAAAACCGGCCCCACAGGACGCGCCGTCGAACCTGGCGATCATCGGCCGCTACATCCTCACCCCGGACATCTTCGACCTGATCGCCGACACCCAACCGGGCAAGGGCGGCGAGATCCAGATCACCGACGCGCTGATGAAACAGGCGCAGAACGGTTGCGTGCTGGCCTACCAATTCAAAGGTCTGCGCTTTGACTGCGGTGACGCCGAGGGTTACTTGCAGGCAACCAATTTCTGCTACGAAAACGTTTACCTCAAAGGCCGCTGAGACGGCTCCCTTCACCCAACGAGGCCACCATGAACATTGCACAACATTCCGTAGAGATTGAACGCGAGGTGGGTAACCTCGGGGTGATGAGCTGGTTGTCCCGCCATCAGCCGTTGCCCAGCGCCAACGAAACCTGGCTGGGCACGATTCTGCTGGTGGAGCGGATCGGCGTGTTTCCGGCGTCCGGTGATATCCGCCGGCCGTTGCGCGATCCGTATCCGCTGCTCGCGCATTTGAAAAAGCTCTATGGCGAGCAGGCGTTGGAGATGGATGACCAGGATGGCTTGAAAGTGATTTTCAGCGACTGGCGTTTTCGCGTGCGTATCTGCTGCAACGACCCGGCGATCATCATTAACGTTGAGACACGGTGTGATACGCGCTTGATGCCGCAGAAGATTGCGGAATTGCTCGAGCAAGTAGACGCCTTCGAGTAACGCCCCTCAACTGATCGTTCCCACGCTCCGCGTGGGAATGCATCCAGTGACGCTCTGCGTCACCCAGCGAAGGGACGCGGAGCGTCCCGGGCGGCATTCCCACGCGGAGCGTGGGAACGATCACCGCTCTGGGGTTTGCGTGTTATTTAGGGGCGGCGTCGCAACGATCCTTGGCGCCCATGATCCAGCCATAAAAGTAATCAGCAATCACCTTCCCGCCCGTGGCCGGCAGCGGATGAATCTTGTCCGGGCCGATCATCGCGGCCGCGTAGCGTTTGACGTCCGGCCCGAACGCACATTGCAGATTGGCGTACCCCAGATGCTGCTCACGCGCCCACGGTTCAAGTACCTGCGCGTATGCCGACATCGGATACGCACTGGAGCGTGTGGTGTCCTGGCGCATGATCAAGTTAATGCTCGCCTGAGGTTGAATCTCACGCAGCATGCCCACCAACCCCTGAACGTTCTGCAGATACTGCGCGGGCTTCACGCCGAAGCCCTGATCGTTGCCACCGAGCATGATCAGGTAAACATCCGCGGGGATCTTCGACACCGCAGCTTTCCACTGCACCTGCCATTGCGGATCCTGGTGATAGAAATCCGCAGACGCCGCGCCGGATGCCGCCAGTTTCGAGACCCGCACGCCGTTCTGATCGTTGCTCATCCACAGGCCGAACAACGTCGGCGCGCCCTTCACGACCTCGAGTTTGAAGGACCAGTCTTTCGCTGCCGAAAGACCTGTCAGCGCGACTTCCTGAACCCCTGATCCTTCAAGCTTGAGGGGGTGCCAGTCTTGCGCGGGAGACCAGCGATAGCGGATCTCGCTGGATTCGCCGTTGCCCAGATAAAGCAGTTTCGCCTGAGTGACAGCGGTATCGATGCGCGGCGTCGGACTCGCATCCACTTGCAACCATGCGCCGGGCCGGCCTGTCACCGTGCGACTGTCCGGGCTCGCCTGGCCCAAGTCTGAAACCTTCCAGTCGCCGCCGAAGTACTTGTCACTGCTGCGGGTGTATTTGAAATGCGTGCCGCCCAGCGCCGCGCCGTGGTTGAAGCCGACGTAACCCGGCCCGGCAAACCCCACCTCCCCGGCCACGCGCTGCACCAGTTTGTTCAGGTAGAAATCCTGCCCGGCGCTGTAGCTGTCGCCGATCACCGAGACCGACAAAACCTTGCCGGCCTTGCCTTCACGCCACTGCGCAAAACGCTCACGGGCATCGCCCACCTGAACCACCGACGCTGCGACGGGTTGAGCGTCATCTACTGCCAACATGCAAAATTTCCTTCAGTCTGAAATGGCCCACTGAATACCGGGATGTACACAGATCAATTGTAGGAGTGAGCCTGCTCGCGATAGCGTTGGGTCAGGTAATGAAATGCTGACTGACAGACCGCTATCGCGAGCAGGCTCACTCCTACAGGAATTGTGTACGACAAAGATCCGCTGCTCGCGAAGCTCTTAGCTGCTGTGGGTTTGCGGCACCGGAGTGATGGGCACCAACGGTTTCTTCTTCGCCGCCCGCTCACCTAGGAACAACACCGAAGTGAAATTGAACCGACTGAAAACTATCGACAACACCACCGGCCCGAGCAAGCCACAACTCAGCCCGCCGAGCACCAGCAAGCTCTCATCCTTCACCCCCAACCGCCCCAGGACAAACCGCGACGTCGCCGCGAACAGCACATGAAACAGGAAAATCGCATACGAATAACCACCGAGCCACGTCAGCGCCTTCGAGCGCATATCACTCGACAGCAAGGCGATGCAAGACACGCAACCCACGGTCAAACCAATCAGACTGCGACGATCAACAATCAGCTCGCGATCAATCGCCGCGACATACAACAACGTCAGCGAGATCAACACAAACACCAGCGGCCCGATCACTTTGAACGTCTGCTTCAACCGGTCGACATTCTCCTGGCCAATCATCCCCGCGACAAAAAACGGCAGCAGATAAATCGCGCCGTTGATCCCGAACGCATCGAACTTGAATGGCGGCAACAGAAACAACACAGCCGCAAACACAAACACCCCATACAACCGCGTCGCCGAGCGCAGCATCCCGCGCCACTCCAACAGCCCGACGAACATGAAAATGATGAACACCGCCTGCAGGAACCAGAAGTGGTTGATCGGCACCCAGAACGACAACAACGCATCGATCACACCAACGTCCTTGTTCACCCCCGGCCCCACCGCTTGCAACACCGAGAACGGCACGCCGACGCAAAACAGCGGCACGATCAAACGGCGCACCTTGCCGCTGAAGAACGCGGAAAAGTCGTTGCCACGGATTTTGTAGATCGAATAGATGTATCCGGAGATGAAGGTGAACAACGGCATACGAACGTACACCATCGAATCGGCGATCACCCGGAACGGCGAGCCGATATCGATCTTCAACCCGCCGCCCAATGGGCCGATGACGTGATAGAGCACCAGCAACAGGCACGCCAGGCCACGCAGGGTTTCAATCTCCAGGGACTTTTTCTTGCTCGACATAAAGCACCTGCCTCAATTCAGAATTCTTGATTCAACCTGCACCGGTTTGTTCGCCCGCAGCATCAAGCCCAGGCCAACGAACAACACCGGCACCACCATCGAGAAGTGCCGGGCGAAGGAGCCGAAGTCCGGCTCGAACAGCCCTTGCACCAGTAGAAACGCCAGCGGAATGGCGATCAGTTCCTTGGGTTTGGTCTGGATCGGCGCGCCTTTGTAATCAGTCGAGGTGATGACTTTGAACAGCAGCAACGCGGTCATGATCATCAACGCCACGAAGATCACCTGACCCGGGCCGGACAGCAGAATCAGCTCTACCGGGAACGACAACCGGAAGAAGATGATCATCGAGTCCAGCGCCTGCGAAACGAAGTCGCTGCCACTGAGCCACGACACGATCAAGGATTTCGAGCCCTCCTCGCCCGCCGTGCGCAGTTCGTTGTTACTGGCGCGAATCGATGACACCGGAAAGCCCAGTGCGAGCTGGATCGACATCGCCACCGCGAGATAAAACAAGAACAGCATCAGGAAGAACGTCGTGCGCGACACGTACTTTTTCATCACACAGACGCCCACCCACGACAGCGAAAACAGAATCCAGTAGGGCCGAATCAGCACGCCGTAGATCACTGCCGACAGGAAAAACCCACCGCGATATTTACGCGTCAGCGAGCTGAGCAGAATGCTCAACACCGCCACCGACACAATGATTTCCTTGGTCAGGTTCTCCAGGAAGAACGAGCGCACAATCCCCCACAGACACAGGGTGCCGAAGATCGCCAACGGCATGCGCCGAAACACCACCACCGGAATCGCCGTGAGGAAAAAATTACAGAACATGCCGTAGGCCCAGGCATTGGTCAGGTTGATCCCGGTGGGCCGTAGCAGGAACGCCGAACACTCGTAGGACGAGCGATCGGGCGAGAACGGGTTCCAGAAATTGCAGTTGTCGGCACGCGCGTAGGACGACCACAAGGTCATCGCATCCGGCCCCGGATCACGCGGGATCAACAGCGGCATCGCCACCGAGAGAAACAGCCCGGTGAACAGGATCAGGAACGAGACATACGAATCGAGTCGCTTGCCACGAAACTCGATGCACGGCAGCTTCAGGCCCATGACACGGCAGCCTTCTTCGCACCGGTCACGCGGGTCAGTACGGCGATTACACCGAGCTGCACGATGATCGCGAAGACATTGCCCCACGCCGCGCCGTAGATCGAATAATGCTTGATCAGCACCCAGCTCACCGGCACTGAAACCAACAGGCAGATCGCCGCACTGGCGAGCGATACGCGACTGTTTCTCGAGGCAATCAACCCGCCCCAGACGATGTCGCCAATCGCGCGCAAGGCGAAGGAGAAAATCAGTACGCCGAGGATCGCGTTGTCCGGACGCGGAACGCTGGTGGCGACGTAATCGAGCACCACGTTGAAAAACACATAGATCGCCACCGCCACCGCAGCCGACACGACCAGCGAGCGCATCACCCACTTGTTGATGAACAGTTGCTTGACCGTGAATGCCTGCTGATCAGCCTGAAAACGCTTGGCCAGTACCGGAATCCCGACCACCGCCACCACCGCATACGACAACGCCTGCAAGGTATTCGCCGCCGACCACGCGTAGACGTATTTACCGAGGCTGGCGTAGGGCTCCAGATCGATGATCAGAAAGCGCTCGGCGTACTGACTCAGCGCGATCAAACCGGTGCCGAGGTAAAACGGCAACCCGGCCTTCCACACGGTGGCCGTGGCCAACGTGCCGGCGACCCGGCCCTTGTGCACGTTCACCACGATCAGGTAACCGGCGATGATCACCAGCACGTTGGCGGCGACCCACAGCCACAACACACTGGCGATGCCTGACACCCAATCGAGCATCATCCCGCCCACCGCCAACACCGCCCACAGGCCGGTCTTGACGAAGAACAGCAACGCGCCCGCCGTGGCTTTCTGCGCGGAAAACACGAACGAGTTGATCTCGAACGACAGGTGTTCGGTGAGCAACACCAGCGTCACGCAAAGGATCAGCGCGGCCGGCGCTTCAACTGTCTGGAACAGTGAATAAATCAGCACCGTCGCTACCGACAGCACCAGTCCGACCGCCAGATACAGCAGCAAAACCCTGTCGACAACCCGGCGCGAACTGCCGCCAACGCTGATCAAGCGATTGATCTCGGAACTGAAACCAACGCTGTAGAACTTCGACGCAATCAGCGAGGCCGCAACCACCACGCCGTAAAAACCCAGCGCCTCATACCCGAGGTAATGGGTGATCGCCAACACCAGCAAAAACTTCGCGCCCAAGGCTCCGCCGCGAAGCAGTAGCCGAAATATCATCGAACGACACCCTTGATGATCTCGTCCATGGCCACGGTTTTTGCTTCGATTTCACGGCAGGTGTCGGTCAGGCGTTTGCCGAAATTTGACAGCGCATTCGGCGCATAAACCGTGTCGATGATGGTGTCGACATTGATGTCGCCGCCATTGATCACCCAGTCGTCGACGCCCATGTCCTGATAGGCGCCGAAGCCTTTGCGCTCGTAGCTGATGTGGTACGCCGGCACGCCGGAAAGCAGCGATTCGATGGCGCCGTGCAGACGCACGGAAATCACCAGGTCCGGCTGATATTTGGCAATCGTTGCTTTCAACGACAGCAAGTCTTCGGTGATGCCCAACTCGCGATAGAACGCGCCGTCATCGTTGCCGCGCACCGCGCTCTGTACAGCGCAGACCACTTTGCTTTTGTTCTTCAAACGCTGCAGCAGCAACTTCAGATTGGCCACGTAAGCGACTTT
Source organism: Pseudomonas sp. SCA2728.1_7 (assembly GCF_018138145.1). Lineage (NCBI taxonomy): Bacteria > Pseudomonadati > Pseudomonadota > Gammaproteobacteria > Pseudomonadales > Pseudomonadaceae > Pseudomonas > Pseudomonas sp. SCA2728.1_7. The sequence continues at coordinate 6,262,046 of NZ_CP073104.1, read as the reverse complement.
CTTTTCCTTGCTCCACTCCGGCGGCTTGCGCAGTACCACGCACACGGTGGCTGGCGAAGACGCGCAGCGAGTGAATTTCGCTTGCTGAAGAATTTTGCTCGCCAACGACTGCACCGCCAGATCCGGCGCGCGGTAGACGTTGGCGCAGGCATCGAAAATCGCCGAGGAGCGGTTGTCACGCACGAACACCGCGTCGGCGCTGGCGTAGTGCTCGACGATCTTGCTGCTCTCGCCATGGAACGGGCCGATGCTTTGCGGCAGGTACACCGACGGCACTTTGCTGAGGATCGCGGTTTCCAGTTGCTTGGCGTGGCCGAGTTTCAACTTGATGTGTTCGAAGGCACTTTTCGAGCGCATGTAGCCGCCGCCGACACCGACGATCAGGTCGGTTTTCTTCAACAGATCCGCCAGCCCGGCGTAGGACTGATTGAGAAACACCGCTTGCTTGACCCGGCCCAAGCCCTTGGCCGCCATCACCGGCGCGTCGAAGCGCGGGTGCGGCAAGTAGCTGAAAGAGTCCGGATCGGAAGCGACCACGCTGATCGCGGTGTCTTCACCAAAGTTGCGCTGCACCAGCGCGATGGCCAGATCGACGAGCAAGCCGTCACCGGAGTTGGACGCACTGTAGCCATGCAAAATCGTTACGTTCATATGCTTGAGTTCTACTTAAAAAGTGGGAGCGCGATACAGGTCGTAGGTCTGGCGAATCATCAACGCGGCGCTGAAACGCTCGCGGACGATGCTCCGTCCTTCGTTGCCGAGGTCGAGCAGGCGCGGCTTCTGGATGATCGTCAGCACGTCGGCCAATGCCTGGTGATCACCGGACGGGAAGACATAACCGGAGACTTCATTGGTGACCAGTTCCGGCAGCGAGGTGCAGTTGCTGGCAATCACCGGCAAACCCATGGCCATGCCTTCCAGCGGCACCATGGCGAAACCTTCCCAGCGACTCGGCACGATCAGCGCATCGGCTTTCTGGTACAGCGCCTGCACTTCGCTCGGCGTGACCCATGGCAGGTATTCAACAGAGTCCATCGGCGGGCACTCCACCGCGTCCTCGTTCACCGCGCTGCCGACCACGGTCAGCTTCAAGTCTTTGCGTTGCACGTTGGCGAAGGCCTTGAGCAGCACGTCGAAGCCTTTCTGATAATCGAGGCGACCGACGAAGAGCAGATGAATCGGCTCGGGACTCGCCGCTTTCGGCGCGTCGTCCTTGCGGTGAATGCCGTTATAGATCAGCTTCATGCGCTTGCGCTCGATGCCGAAGCGCGCGGCTTTGTCGAGTTCGTACTGGCTGACGCAAATGATCACGTCGGTGACTTTCTGCAGTACTCGCTCGATCCACGCATAGACTTTCTGCTTGGTCGGCGAGCTTTCCATCAGGAACGAAAACGCGTGTGGGCAGTAGACGATTTTCGGCTTGCGCCACGGTCGCAACAGCACACACACGCACCGGCCGATGACTCCGGAAAAGGTGCTGTGCAAATGCACCACGTCGGGTTTTTCCTTGAGCATCACCTGGGTCAGGCGCCAGGCAAAACGCAGTAGCGACGGCACATTGCGCCCGGTACGCGGGAAGGTGCGGATCTGTTGCGCGCCGATGCCGTGCAACTCTTTGGCCTGATCATCCGGAACCAGATACACCAGCTCGTAGTTCGCCGCATCGCCTTCAGGCGAAGCCGAAATCGTCCGGATCACCGTCGCGACGCCACCTTTGATCGTCTCTGCCACGTGCAGTATTTTCTTCACAAATCACCCACTTCAAACAGGAAAAAACAGTCGCTGACAGTCAGGATTTGTCGGACGCGTATTCGTAGTTGTAATAGCCGTAACCACCATTGCCGTAGTAGCTGGCGGCACGCTTCTCGACGCCGTTGAACACCGCGCCTTTGAGCTCGATGCCGTTCTGCGCGAAGCGGCGAATGGTCAGTTCGATCTCTTTGGCCGGGTTCACCCCGAAGCGCGTGACGATCAGGCTGATCCCGGCTTCACGGCCAACAATCGCCGCATCGGTCACCGCCAGCAGCGGCGGCGTATCGATGATCACTAGGTCGTAGCGTTCGCTCAGTTCCGCCAATAGCTCGCGGAAGTTGGCGTGCATCAATAGCTCGGAAGGATTCGGCGGTACCTGACCACGGCTGATGAAGTGCAGGTTGTCGATTTCGACTTTGTTGATCGCCTGGTCGATGCTGCAGCGCTTGACCAGCAGGTCGGACAAGCCGTTGGTGATCGGCGTGTTGAGGGTTTTGTGCAGATGACCTTTGCGCATGTCGGCATCGATCAGCACCACGCGCTGGCCGCTCAAAGCCATGACCGCGGCGAGGTTGGACGAGACGAACGTCTTGCCGACCTGCGGGCTCGGCCCGGAAATCATGATGCGGTTGTTGGTCGAATCGAGCCCGGCGAAATGCAGGCAGGTGCGCAGGCTGCGGATCGATTCGATCGACAGGTCGGTCGGGTTACGCAGGGCCAACAGATACGCCGGCTTGTCGACACCGTCGCGGGCGCGGCCTTTTTTGTTGTCTTCTTCATCCTGCAAGGCGCTGTACGGAATCGACGCGTACACCGGCAAACCGAGTTGTTCGATAGCTTCCGGGCCTTCCAGACCCCGGCTCAGGGATTTGCGCAGCAGCACCAGAGCGACGCCGACGAAGGCGCCGAGGAAGGTCGCAATCAACACAATCAGAGCTTTTTTCGGTTTGACCGGACTGGTCAGGTCGACGTCCGCTGCGTCGACCAGACGCACGTTACCCACGGCACCGGCGCGGACGATGTCCAGTTCCTGGGATTTGTTCAGCAACTGCGTGTAGATCTGCGAGGCCACTTCAACATCGCGGGTCAGGTTGAGCAATTCCTGCTGGGTCGCGGGCAGATCGCCGACCTTGCCTTCCAGCGACTTCTGTTGCTGGGTCAACTCGCCGATCTGGCTCATCAACGCGCGATAGGCCGGATGCTGTTTGGTGAACTTGCGGTCCATCTCCGCCTGCTGCATTTTCAGCTCGGAGATCCGCGTTTCCAGCGCCACCGACTGACCGAGCACCGACTGGGTTTCCAGCGAGATGTTCACGGTCTTGCCGTGGGTCTGGTAGGCGTTCAGCGCATCGCTGGCCTTGGCCAGATCACGTTTGACCTGCGGCAACTGGCTCTGCAGGAAAGCCAGACTCTGCGCCGCTTCCGCCGAGGTGCGGCGTACGTTCTGATCGACATAAAGCGCGGCGATCTTGTTGAGAATTTTCACCGCCTCAGCGGCGTCGCTGCTGGCCAGCGCCAGTTTGATAATCCCTGATTCCTTGCCCTGCTCGGAGATATCCAGCGCGTCCTGATAACCCTGAATGGTCACGATTCGCGGGTTGCGCACCACTTCGAAACGCGTGCCGGGGTTGGCCAGCAACTGGCTGATCTGCCCTTCTACACCGTCCTGCGCGAACGCTTCGCCGGCGACGCCTTCGACCAGCAGGTTGTCGTTGTCATCGAGCAACTGGAAGTGCTTCTGTTCGCCGGCGATCAGGGTGAGTTTCTTGCCCAACAGTTCTTTCGGCAGATTGAGCCGGGCAAACTCCAGGCGCTCACCGCCCCAGGCGTAACTGTTCAGGCCAAAACGCGGTGCGGCGACGCTGGTTTCGGTCTGGCCGCGATAACGCCGGGCGAGAAAGCCACCAATCATCGGGAAGGTGTTGGGGGTGACATCGATGTCCAGGCGCAAGTCGTCGACGGTTTTGCCGATCACTGCGCGGGATTTGATGATGCCGATTTCGGTCACCGACGGCGATTGCCCACCGAGCATGCTGTTGAGGTCGGAGAACCCGAGCATGTCGTTCTTTTTCGGCTCGACCTGCACCAGCGCATTCGCCAGGTACACGGGCGTGGCCAACACTGCGTAGGCCACACCGGTAACCATGAAGGCGCCGGTGAGCGCGCCGATCAACCATTTCTGGTCGATCAAACTGCCAAATATGCCGAGAAGATCAATACTGTCTTGATCATTGTCGCGGGTGCCGATGACGGACGGTAACTGCATAAGTCTGTTCTTACCATTCATTGATCTGAAGAATATTCATCAACGCGCGAGGCGTTGTGCCCATGAGCTGACAGCATCTTCAATCAATGCATGGGCATGAATAAAAGCGGCCTTGCCTTGACGATACGGATCTTGTATTTCGCGCTCGCTCTGCCACTTGCCGAGCAGAAATACTTTGCCTCTGGCATGAGAGGCAATCTTCAATACTTGATTAACATGCTGTTTTTCCATGACCAGAATCAGGTCTGATTCATTGACGATGTCTGCGGTCAGTTGCCGTGCGATGAAGCCTTCGGCGTTATGGCCATGGTCTTCGAGCACTTGGCGGGCGGACGCTTCGACGCCCTCGCCCACCCGTGCCGACAGGCCTGCGGAGGAGACGGTGATCGCTGAGGGGGCCAGCGCGTTACGCAGCATCAGTTCTGCCGTCGGGCTACGGCATATATTGCCCACGCAAACGACAAGGATCTTTCTGAACAAGGTTTTACTTTCCTGTGTAATGTCAAACGGCCAACATCCCGAGAGCAATTTAATGAACCCTCAGATCTTTGTTCACTCGGAAATAGATTCGCCCTGTTAGTACCGAAGCATTAAGTACCACAGCGTTTAAAAGCCCCCCAACCACTATTAACGGACTAAAAATAACTGTGATTTTCGGCTGATTGTTTTCCGACAAAAAATAACATTCGTGCACTTAGTGCCATCACCTCACTCGAAAATTGAGCAACGAGATCATTTATTCGCAGTTGTCACTTCTCTTCGGGAGAGCAGACATGAAAACAACACATCTCAAAAAACTCGGCGCGTTGGCACTGATGATGGCCGGGGCTGCAACTCAGGTTCACGCCAGCGAACTGTTTCCAAACCTTCCGGCGAAGAACATCGGCGTGCAGGTGAAGATCCAGAACTTCACGGCCGCCGACGCCGCGCAGATCAAATCGGCCGGATTCGGTTTTGTCCGCTTCGGTGTGTGGAGCGACAGCCTGACGGCCAAGGCTTATCAGAAACAGGTCAGCGATGCCTTTGCGGCGGCGCAATCTGCGGGCCTGCCGGTGTTGCTGACGGTCCGCGCGATCAAGGCGTTGCCCGCCACATCGAGCGCCGAGCTGACCACTGCCGGTGAAGGCTTCGCCAAAGCCGTGACGGGGCTTCAACAGTCGTACGGCGTGCAACTGGTGGCGATCGAGTTATGGAATGAACCGGACCTGGAAACCTACTGGCCGACGCGCAATTTCGACACCACGTTTGTGCCGTTCATGAGCGGCGTGTGCAAGGCGCTGCAAGAACAGCCGCCATCGACGCCGGTGATCGGTTACGGTTTCGCCCGCCCACCTAGCGCAGGTTCTGCTTCAACGGTGGCGCTGAGCCGCATCGTCAGCGAATACCCCAAATGCCTGAGCGCCGTGTCCTATCACCCCTACGGCATGACGGCTACGCAGATCAGCAACGCGCAGAACTTCATTCAGCAGAACTTTCATGTGCCCGGGATCATCAGTGAATGGGGTATCTCGGCACTGGCCTCCAACGGCGGGCCTGAAGGCCAAGCGAGCAAGATCAACGCGTTTATCGGCGATGTTAAAAAACTCAACATCCCGCTGACGTCCATTTATGAATGGAAGAACAGTGATTCCGGCAGTAACGACCGCGAGAAGAACTTCGGCCTGCTGACCTCCGACGGTCAGCCGAAACCGGCGCGCATGTCGGTCGAAGCCCTGTTGAACGCTCAATAGTGCGTGTACAACCGACCTGTACGCAGGTCGGTTGCTTTGAACCTGTTGGCCGTTTTGGCATCGTATTCATCGATACCGCGCCCCGCCTTTCAAACAATCGTTTTCAGGTTGTTGCCGCAGGGGCCATCGATACACGCACCTACCCTTGAGTGGCCGTCAGCGCTCGGGTAATGTCATCAGACCCATAGGACAGAGCACGCCCATGACTTCCAAGCTGGAACAACTCAAACAATTCACCACCGTTGTTGCCGACACCGGCGACTTCGAAGCGATCTCCCGGGTCAAACCGGTCGACGCCACCACCAACCCTTCCCTGCTGCTCAAAGCGGCGGCCATTCCGGCCTACGCCGAGCTGCTGAACGCCTGCGTCAGCGACTGCAAGGGCGATGTAGGCCTGGCCAGCGACCGTTTCGGCGTCGCAGTGGGTCAGGAAATTCTCAAAGTGATTCCGGGCCGTATCTCCACTGAAGTGGATGCACGCCTGTCGTTCGACAAGGACGCCGTGCTGAAACGCGCGCATCGCTTGATCGAGCTGTACGACAAGGCCGGCATTGGCCGTGATCGCGTATTGATCAAGATCGCTTCGACCTGGGAAGGCATCCGCGCCGCCGAAGTGCTGGAGAAGGAAGGCATCCAGACCAACCTGACCCTGCTGTTCTCCTTCGCTCAGGCCGCCGCTTGCGCTGACGCTGGCGTGTTCCTGATTTCGCCATTCGTTGGCCGCATCTACGACTGGTACAAGAAGGCCAACGGCAACGACTACACCGGTGCTGATGATCCGGGCGTACAGTCGGTTACCCGCATCTACAACTACTACAAGGCCAATGACTACAAGACCGTGGTCATGGGCGCGAGCTTCCGCAACCTCAATCAGATCGAGCAACTGGCCGGCTGCGACCGCCTGACCATCAGCCCGGACCTGATCGATAAACTGGCCGCCGACACCGGCAAGCTGGAGCGCAAACTGGCCCCGGGCAACGCCGGTGAAGCCCGTCTGAGCCTCAACGAAGCGCAGTTCCGCTGGTTGTCCAACGAAGACGCGATGGCCACTGAGAAACTGGCTGAGGGCATTCGTCAGTTTGCCCGCGACCAGGAGAAGCTTGAGGCGCTGCTGCAGGCCAAGCTGTGATGTGATTTTCTGAAATGCAAAAAGGGCGAACCTGTGAGGGTTCGCCCTTTTTTGTGGCTGCTGGGAAATTCCTGGTGATCTTGCGGCCGCTTTCGCGAGCAGGCTCGCTCCCACAGGGGGATTTGTGATCGACGCCGGGTCAGTGTGGGAGCGAGCCTGCTCGCGAAGGGGCCAGCCCAGACAACATCACGTCATGAGATCAATGCCGCTCGAGGGCATTCACCAGGTCATGAAACGCTTCACGATTGGAGTCGTTGAGGCCCATGAGGATCTTGTGCGCTTCGAGCACCTTGATCCGCACCACTTCTTCCGACTGGTCCTGATCCGGCAGATCGTCCAGGCACTCCGGGCATGGCACCGGGTGGTTGACGATGTTGAACACCTGCTCGAAACCCATCGATTGCAACAGACGGGTGATGTCTTCGTGGGTGGTGACGACAGTCGGCAGCAGGCCGACCTTCTGCCGCGACAGGATCGACAGTTTGGCCAACAGGCCCAACGTCGTGCTGTCGATGCTGCGGGTTTCGGTCAAATCGATCACGATCGCGTTGAAATTCAGCGCGGTGAAGATTTTCTCAATAGTCGCATCCAACGCCGAACACAGGGTCAGGCGAACTTCACCGACGAACTTCAGGACGAAGGTGCCGTCCTGCTCGGCGAACTGGATTCTACCGGTACTCATTAAAGATTCCTGCTCAACACCAACAGGGCGATATCATCCGGCATCTCCCCTAGCGTGGCCAATCCAAACACTTGCCGCAGACCATCCAGGCTGCCGCCCGCCGACTTCACCCGTTGAGGCAAAGCGGCTTCTTTTTCTTTGAGCGTAGGTTCTGGCAAAAGATCCAGAATGCCATCGGACATCAGCGTCAGGCTGAACGTCGGCGGCAGCTCAAGCACGCGGTCTTCGTAGGTGGCTTCATTGAAGAGCCCCACCGGCAGACCACGCCCTTCGAGATAACGAACACTGTCAGGCGTGTACAACACAGGCAACGGCAGATGGCCGCCGATGCTATAGGTCAACAAACCGGTCTCCTCGTCGATGACTCCACCGACCATTGTGACGTGTTTACCCAGCTTACAACTGATCAGCCCCCGGTTGATATGACCAAGGACTTCCGAAGGCTTGAATTCCGGCAAAGTGCCGTTGCGCTTGGATTCGAACAGCAAGCGCGTGGTCATGAACTTCAGCAGCACAGTGACGAAGGCTGAAGAGGCGCCATGACCGGAGACATCAGCCAGGTAAAACGCGACCCGGCGCTCGTCGACACGGAAATAGTCGACAAAATCACCCGACAGATACAACGACGGGATGATCTGGTGCGCGAACTTGAACTCGTCGATGCTCCACGGGCTTTCCGGCAGCATGTTCATCTGCACCTGGCGACCGGCGTTCTGGTCTTCCTGGAGCAGGTTCAGGCTGGCCTCAAGCTCGCGGTTGGCCTTTTCCAGCTTCTCGCGGTAGCGCTGGTTTTCCAGCAGCAGGCGCGCACGATCCAGGGCCCGGCGCACAGAGTGCTCGAGCACAGCCAGATCTTCGAGAGGCTTGATCAGGTAGTCCGCTGCGCCCAGGCGCAGGGCTTCGACCGCGTCGTTCATCACGCCGGCACCCGACACCACGATCACCGGCGTCTGCGGTGACCGCTCGGTGACCTGACGGATCAGTTCGAGACCGCCCATCTGCGGCATGCGCAGATCGCAGATGACCAGGTCGGGCGTGTCTTGCTCGAATACCTGAAGACCCTGTTGGCCGTTGCTGGCCTGCAGGACGCTGAAACCACTGTCTTCCAAATAGGCCGCGAGGCTCGCGCGCACTACTTCGTCATCATCGATTATCAGCAGCGTGGCACTGGTTTTTGGCATGTGGGCAAACGGCGCCAGAATTAGGTTGGCGTAGTTGGCGGGGCATCGGGCCCTGCGCAGACTACTGGATTCGCTTTCTAGCCTCTCTGCTGCACCGCTTTCGAGCATTGGCTACAAACGCGGTTACACCAGAGGTGCCCTTCTAAGGCGCAGACGGTACTCCCATCCGCAGAGCGTTTCAAGCATGCGCCGATGGTCGCTTGACGACTTTACTTGTCAAATCACCGAGAGTTATAAGAACAGCTCAAACCGTAACCCAATGGAAGGACGAACCTATGAGTCAAACCAGTCGGGACTACAGCGAAAAGCGCGATTTCATCCGCATGCGGGTCGATGCCGATGTCGTGTTGATTCATGAAGGCGATGAGGTTTCAGGTGTGTGCATCGACCTCTCCAGCAGTGGCATGCAGGTCGAAGCGCCGCGCCAGTTCGCGGTTGGCGACCGTTTGAGCGTACGCATCGACTCCGATCACGCCGCACTCAGCGGCCTTGAGGCCGAGACCGAAGTGGTCTGGATTCGAGCACAGGATGGCGGCGGCCAGAAACTCGGTCTGACCATTCTGAAGATGAAATAGCTACACACAAAAAAGGCGACCCTGAGGTCGCCTTCCTTTTTACCGGTCGCGATTAAAAATCGTCTTCGACCTGGCCATCCTTCACTTTGAACTCGCGGTTCTGCAAGTAAGCGTTGCGGATGAAGGTGTACTTGTCGCCGCTGATCAGCTTTTCGCTCGACAGCAGGCTGGCGCGGGTGTCGACGATGTTCAGGCCGAAGATCGAGTTACGGGTAGGCACGTGGTCGATGTAGCGGTACATACCGGTGTAGCTGTCGACGTACTTGGAAGGCGCATCACGCAAAGTGCTCGGCCCCATCAGCGGCAGCATCACGTATGGACCGCTACCTACGCCCCAGTAACCGAGGGTCTGACCGAAGTCTTCGTCGCTGCGGTTCAGGCCCATTTTGGTGCCGACATCAAAGAAGCCGAGCAGACCAAACGTGGTGTTGAAGATCAGACGCGCAGTGTCAACGCCAGCAGCGGCCGGTTTGGCCTGCAGGATGTTGTTGGCAAGGTTGGTGACATCACCGACGTTGCGGAACATGTTGTGAATGCCGTCTTCGAGGAACTGCGGAGTCACGAACTCGTAACCCTGCGCCAGTGGCTTCAGCGCGTAGGTGTCAACAAAGTCGTTGAACTCGAAGATAGGACGGTTGACGCTTTCCCAAGGGTCTTCTTCCGTTGCCGCCTGAGTGGCGAACGGAGCCAGCAACAGGCCGGCACATACACAAAGCTGAGCGAGCGGATTGCTCCAGCGCATAGAAAAACTCCTTGGATTTGTACTGTCGCGGACATCTGGGTCCGGGTGTTCAGGCCGCTAGTATAAGCGTAAAAGGCCGTTTGGGCAGTCGGCCAATTGTGCAAAGTTGTAGGACGCCTCCCACGCCGCGTTTCACATAGCCGTCACGCAACTGTCACCTGGAATGACTAGCCTTATCGCTATTTCAAGGACGCTGCCATGACACACGCCGAAACCTTGCCCGTCGCCGCGCCGAGCCTGACCGCTGTACTGTTTGGACTCAGCGGTTGTCTGGTGGATTTCGGTGCTCGCGCTCGTCTGAATACCGTCGCCCGGCCCGAATATGCCGAGGCCACGCCGGGCGCGCTCGACAGTCTGCACATTTTGCAGCGCCAGCAGATTCCCTGCGCCTGGCTGGATGAACTGCCCCCTGCCCTCGCCCAATCGTTATCAAACTCGCTACCGGCCTGGATCAAACCCGCGCAATATTCGGCAACAATCAATCCATGGCCTGCGCCGAACGCTTGCTGGCAGGCCCTGATGGATCTGAACGTCAGCAGTCTGGACGGTTGCGTATTGGTCAGCGGTGAGCCGCGCCTGTTGCAGGCCGGCCTGAATGCCGGGCTGTGGACCATCGGCCTCGCCTCCTGCGGCTCGCTGTGCGGCCTGGCGCCGGGGGAATGGCAAGCGCTGAGCCAGAAAGAACGCGAACAACTGCGTGGCAAGGCGACGATGCAACTATTCGGCCTCGGCGTGCATTCGGTCATCGATCATCTGGGCGAGCTCGACACCTGTCTCGCCGACATCAGCCTGCGCCGGCTCAAAGGCGAAAAGCCCTGATCGGGATCATGCAGGTTTGCCGGGAGTGGATTAATCTAAAGGTCAGCCATAGACCTTTGGCGCGCGGCTGCGGTCAATGCCAGTGCCTATTGATAAAAGGAAACCACCATGCCCGCCCAAGAACTGCAAAAACAGCTGAATGCCCTGCGCGAGCAACTGGAGCAGAATCCGCCGCTGTCGGAAGTTGAGCGTGAAGACCTGCGTGTGCTGATGGCGCAAATTGAGTCCGAAATTCAACTGGAAAATGCCACTCAAGACGCCAGCATCGCCGATGGCGTGAATCTGGCGGTTGAACGCTTCGAAGTCGAACACCCAGCGATTGCCGGCACCCTGCGCAATATCGTCAACGCGCTGGGCAGCATGGGGATCTGATTCCCCCCGAAACGCAAAAAGCCCTGCCATCACTGGCAGGGCTTTTTCATGTCTACGATTTGCAATGCATTCCCCTGTGGGAGTGAGCCTGCTCGCGATAGCGGTGTGTCAGTTAACACCATCTTCAACTGACACACCGCTATCGCGAGCAGGCTCACTCCTACAGTTGATCTTTATTGACGCACCAGCCGATGGTTCGGCAGCTGTACGCTTTCAGTGCTGCGATACGGGTTGATATCCAGACCGCCACGACGCACGTAACGTGCAAACACCGTCAGTTTCTCAGGCTTCAGCAAGCGCTGCAGATCGAGAAAAATCCGCTCCACACACTGCTCATGGAAGTCCGAGTGCTGACGGAAGCTGACGATATATTCCAGCAGACTCGCATGATCCAGCGCCGAGCCACGATATTCCACCACCACAGTGCCCCAGTCCGGCTGACTGGTCACCGGGCAGTTGGATTTGAGCAGATGGCTATACACCGTCTCTTCAACAATCCGCGATTCATCGCAACGCAGCAGTTCCGGGCGCGGATGCTCATAGTTGCTGACACTGATATCCAGATCGTCGATGCACACGCCGGGCAACGCCACGACGCCCTCCGCTTCAACGTCCTTCAGGCTGCGAACCCGCACGCCCACCGGTTTGCCGGCGGCGGCAGACAAATCCTTGACCAGCGTCGCTTCCAATGTCGCGATGTCGGCAAACGCCGTCTGGTTCAGCGAGTTCAGGTACAGCTTGAACGACTTCGACTCGATGATATTCGGCGAGTCCGCCGGAATGCTGAATTCGCCAATCGCCACCACCGGTTTGCCCGACGGCAACAGCCACGACAGCTCGAAGCAGTTCCAGAAATCCACACCTTTATACGGCAGGGTTTCGGCGGTCAGACCCAGCTCGGCCCATTTCGCGGTGCGCGGAATCGGGAACAGCAGGGACGGCGTGTACGTGGCGATGTATTCGCTGGATTTGCCCAGCGGCGAGTGTTCGGCTGCGGGATGCATGGCGGAAACCTGACTGAATAATCAGCGGATTCTACCAGCCTTTGCCCGCGCCTTTGAGTGCTTACTGACTGACAGTCAGTTTGCCGACCATGCCCGCCTGATAATGCCCGGGAATATTGCAGGCGAATTCCAGGCTGGTGGCCTTGCTGAAGGTCCAGGTCAGCTCGGCAGTCTTGCCCGGCTCGACCAGCACGCTGTTGGGGTCGTCGTGCTTCATGCCATGGCCCATCGCTGCGTGATCCATCCCCGCCATATCGTGGGACATTTCTTTCATGCCGGTAGGCGTAAGCATGCCGCTCTGCTGCATTTGCAACATTTCCTGCTGGTGTCTGGCGTGCATCGCCGCGTCGCCGAGGTTGAATTCGTGCAACAACTGGCCTTTATTCACCAGCACAAAGCGAACGGTCTCACCGGCCTTGATCTGAATGGCTTTCGGATCAAACGACATATCACCCATCACCACTTCGATGCTGCGCGTGGCTTTGGCGGCAGGCGCTGGCTGGCCGAAGTCATAGGTGTGCGCGGGAGCTGCAAACGCCGACGAACTCATTGCCAACAAACAGAAGGCCAAGGATTGGCGTAAAAACATGGTCGTTCTCCAACAAGATAAGGTTCAGCCTGTGGGAAACTTTAGCCGGCCTGCGCTGGCATCTACCTGACAGGCAGATTACAACTTTGTCAGGTTGGCGCCTGTCGCCTGCTCTCAAGGTATAAAGCTTTCCTTTCTACACCCCGAACAAAACCGAGTCGCCCATGAAACTGTTGATCGTCGAAGACCAAGCGAAAACCGGCCAATACCTGCGCCAGGGCCTGACCGAGGCCGGGTTCAATACGGAGCTGGTGGCCGACGGCAACAGCGGTCAGCAACTGGCATTGAGCGGTGATTACGCGCTGTTGATTCTCGACGTGATGCTGCCGGGCCGCAGCGGCTGGCAGATTCTGCACGCGGTGCGCAGCGCCGGGCTGGATACGCCGGTACTTTTTCTGACGGCCAAAGACGCGGTGGAGGACAGGGTTCACGGCCTCGAACTCGGCGCCGACGACTACCTCGTCAAACCGTTCGCTTTCTCCGAACTACTGGCGCGGGTGCGCAGCCTGTTGCGACGCGGCAGCGCCACACCGCAGGAAACCAGCCTGCAACTGGCCGACCTGCGTCTGGATCTGATCCGCCGCCGCGTGGAGCGCAGCAGCCAGCGTATCGACCTGACCGCCAAGGAGTTTGCCCTTCTGGAAATGCTCCTTCGCCGTCAGGGTGAGGTGCTGCCGAAATCGCTGATCGCCTCACAGGTCTGGGACATGAATTTCGACAGCGACACCAATGTCATCGAAGTGGCGATCCGCCGATTGCGTCTGAAAATCGATGACGAATTCCCCAACAAACTGATCCACACCGTGCGCGGCATGGGTTACGTGCTCGAAGAGCGTGGCGCCTGATGCGTCGGTTGTCCCTCAGTTCGCGCCTGGCCTTGTTGTTTGCTGCGTGCACCGCCGTGGTTTCACTGTTCGCCGGCGTGCTGTTCAATCGCGCCAGCGAGGCGCACTTCATTGAACTCGACCAGCAGCAACTGGACGGCAAGCTGATCGGCCTGCGCCGCGCTTTGCAGGATCTTCAACCCGGCCAACGTGAAGCACGGCTGGCGGATGAGCTGAGTCGCCAGGCCGATCTGTCGTTGCGCATTACCGGCGCCGACGGCCAGCGCTGGTATGACAGTTCGACGCAAATCCCCAAGGATTTACCGCAGCAAACCGGTCTGTCGACGATCAGCAACGACGGTACCGATTACCGCGTACTCAACGCCCCGCTCTACCCGGAAAAACCCGACTCGCCGCAATTGTCCTTGTTGCTGGACATCACCCATCACCAGCACTTCCTGCAGCGCATGCAACATCTGATCTGGCTGACCGTCGGCCTCTCGGCGCTTGCCACTGCTTTGCTCGGTGCCTGGGCCGCACGCAGCGGCTTGCGGCCATTGCGGCGCATGAGTGCAGTCGCCCGTGGGATTTCCGCACAATCGCTGAATGCCCGACTACCAGAAGAACAAATCCCGCCAGAGCTTGCGGAAATGGCCCACAGCTTCAACGCCATGCTCGCACGCCTCGACGACTCGTTTCAGCGGCTCTCGGCGTTTTCCGCCGACATCGCCCATGAACTGCGCACCCCACTGTCGAACCTGCTGACCCACACTCAGGTCACCCTCACCCGCCCACGGCCGATCGAGGATTACCGCGAAGCGCTGCACAGCAACCTCGAAGAGCTGCAATGGATGGCGCAACTGGTCAACGACATGTTGTACCTGGCCAAGGCTGACCACGGTTTGCTGATGCCCAAGCGTGAACCGCTGGAGTTGGCGGACGAGACCGATGTGCTTTTGGAGTTTTTTGCACCGTTGGCGGAGGACGCCGGGATCAAACTACGTCGTGAGGGCAACGCGCGGATTGAGGGTGATCGCAGCATGTTGCGCCGAGCCTTGTCGAATTTGCTGGATAACGCGCTGCGCTTTACCCCGGCTGAAGGCTATGTGAGTTTACGGATCGTTGATCAACCGAGCGCTGTGCGCATTTCAGTCGAGAACAGTGGCGAGGGAGTTTCTGCGCAGTTGCTGCCGCGGCTGTTCGACCGGTTTTATCGGGCCAATCCGGCGCGGCAGGAAGGCAGCAGTGAGCATGCGGGGTTGGGGTTGGCGATTACTCAATCCATCGTCCGCGCTCATGGTGGGCAGATTCGTTGCGAATCTGAAGCGGGATGGACGCGGTTTGTGATTGAGTTGCCCAAGGGAGATTGAGGCCAGCAGTTCCGGCCCCTTCGCGAGCAGGCTCGCTCCCACATTGGATCTGCGTCGTTCACAAATCCCCTGTGGGAGCGAGCCTGCTCGCGAAAGCGGTCTAAAGGTTTACGAATATCTCAGGGCGTGAGCCGGCTCGATCTTCGCCGCCCGCCAGGCCGGATACACCGTCGCCAGGAAGCTGAGAATAAAGCCCGCCGAGCAGATCAACAGCACATCCCCAGCCTGCAATTCCGACGGCAAATTGCTGACGAAATACACATCCGAACTGAAGATGTGTTGCCCGCTGACTCGCTCGATCCAGCCCACGATCTGACTGACATTCAGTGCCGCAATCACGCCGAGCACACCGCCAATGATCGTACCGACAATGCCGATCACCGTGCCCTGCACCATGAAGATCGCCATGATCTGCCGTGGCGTGGCGCCGATGGTACGGAGGATCGCGATATCCGCGCCCTTGTCATTCACCACCATGATCAGGGTCGCGATGATGTTGAACGCCGCCACCGCGACGATCATCAGCAACAACAGGCCGATCATGGTTTTTTCCATTTTCATCGCGCTGAACAGGCTGCCCTGGGTGTGGGTCCAGTCATCAGCCTTGAACTCGGCGCCCAACCCGGCAGCGATGTCCGAGGAGACTTTCGGCGCGGCGTACAGGTCTTTCACCGCCAGGCGCACGCTCTGCACCTGATTCGGTTCCCAATGCTGCATGGTCGCGGCATCGGCGACGTGGATCAGGCCCATCGAGCCGTCCAGTTCAGCACCAACCTTGAACACGCCGACCACGTTCAGTCGCTGCATACGCGGGGTGATGCCACCCGGCGCGGTGCTGACTTCCGGGACGATCAGGGTGATTTTGTCGCCGACATTGAGGCGGAAACGTCGTGCGGTGATTTCACCAATCACCACGCCGAACTCGCCCGGTTTCAAGGCATCCAGACGCCCCTGCACAATGTGCTGGGCAACGATCGACACCTTGCCTTCCTGCGCCGGATCGACGCCACTGATCTGGATCGGCTGCATCAGGCCCTTATAGGAGAGCATGCCTTCCATCTCGGTGAACGGCACGGCGGCAGTCACTTCAGGATTCTTCATCGCGGCGGCAGCCACTGGCTGCCAGTCATCAATCGGCTTTACACCAACGATGGTCGCGTGCGGCACCATGCCGAGGATGCGCGAGCTCATTTCGCGCTGGAAGCCGTTCATCACCGACAACACCACGATCATCGCCAGCACGCCGAGGGCGAGGCCGATCATCGAGGTCATCGAAATGAACGAAACAAAGCGATTGCGGCGCTTGGCGCGGGTATAGCGCGTGCCGATAAAGATCGATAACGGTCTGAACATTCGCTGGGGCACCGTATAAAAATAAAAGACCCGACGCCTTTGCAGGCGCCGGGTTTCAGCCAATCAGATAGGCGTGAGGCAACCTTCTTGCAGGTGCAGCACACGGTCCATCTGGCGAGCCAGGTTCATGTCGTGGGTCACCACCAGGAACGCCGTGCGCATGGAGGTGCTGAGTTCCAGCATCAAATCCTGAATGCCTTGCGC
The DNA here is from genome assembly GCF_018138145.1 of Pseudomonas sp. SCA2728.1_7. Taxonomy (NCBI): domain Bacteria; kingdom Pseudomonadati; phylum Pseudomonadota; class Gammaproteobacteria; order Pseudomonadales; family Pseudomonadaceae; genus Pseudomonas; species Pseudomonas sp. SCA2728.1_7. The sequence goes on along the minus strand of NZ_CP073104.1, from coordinate 6,245,454 downwards.
GGTGTGGGAGTCGAGGTTGCCAGTCGGCTCATCGAGCATCACCAGACCCGGCTTGTTCACCAAGGCTCGGGCGATGGCCACACGTTGACGCTCACCACCGGACAGTTCCGCCGGTTTGTGCTCCAGACGATGGCCGAGGCCGACGCGCTCGAGCAACGCGGTGGCGCGCTGACGGGCTTCCGGAATTGGCGTCTTGCCGATCAGCAGCGGCATGCAGACGTTTTCCAGCGCGGTGAATTCCGGCAGCAAGTGGTGGAACTGGTAAACGAAACCGAGGGCACGGTTACGCAGCAGGCCACGCTTCTTCTCACTCAGTGCCGACAGTTCTTCACCGTCGAGCCAGACGCTGCCCTTGGTCGGTGTGTCCAGACCACCGAGCAGGTTGAGCAAAGTACTTTTGCCGGAACCCGAGGTGCCGACGATCGCCACTCGCTCGCCCGGGTGCAACTCCAGTTGCAAGCCGGCCAGCACTTCTACCGATTCCGGGCCTTCCTCGTAGGATTTGCCCAGGTTGCGGCAGCTCAAGATTGCTTGTTCACTCATGCCCGACTCACTCATAACGTAGCGCCTCCGCCGGCTGGGTGCGCGCGGCACGCCAGGCGGGATACAGGGTGGCGAGGAAACTCAGAACCAACGCCGCCGCACAGACCATGACCACGTCCTGGCTCTGCACCTGCGACGGAAGATAATCAATGAAATACACGTCAGCATTAAGGAATTTGTGGCCGATCAGGCCTTCCAGCGCCGAGATCGCCGCGCTGACATTAAGCGCCGCGAGAATCCCGAGCACCGCGCCAATCGCCGTGCCGACCACACCGATCACCGTGCCTTGCACCATGAACGTGCGCATGATCGTGCCCGGCGTCGCGCCCAACGTACGCAGAATGGCGATGTCGCCCTTTTTGTCGTTGACCACCATCACCAGCGTGGAAATGATGTTGAACGCAGCGACAGCGACGATCAGCAGCAACAGCAGGCCGATCATGGCTTTTTCCATGCGGATCGCCTGATACAGATTGCCATGGGTGCGGGTCCAGTCTCGGGCGTAATAATGGTCTTCGCCAAGCTGCTGGGCGATGTTCCACGCCACACGCGGTGCCTGGAACAAGTCATCGAACTTCAGGCGGATGCCCTGCACCTGATCCGGCTTCCAGCGGTGCATCTTCGCCAGATCCTGCAGGTTGGTGACGCCCAGATAGCCGTCGAGCTCGCCGGCGCCGACATGGAAGATGCCGACCACGGTGAAGCGCTTCATGCGCGGAAACATCCCGGCCGGGGTCACGCTGACCTCCGGCGCGACGAAGGTGACCTTGTCACCGATGCCCACGCCGAGCTTGGTCGCGGCCTTGTCGCCGATGACGATGCCGAAGCTGCCCGGCGTCAAATCGTCGAGTTTGCCCTGCTTCATGAAGTTGTCGATGATCGACACGTTACGCTCAAGCGCAGGGTCGATGGCGTTGAGCAACACCTTGGACACCTGACCGTTATTGGTCAGCAGGCCCTGCATCTGGGTGAACGGCGCAACCGCCGTCACCTGCGGGTTCTGCTTAACCTGGGTCGCCAGGCTTTGCCAATCGTTGATCGGCTCAGTGGATTCAATGGTCGCGTGGGGCACCATGCCCAGCACGCGGGTGCGCATCTCATGATCGAAGCCATTCATCACCGAGAGCACGACGATCATCACGACCACGCCAAGGGCGAGCCCGATCATCGAAGTCAGGGAAATGAATGACACAAAATGATTGCGACGCTTTGCACGGGTATAACGCGTGCCGATAAATACGAAGAGAGGTCTGAACATGTCGGGGCTTGTTCGGAGGGAAAAGGAACGTCCTTGTGGCGGGGGTCGATAACCAGCTTTACACTCAGACCACCGCCGCTACCATGGGTTCGCCATGTCGACATTAGATGAAGAAGATCGCCGCGAATACTACCGTATCGAGGACACGATCGCACTGGAAATTCGGCCCCTGTCCGCTCCCGAAGCCGCAGGCCAGGAAGTGTTGCAGGATGCTTCCCCACTCTTCAACCTGCTCAGCGAACTGCACCTGAGCGAATTCGAGTCGCAGCACCTGTTGCGCCAGATCAGCGAGCGCGACCGGGCCATCGCCGCGTTCCTGAAATCCCAGAACAAGCGCATCGACCTGCTCAGCCAGGTGGTCGCCCTGACCGTGCTCGGCCATATCGGCGAGCCGCAACCGGTGATCATCTCCGAAGGCGGGATCGACTTTCAGCACCCGACACCGATTGCCACCGGTGCACACCTGTCGGTGAAACTGGTGCTGATGCCGCAAGCGCTGGGCCTGTTGCTGCGCGCACGCGTCACCCATTGCGACCGCAAGGGCGAGGGGTACGACGTTGGCACCGAGTTCGAACACTTGACCGACGCCCAGCGCCAATTGCTCGCCCGCTATATCTTGCAGAAGCAGGCCCAGGAACGACGTCTGGCCCGCGAACAGAACGAATCTGGCATTTAACTTAAGGAAGCACCGTGACCCTCATCTATGGCCACCGCGGCGCCAAGGGCGAAGCACCGGAAAACACCCTGAGCAGTTTTCAGGAATGCCTCAAGCACGGCGTGCGCCGCTGTGAACTCGATCTGCACCTGTCCAAGGACGGCGAGTTGATGGTCATCCACGACCCGACCCTCAAACGCACCACGGAACGCCGCGGCAAGGTCGTCGAGCACACGGCCGCCGAACTGGTCACTTACGACGCGCGCAAGGGCGGCCCCGGCTGGATCAAGCCGTGCCCGATTCCGACGCTGGAAGAGTTGTTCGAGAAGTGCGATTTCGAGCACTGGCAGCTGGAAGTCAAAAGCGCTTCACGCACTCGCGCGGCAACCACGGTGCTGGCGATTCGTGAAATGGCCCAACGGCATGGCCTGCTCGACAAGGTGACCATTACCTCGAGTTCGCGGGAAGTGCTGAAAGCAGCGCTGGATCTGGTGCCGGATGTGTCGCGCGGACTGGTCGCCGAATATGCCTGGCTCGATCCGTTGAAGGTCGCCGCCAGCTATGGCTGTGAGATTCTTGCGCTGAACTGGACGCTGTGTACGCCGGAACGCCTGCAGAAGGCGCAGCGTCAGGGGCTGCATGTGTCGGTGTGGACCGTCAACGAGCCTGCGCTGATGCGCAGACTCGCCGACTTCGGCGTTGACAGCCTGATTACAGACTTTCCCGGTTTGGCCACTGCCACCCTCGAGAATTGCTGAAATCGGTCTCCCCGGCCGGCTCAGGCCACCGGCCGGAGCCCGTCAAAAAAGCCGGTTGAGGCCGTCGTACGCCGCTACCCGATAGGCTTCGGCCATGGTCGGGTAGTTGAACGTCGTATTGACGAAATACTTCAGGGTGTTCAGTTCGCCCGGCTGGTTCATGATCGCCTGACCGATGTGGACGATCTCCGACGCCTGATAACCGAAGCAGTGAACGCCGAGCACTTCCAGGGTTTCACGGTGGAACAGGATCTTCAGCATGCCTTGCGGCTCACCGGCGATCTGCGCACGCGCCATGCTCTTGAAGAACGCTTTGCCGACTTCATACGGCACTTTGGCCTGGGTCAGCTCCTGCTCGTTCTTGCCGATCGAGCTGATCTCCGGAATGGTGTAAATGCCGGTCGGCACGTCATTCACAAAGCGCCAGCTACCGTTATCGACAATGCTGCCAGCGGCCGAACGACCCTGGTCGTGGGCGGCACTGGCCAGGCTCGGCCAGCCAATCACGTCGCCGGCACCGTAGATGTTCGGCACGCAGGTGCGGTAAGCCTCATCGACTTCGATCTGGCCACGGCTGTTGACCTTGACGCCGATGTTTTCCAGACCCAATTGATCGGTGTTACCGGTACGGCCGTTGCACCAGAGCAAGGCGTCGGCCTTGATCTTCTTGCCGGACTTGAGGTGCAGGATCACGCCGTTGTCGACGCCTTCAACGCGATCGTAATCTTCGTTGTGGCGCACGGTGATGTTGTTGTTGCTGAAGTGGTAGCTCAACGCCTGGGAGATTTCCGAGTCGAGGAAGCTCAGCAACTGACCACGGTTATCGACCAGTTCAACCAGTACACCCAGACCACTGAAGATCGACGCGTATTCACAACCGATCACGCCGGCGCCGTAAACAATCAGTTTGCGCGGGGTGTGGCCGAGGCTGAGGATGGTGTCGCTATCGTAGATACGCGGGTGGTGGAAATCGATATCCGCCGGGCGATACGGGCGCGAGCCGGTGGCGATGATGATGTGCTTGGCCACCAGTTTCTCGACCACACCGTTGGCGCAGACCACTTCGATGGTTTGTTCGTCGGCGAAGCTGCCGGTGCCGAAGAACACGTCGACGCGGTTACGGGCGTAGTAGCCGGTACGCGAAGCGACTTGTTTGGAAATGACTTTCTCGGCGCTTTTCAACACGTCCGGGAAGGAGAACCAGCGCGGCTCGCCGATCGCCCGGAACATGGGATTGGTGTTGAACTGCATGATCTGCCGCACCGAGTGACGCAGTGCCTTGGACGGGATGGTGCCGAGGTGGGTGCAGTTGCCGCCGACCTGGCGACGGCTGTCGACCATCGCGACCTTGCGCCCTGCTTTGGCGGCGTTCATTGCCGCGCCTTCTCCCGCCGGGCCGGAACCCAGCACCACCACGTCGTAGTTGTAGACAGCCATGCGTACTCCTCAGAACAGGCCGCGGTGCCAGCAGCACCGGCGGCTAAATCACGCCGAACGGCGGCGCGAAGGAACAATTGGGGGTCAATCAAGAACCCGGACACAGTCTATAGAAGCGTCAACGCCGCGCACATTAACCCTTGGTCGCGTCGTAGGCTACTTTTGCCTGCACTACAACGCCAGCTTTCGTATTGTTCTCAGTCAGTTTTCTTGCCACTGAGGCGTTCGAAAGCCGCGTTGATGCGGACGACAAAACCTGTATCGGCACGAATCACAAAGAATGCACCAATGTCATGTTTTTCGGCATAGTCCCACGCCCTTTCGGGGCCGAGAATCAGCAACAGCGTCGATAGTCCATCGGCCATCAGCGCTGAAGGATGAATTACCGTGACTGACGCCAGGTCGTGTAGGACCGGTGCCCCCGTGCGGGCATCAAAGGTGTGGGAATAGCGCCGGCCGTCCTGCAGGAAATAGTTGCGGTAGTCGCCGGAGGTGGAAACGCCATAGCCGTCGACATCGATGATGCGCTCGGCGACTTGTTGATCGTCGCGGGGTTCTTCCAGGGCGATGCGCCACGATGAGCCGTCAAGCTTGCGACCCTTTGCCTTTAACTCACCCGTCGCTTCAGCGAGGTAATCGTGAATGCCCAATGCGTCGAGCCTGGCGGCGATGGTGTCGACGGCATAACCGGCGGCGATGCTGTTGAAGTCGACCTCGACGGCGGCATCCTTGCACAACTGATCGCCACTGATATGCAGATGCTGGTGACCGACTCGCTGCATCACTTCGGCCAGCGCAGCGGCGTCAGGGACTTTCTCTTCGCGGCCTTGTGGGCCAAAGCCCCAGAGGTTCATCAGCGGTTCAACGGTCAGGTCGTAGGAGCCTTCGCTTTGCGCTGACAGCTGTTCGCCTGTGCGGACCAATTCGAGTACCGACGCAGGCATTTTCTGACAGCTGTTGGCGGGCAAAGCGTCGAAGCGCTCGATGTCCGAATCATTGCGATAGGTGGACAACTGCCGATCGACTTCGCCGAGGATGCCCTCCACTTCACTGCGAACCTGCTTCACCCCAGGCATGCCAGCGTGACGCACGTACTTGATTGAATACGTGCTGCCCATGGTCGGCCCACCGAAATTCTCCATGGAATCGCCATTGCCGCAGCCCACCAAAAGACCTGCCAACACCACAAGCCAAAGCCATCGTCCAGTGAACAATTATTCATCTCCCTGCAAAACCGCGACGGCCATTATGAATTAAAGGATCTGCAACATCTTTATACAAAATCCAATAGCGAGTACCTGAACATGTCCTCCACCACGGGCAAAGGCAAAGCGATCTTTCGCGTTGTCAGCGGCAACTTTCTCGAAATGTTCGACTTCATGGTCTATGGCTTTTACGCCACGGCCATCGCCAAAACCTTCTTCCCCACCGACAGTGCCTTCGCCTCGCTGATGCTTTCGCTGGCGACCTTCGGCGCGGGCTTCCTGATGCGTCCGCTGGGGGCGATTTTCCTCGGCGCCTACATCGACCGTCATGGCCGCCGCCAAGGCTTGATCATCACCCTCGCGCTGATGGCTGCCGGTACGGTACTGATTGCCTGCGTTCCGGGCTACGCCACCCTCGGCGTCGCCGCGCCGCTGATCGTACTGTTCGGTCGTTTGCTGCAAGGCTTCTCGGCCGGCGTGGAGCTGGGTGGCGTGTCAGTGTATCTGGCTGAGATTGCCACACCGGGCCGCAAGGGCTTCTTCGTCAGCTGGCAGTCTGCGAGCCAGCAAGCGGCAGTGGTCTTCGCCGGCCTGCTGGGCGTCGGCCTCAACCACTGGCTGAGTCCGGAACAAATGGGTGATTGGGGCTGGCGTGTGCCGTTCCTGATCGGCTGCATGATTGTGCCGGTGATCTTCGTCATTCGCCGCTCGCTGGAGGAAACCCCGGAATTCCAGGCGCGGAAACACCGCCCTACCCTGCGGGAAATTGTCCGCTCGATCGGGCAGAACTTTGGCATTGTCATCGCCGGCATGGCGTTGGTGGTGATGACCACGGTGTCGTTCTACCTGATCACCGCGTACACCCCGACCTTCGGCAAAGCCGAGCTGCACCTGTCGGATTTCGACGCATTGCTGGTGACGGTGTGCATCGGCCTGTCGAACTTCTTCTGGTTGCCGGTGATGGGCTCGGTGTCTGACAAGATCGGCCGAAAACCCTTACTGCTGGCAGCGACGATTCTGGCGATCCTGACCGCTTACCCTGCCCTGTCGTGGCTGGTGGCGAACCCGAGCTTCAGCCATTTGCTGATCGTCGAGTTGTGGTTGTCGTTCCTGTACGGCTCATACAACGGCGCGATGGTGGTGGCGCTGACCGAGATCATGCCGGTGGAAGTGCGTACGACCGGGTTTTCGCTGGCCTATAGCCTGGCGACGGCAACCTTCGGCGGGTTTACCCCGGCGGCGTGCACGTATCTGATTCATGTGCTGGATAACAAGGCTGCTCCGGGGATCTGGCTCAGTGGCGCGGCGGTGTTGGGGCTGATTGCGACGCTGGTGTTGTTCCGTGGCAATAAACATGAACTGCGCACGGCGCAGGCGGCTATACCCGGCGGCGCCCGATAAATCGCTTTCGCGAGCAGGCTCGCTCCCACAGGGGATTTTCTGAGCGACACAGATCCAGTGTGGGAGCGAGCCTGCTCGCGAAGGGGCCGGTACTGACAACACAGCTCTAAAAGGCACACAAACAAAAACGCCCCGACCAAAGCCGGGGCGTTTTCATGTGTAGCTATCGCTTAGCGCGGGAACGCTGGCGGGTTTACACCGGCCATGTCTTCCATCACACGGATAACCTGGCAGCTGTAACCGAACTCGTTGTCGTACCAGACGTACAGAACAACGCGGTTGTCCTGAACGATGGTCGCTTCAGCGTCGACCACACCGGCGTGGCGCGAGCCGACGAAGTCGGTCGAAACCACTTCCTGCGAATTGACGAAGTCGATTTGCTTGTGCAGATCGGAGTGCAACGCCATGTAGCGCAGGTACTCGTTCATCTCTTCACGGGTGGCGGCTTTCTCAAGGTTGAGGTTGAGAATGGCCATCGACACGTTTGGCGTCGGAACACGAATCGCGTTACCGGTCAGCTTGCCGGCCAGTTCAGGCAGGGCTTTGGCAGCAGCGGTGGCAGCACCGGTCTCGGTGATGACCATGTTCAGCGCGGCGCTACGACCACGGCGATCGCCCTTGTGGAAGTTGTCGATCAGGTTCTGGTCGTTGGTGTACGAGTGAACGGTTTCGACGTGACCGTTGATGATGCCGAACTTGTCATTCACAGCTTTCAGCACCGGCACGATGGCGTTGGTGGTGCAGGAAGCGGCGGACACGATCTTGTCTTCAGCGGTGATTTCACCGTGGTTGATGCCGTGAACGATGTTCTTCAGTTTGCCCTTGCCAGGCGCGGTCAGAACAACGCGGTCGATACCCGGGCACTGCAAGTGCTGACCCAAGCCATCGGCGTCACGCCATACACCGGTGTTGTCCACCAGCAGCGCGTCTTTGATGCCGTACTGGGTGTAATCCACTTCAGTCGGGTTCTTCGCGTAGATCACCTGGATCAGGTTACCGTTGGCGGTGATGGTGTTGTTTTCTTCGTCGATGGTGATGGTGCCATTGAACGAACCATGTACCGAATCGCGACGCAGCAGGCTGGCGCGTTTGGTCAGGTCGTTGTCGGCGCCTTTGCGCACGACGATGGCACGCAGACGCAGGCCGTCGCCACCACCGGTTTTCTCGATCAGGATGCGCGCCAGCAGACGGCCGATACGACCGAAGCCGTACAGCACAACGTCGGTGCCTTTACGTGCGGAAGCGTTTTGCTGGCCAACCACGTCAGCCATCTCTTCACGAACGAACTGCTCGGCGCTGCGGCCATTGCCTTCGTTACGGAATTTGAACGCCAACTTGCCCAGATCCACCGAAGCCGCGCCGAGCTTGAGCTCGCTCATGGCTTTGAGCAGTGGGAATGTTTCGTGGACGGAGAGTTCGCTGTCGTCGGAAGAACGGTGGCGCGCAAAGCGGTGAGCTTTGAGAATCGCGATGACAGACTGGTTGATCAGGCTGCGGCCATAGATCGAGCTCACCACGTTGTTATTGCGGTAGAGCTGACCGATAAGCGGAATCATCGCTTCTGCGAGTGCTTCACGGTCGATCCATTCACCAAGACACTGGTCGGGCTTCTGAGTCACGGTAACCTTCCACATGTAGGGGCAGAAAAAAGGGGCTACATTATGCCGCCGACAACCTCATTCAGCAATGCGCGCTTGTCGCGAAATCGGTAACAAAATCCCTTTCAAAAAAATCACGCCTCGCGCCAGCCCAGTAAATACGCGGCTTCCAGCGCTGTCAATTTTTCGACGACTGTTAGACGATGTCTGTAACCCTCCGTAACACCAGCCTCTTTTGGCACTACATAACCACAAAAAAACGGCTGGTTTTTATGGTTACCACTACATTTCGTCCAAACAGCGAAGATAGACGTAGTCTGCAACTGACAGGCGGCACCGGACGCCGCTACAATTACCGACTTTGTCGCAAAGCCTGGAGCTCAACCTTCCGTGCCCGTTCTGCGTCTACCGCTACTCCCTGCCGAGGCAGGTAAACAGCATTGGGGCAATCTGCCCGGTGCTGCCCTCAGCCTGGCGATTGCCGAGGCTGCCAGCGCTGCCAAGCGCTTCACCCTGCTACTGACCGCCGACAGCCAGAGCGCTGAACGACTGGAACAGGAGCTGAGTTTCTTCGCCCCGGATTTGCCCGTGCTGCATTTCCCCGACTGGGAAACCCTGCCCTACGACCTGTTCTCGCCGCACCAGGACATCATTTCCCAGCGCATCGCCAGCCTATATAGGCTGCCGGAGCTGGAACATGGCGTGCTGGTGGTGCCGATCACCACAGCGTTGCACCGCCTGGCGCCGACCAAGTTTTTGCTCGGCAGCAGCCTGGTACTGGATGTCGGCCAGAAGCTCGACGTTGAACAGATGCGCTCGCGACTCGAAGCCAGCGGCTATCGCTACGTCGACACCGTTTATGAGCACGGCGAGTTCACCGTACGCGGCGCGCTGATCGATCTGTTCCCGATGGGCAGCAAACTGCCCTATCGCATCGACTTGTTCGATGACGAAATCGAGACCCTGCGCACCTTCGACCCGGAAAACCAGCGTTCCATCGACAAGGTCGATTCGGTCAAGCTGCTGCCGGCCCGTGAGTTTCCGCTGCAGAAAGACGCGGTCACTCGTTTCAAGGCACGCTTCCGCGAGCGTTTCGACGTCGACTTCCGGCGCTGCCCGATCTTTCAGGATCTGAGCAGCGGCATCACCCCAGCCGGTATCGAGTACTACCTGCCGCTGTTCTTCGACGAAACCTCGACGCTGTTCGATTACCTGCCGCAGGACACCCAGGTGTTCTCGCTGCCGGGCATCGAGCAAGCGGCGGAGAATTTCTGGAACGATGTGCGCAATCGCTATGAAGAGCGCCGCGTCGATCCATCGCGTCCTTTATTGCCACCCGCCGAATTGTTCCTGCCGGTGGAAGACTGCTTTGCTCGCTTGAAGAGCTGGCCACGCGTGGTCGCCAGCCAGCAAGACGTGGAAACCGGCGTCGGCCGCGAGCGCTTCCCCGCGCAGGCTCTGCCTAATCTGGCGATTGAAGCCAAAGCCACGCAACCGCTGGCAGCGCTGTCGGCATTTCTCGATGAGTTCCCCGGTCGCGTGCTGTTCACCGCCGAATCCGCGGGCCGTCGCGAAGTGCTGCTGGAGTTGCTCGAACGTCTGAAGCTGCGGCCGAAAACCGTCGACAGTTGGCCCGACTTCGTCACGAGCAAGGATCGTCTGGCGATCACCATTGCCCCGCTCGACGAAGGCCTGATGCTCGATGACCCGGCGCTGGCGCTGGTCGCGGAAAGTCCGCTGTTCGGCCAGCGCGTGATGCAACGTCGTCGCCGCGAGAAGCGCAGCGACGTCAGCAATGATGCGGTGATCAAGAACCTCACCGAGCTGCGTGAAGGCGCGCCGGTGGTGCACATCGATCATGGTGTCGGCCGTTATCTGGGCCTGACGATTCTGGAAATCGACAATCAGGCTGCCGAATTCCTCACCCTCGAATACGCCGAGAACGCCAAGCTTTACGTGCCGGTGGCCAACCTGCATTTGATTGCGCGCTACACCGGCAGCGACGATGCCCTGGCCCCGCTGCACCGCCTCGGCTCCGAGGTTTGGCAGAAAGCCAAACGCAAAGCCGCCGAACAGGTGCGCGACGTTGCCGCTGAATTGCTCGACATCTATGCCCGCCGCGCTGCTCGCGAAGGCTACGCATTTGCCGACCCGAAAGCCGATTACGCAACGTTCAGCGCCGGTTTCCCGTTCGAAGAAACCCCGGATCAGCAGTCGACCATCGAAGCCGTGCGCGAAGACATGCTCGCGCCGAAACCGATGGATCGACTGGTCTGCGGCGACGTCGGTTTCGGCAAGACCGAAGTGGCCATGCGTGCAGCGTTCATCGCCGTACACGGTGGCCGTCAAGTGGCGATCCTGGTGCCGACCACCCTGCTCGCCCAGCAGCACTACAACAGCTTCCGCGACCGCTTCGCCGACTGGCCGGTGACTGTAGAAGTGATGAGCCGCTTCAAATCGGCCAAGGAAGTGAACGCAGCGATCGCCGATCTGGCGGAAGGCAAGATCGACATCGTCATCGGCACGCACAAGTTGCTGTCCGACGACGTCAAGATCAAAAACCTCGGGTTGGTGATCATCGACGAAGAGCACCGTTTCGGTGTCCGTCAGAAAGAACAGCTCAAAGCCCTGCGCAGCGAAGTCGACATTCTTACGCTGACCGCGACGCCGATTCCGCGCACGCTGAACATGGCGGTGTCGGGCATGCGCGACCTGTCGATCATCGCCACGCCGCCGGCGCGACGCTTGTCCGTGCGCACCTTCGTCATGGAGCAGAACAAGAGCACGGTCAAAGAGGCCCTGCTCCGCGAACTGCTGCGTGGCGGTCAGGTTTACTACCTGCACAACGACGTGAAAACCATCGATAAATGCGCCGCCGATCTCGCCGAACTGGTACCGGAAGCACGTATCGGCATCGGTCACGGGCAGATGCGCGAACGCGAACTCGAACAGGTGATGAGCGACTTCTATCACAAGCGCTTCAACGTGCTGATCGCCTCGACCATCATCGAGACCGGCATTGACGTGCCGAGCGCCAACACCATCATCATCGAGCGCGCCGACAAATTCGGTCTGGCGCAACTGCACCAGTTGCGTGGTCGGGTCGGCCGTAGTCACCACCAGGCTTACGCGTACCTGCTGACGCCGCCGCGCCAGCAAATCACTTCGGACGCGGAAAAGCGTCTGGAAGCAATCGCCAATACGCAGGATCTCGGCGCCGGTTTCGTCCTGGCGACCAACGACCTGGAAATCCGTGGCGCCGGCGAACTGCTCGGCGATGGCCAGAGCGGGCAGATTCAGGCTGTGGGTTTCACGCTGTACATGGAGATGCTCGAACGCGCGGTGAAGTCGATCCGCAAGGGCGAGCAACCGAACCTCGATCAACCGCTGGGCGGTGGCCCGGAAGTCAACCTGCGGGTGCCGGCGCTGATTCCGGAAGACTATCTGCCGGACGTTCACGCGCGCCTGATCCTGTACAAGCGCATCGCTTCGGCTACCGACGAGGAAGGCCTGAAGGATCTGCAAGTCGAGATGATCGACCGCTTTGGCTTGCTGCCGGAACCGACAAAGAATCTGGTGCGCATCACGGCATTGAAGCTGCAGGCTGAGCAGTTGGGCATCAAGAAAGTCGATGGCGGCCCGCAAGGTGGACGCATCGAATTCGAAGCGCAAACGCCGGTCGATCCGATGACGCTGATCAAGCTGATCCAGAGCCAGCCGAAACGCTACAAATTCGAAGGTGCGACGATGTTCAAGTTCCAGGTGCCGATGGAACGCCCGGAAGAGCGCTTTAATACTGTAGAGGCGCTGTTTGAGCGCCTCCTCCCGAAATCTGTTTGAAGGACGCCCAATGCGCCTGTTTCGTTCGCTGACTTTGCTGCTGACTTTGGCAGTCCCTTCGGTTTATGCCGATGACCTGTATCAGGTCGAAATGATTCTGGTCCGGCAGAACGCCGTGCCGGCGATCGTCAGCCGTGCCGCGCCGGAAGACTGGGCCGCTGGCGCCCAGCGCCTGGCCGATGACAGCCAGCGCACACCTGCGCTGAATGATGTGGTCACCAAGCTCACCGCCAGCGGCGACTACAGCGTGCTGATGCACAAGGCCTGGCAGCAAACCCTCGGCGAAGCACCGGCGAAAGTCGCGGTCAGCGACGGTCAGGAGCAGTTCGGCCAGTTCCCGATCGAGGGCACGCTGGAAATGAAACTGGGGCGTTTCACCGATGTGAACGCCGACTTCTGGGTCAATCAGATCGACGCCAATGGCCTGGTCACCGCCAGTGAGCGCCTGAAACAGGACAGCCACACCAAGAACGGCCAACTCAACTATCTCGACAACGGCCATCTGGCCCTGCTGATCAAGATCACTTCCCTGACCGCGCCTGCGCCACGGGAAGCACCTGAAGCGATTCCGGACTGATCGAAGTCCTTATGAACCCGCCGCTGAGTAAACCGTTGGCGCCCTCCTGGGTCAGCCGATTCAAGGAACAGAGCCTAGAGCGTGGCCGCCGCTACGCCCTGGAAAACCGGGTACGCATCGCGCAAGTCGGCGATGCGACCATCACCGCCAGTTGCGAAGGCTCTGGCGGTAACGTTTACCGTCAGACCATTCACCTGCGCGAGTCAGCCAAAGGCACCTTGCTGCTGGTCGATGCCGGCTGCACCTGCCCGGTTCGCAGCAATTGCAAACACTGCGCAGCAGTGCTGCTGAAAGTGCAGGAAACCCTCGACTACCCCGCCGCTGCCAAAGACGCCGAACTCTTGGAAAAACTGCAAGCCGTGCTGGAAAACCGCAGCCCGAAAGCGCCACCGCAAGTGTTGGTCGATAACGTGCAGCCGTTGCCACGTCTGTGGCTGGCCAGTGTCGAGTTCAGCGCTTTCGAACCGCGCAACGGCAAGATGCAGCGCTACATTCAGCATCGCGCGGCGCTATCGTTCAGTTATCTCGACGAATACGTCAGCGGACAGAAGAACAGCGACATCCTGATTCGCCAGGAAACCCAGACGCTGCGGATAAAACGTCACCCGGAAGTCGAACAGTCCTACCGTGAACAGTTAAGAATCCTCGGTTTTCGCATCGCCACACGCCAGAGCAAAGCCCTGCCGGAAAGCGCGGGCGAACTGTATGAGATGGTCAATGACAGCGCCTGGCTGACCTTCACTCTTAACGATCTGCCGAAACTGCGAACCCAAGGCTGGGAACTGCAGATCGACGAGGAATTCGGTTTTGACCTGACCGCTGTTGATGACTGGTACGCCACGGTCGAACAGGTGCCGGAGCGCGACTGGTTTGATCTGGAACTGGGGATCATCGTTAACGGTGAGCGCCTGAGCCTGTTGCCGATACTGCTCAATCTGATGCGTTCACACGCGGAGATCCTCAACCCGGAACGCCTCGCGCGCCGTCGCGATGACGAGTTGATTCTGGTCAATATTCCGCAGCGCAACACCGAGCACGGGCCACTGCAGGTGGCGTTGCCGCTAGGCCGGTTGAAACCAGTGCTGATGACGCTCGGCGAGTTCTATTTGCAGGAGCCGGGCGAAACCACCCTGCGCCTGAGCAAGGCGGATGCCACGCGGCTCAACTCGCTGGAAGGCCTGCCGCTGCTGTGGGAGGGCGGCGAGCAGATCCGCACGTTGGCTCAGCGCCTGCGCGATATTCGTGATTTCAGCGTTGAAGCGCCGCAAGGCCTGAACGCGACGCTGCGCCCGTATCAACTTGAAGGCTTGAGCTGGATGCAATCGCTACGGCAACTGGAAGTCGGCGGGATTCTCGCGGATGACATGGGTTTGGGTAAAACCCTACAGACCCTGGCGCATATTCTCAGCGAGAAAAACGCCGGGCGTCTGGATCGGCCGTGCATGGTGGTGATGCCAACCAGTCTGATCCCCAACTGGCTCGATGAGGCGGCGCACTTCACCCCGCAACTGAAAGTGGTCGCGCTGTACGGCGCCACGCGCAAAAAACACTTCGACAATCTGGCGGATTACGACCTGATCCTCACCACTTACGCGCTGCTGCCCAAAGACGTCGAACGTCTGGCCAGGCAGCCGCTGCATGTGTTGGTGCTGGATGAAGCGCAGTACATCAAGAACCCCAACAGCAAAGCCGCTCAAGCCGCCCGTGAGCTGAATGCGCGCCAGCGTCTGTGCCTGAGCGGTACGCCGCTGGAAAACCACCTGGGCGAGCTGTGGTCGCTGTTTCATTTCCTGCTGCCGGGCTGGCTGGGTGACGTGAAAAGCTTCAACGCCGATTACCGCGTGCCGATTGAAAAGCGCGGCAGTGAAGTCAGACTTCAACACCTTAACGGTAGGATAAAACCGTTTCTGCTGCGCCGGACCAAGGAACAGGTTGCCACCGAGTTGCCGCCGAAAACCGAGATCATCCATTGGGTCGATCTCAACGAAGCGCAGCGCGATGTGTACGAAACCATGCGTTTGGCGATGGACAAGAAAGTCCGCGACGAGATCACCCGCAAAGGCGTGGCGCGCAGTCAGATCATCATTCTTGAGGCGTTGCTCAAGCTGCGTCAGGTTTGCTGCGATCTGCGTCTGGTCAACGACGCCACCCTGCCCGCTCGCGGCAGCACCTCGGGCAAGCTCGACAGCCTGATGGAAATGCTCGAGGAGCTGTTCGAGGAAGGCCGGCGGATTCTGTTGTTTTCACAGTTCACGTCGATGCTGTCCTTGATCGAAGACGAGCTGAAAAAACGCAATGTCGCCTATGCGCTACTGACCGGCCAGACCCGCGATCGACGCACGCCGGTGAAGGAATTCCAGAGTGGCAAGCGTCAGATATTTCTGATCAGCTTGAAGGCTGGTGGTGTCGGTTTGAACCTGACCGAGGCGGACACGGTGATTCACTACGACCCGTGGTGGAACCCGGCCACCGAAAATCAGGCGACGGATCGCGCCTATCGGATCGGCCAGGAAAAACCGGTGTTCGTCTACAAGATGATTGCCCGGGGCACTGTGGAAGAAAAGATTCAGCACCTGCAGAAGGAAAAATCCGACTTGGCGGCCGGCGTGCTGGATGGGCGCAAGGCCGGGGACTGGAAGTTGCAGAGTGATGACATTGAAGCGTTGTTTGCGCCGTTGCCGGACAAGCTCGATAAGCGTTGAAATCTTTTTCGTCTGTTAAATAGCTTTCGCGAGCAGGCTCGCTCCCACACTGGATCTGTGGCACTCACCAATCCAGTGTTCACAGGGATTTTGTGAATCACACAAATCTAATGTGGGAGCGAGCCTGCTCGCGAATGGCTCACCTCGGTCTAACGGTTAAAACCCAGGCTCAATCCTTGGATACAGGCAACGGCGCAAACAGCGCCTCAATGTCACTCTGCTCCAGCTTCCAGCCACCCGTCGTCCCGCCCTCAAGCACCGCCCCGGCCAACGCAGCTTTCTCCTGCTGCAACGCCTGGATTTTTTCCTCTACCGTGCCGCGAGCGATCAGCTTGTAAACAAACACCGGATTGTTTTGCCCGATTCGATACGCACGATCGGTGGCCTGATTTTCCACCGCCGGGTTCCACCAAGGGTCGAAGTGGATCACCGTGTCCGCAGCGGTCAGGTTCAAACCGGTCCCCCCGGCCTTCAGACTGATCAGAAACAACGGCACCTTGCCGCCCTGAAAATCCTTCACCGGTGTGCGCCGATCCGTGGTGTCACCGGTCAGCAGCGAATAGGCAATATCACGTTGCTGCAATTCTTCCTCGATCAAGGCGAGCATCGAAGTGAACTGGGAAAACAGCAGGATCCGGCGACCTTCGCCCAGCAACTCCTCGAGCATCTCCATCAAGCTGACCAGCTTGCCACTGCCGGAACGCAGTGCCTTCGCCGTTATCGGCATGTTGATCAGGCGCAAGTCGCAACAGACCTGACGCAGCTTGAGCAAGGCATCAAGAATGATGATCTGACTGCGCGCCACGCCACTGCGGGCAATTTCGTCGCGGACTTTTTTATCCATCGCCACGCGCACCGTTTCATAGACATCACGCTGACCGTCGCTGAGATCAACCCAATGGACAATTTCGGTTTTCGGCGGCAGTTCGGTGGCCACCTGATCCTTTTTGCGGCGCAGCAAAAACGGCTTGATGCGCGCTGTCAGGTGCTGCATACGCTGAACATTGCCGTGCTTTTCGATTGGCGTGCGGTAATCGCGATTGAAGGACTTGCTGTCGCCAAGCCAACCGGGCATCAGGAAGTGGAACTGCGACCAAAGCTCGCCCAGGTGGTTTTCCAATGGCGTGCCGCTCAGGCACAAGCGCTGGCGGGCCTGCAGGTCACGGGCCGCTTGCGCCGCTTTGCTGATCGGGTTCTTGATGTTCTGCGCTTCGTCGAGAATCAGTACGCTCCACAGCTGCGGCTGCAAGGTCTCCAAATCCCTTGGCAGCAACGCGTAAGTGGTTAGCACCAGATCGTACTCAGCCAGATTAGCGAAATCCTTTTGCCGCCCCGTGCCGTGCAGCGCCAATACTTTCAACTGGGGGGTGAAACGCTCGGCCTCGTCGAGCCAGTTGGGAATCAGGCTGGTCGGCATCACCGCCAGTGCCGGGCAATCGAGGCGCCCGGCGTGTTTTTCCGTGAGCAGATGCGCCAGGGTTTGCAGCGTTTTGCCCAGCCCCATGTCATCGCCCAGAATGCCGCCGACCTCAAGCTCGCGCAGTGTCTGCATCCAGTTCAGGCCTTCGAGCTGATACGGGCGCAGTTGCGCGTTAAGGCCGGCCGGCGCAGCGACGTGGGTGTGACTGGAATTCTGCAAGCGCTTGGCGAAGGTGCGCAGCCGCTCGCCACCCTGCCAATCCAGCGGCACGCCATCGAGCATACTCAAGCGCGCGGCATCCGGGACACTCAAACGCAGTGCATCGCCCTGATGACCACCCAGGTACAACTCGCCCAGCGTGGCCATCAGCGGCTTGACCCGACTCAGCGGCAGCGCGACCTTGGCGCCCGAAGAGTCACCAAAGCCGCTGGGCTTCAGTTCGATCAAGAGCTTTTCGTCATCGCTGCGCTGTGCCAGATTGACCGGGTCAAGCAAGCGCGGCTGGGTGCGCAACAAGTGCAGAAGGATCGGCAGCAAACTGTAGCGCTGGCCATTGACGACGATACCCAACTGCAAATCAAACCACTGATGCCCAGCCTCTTCTTCGACCTCGGCGTACCAGTGCTCAACCGGTTGCACATTGAAATGAAAGCCGGGACTGACCTCGACTTGCCAGTCCGAGGCGCGCAACGTGGCAAGCCCTTCGTGCATAAACCCGAGCCAGGCGGAATCATCCGGCAACGTGAACATCTCGCCGGGACGATCCAGCGAGCTCTTGCGCGTGGCTTTCTTGAAACCGAGCTTTTGCAGGATCTGGCGCAGTTTCTTTTCCACCGCAGGCTGGCGTTGAATGCGCTGGGTTTCGGTACCGTTGAGGATCATCACTTCCGGGTTGCGATCCACCGTCGGCTGGCCGTTGTAGGTAAACACCAGGGCGGCGCGGTGCTCAAGAATGTATTCCCAGCGCGAGCGCTCCCGACCGCTGACGAGGGTGAGTTGCGGCTGCGGAAGTACGTCGTCGATGACTCGTTCGGTCAATTGGTGGGGCGGCGGGATTCTCGTCGCGGCGCTCATGCGGTGGCTGAACTGCATCGCCTGACGCGCCGGAATATCCGGTGCCAGCGTCAAATGGCTGGCCAGTTTTTCTTCCAGTTCATTGAACAGAGGGCCAATCTGCCGCTGTTCACGATCCAGGTAATAAAGCGGCTCCAGCGCCAGCACGGTCTCCTGCTCAGCCTCGGCACTGCTCCACTGCGCACGGAAACCGCCGTCTGCCTGCTCGGCCCAAGCGAACTGGCCGATGCGCTTCGCGCCCGGCACCAACGGTCGCAGATCCTCGAAATCGAGGAACAGCCGCGAGGTGCGCAGGAGCATTTCCAGCAGTTCGGCGCCGCTGCTACCTTCCAGCGGATAGCCGCTGTAATAGGCGTGGTGGGAGTGCATGGCAACCAGCAGCCTGGCGACGCGCAGATCCAGCTCGGACAGGTAGCCGGGCTGACGCATGAGCATTTCCGCTAGCGAATACATCGGTTTGACTTCGCGTAACTCGCCGCTCTTGAGCTGGGAAACCTTGAAAATATCGAGCAGCCACTTGCCGCTCACAGGCGTTGGCTTGAGCTTGTAAAACAGGCGCGTGCCTGCGGTTTGCGCGCCTTCTTCAGCAGGCTTGGCCGGCACGGGAATGGTCGAAAGCCAATGCTCCAGCGCCCGCCCCAAAGGGATCTGTGCGTCACTTTCAGACGCATCATCAGCACTGCCCTGCAGGTGATAGAGCACCGCAGCGCAGTGCTTGCAGTCGATTACAACAGGACAGCTGCACAGGCAACGCAAGTTGACGGAACCCAGCCGATCTTCGGACAGGTAAATGCTTTGTTCATACGCCTGATTTTCCGAACCGACGCAGAACGCCTCGATCTTTTTGTCATTGATCTCGATGATCTCTACCCGATCATCGGCGGCATAAGCGCGAGCCTTGGCCAGCGCCTTGCTACTGAATGCCTGAGTCCAGGCCAACGACTTGAGCTGCTCGATGAAAATGCTCATGGGCAGCCCTTAGCCGGCCAACACCCGCGCCAACGCCGATTTCACCTTGCCCATCCCGTCATGCAACGCTTGCTCGATCTCGGCCATGGTGATCACTTGCGTGGTCTTGCCAGCTGCCGGGTTGACCACCAGCGCCAGACAGGCGTAATCCAGATCCAGCTCGCGGGCCAGTGCCGCTTCCGGCATGCCGGTCATGCCGACGATGTCGCAGCCATCACGTTCCAGACGCACGATCTCGGCCACTGTTTCCAGACGCGGACCCTGGGTGCAGGCGTAAACGCCCTGATCGCTGTATTCGCAGCCCTCAGCGGCCACGGCGGCAATCAGTTGCTGACGCAACGGTTCGCTGTAGGGAAAGCTGAAGTCGATGTGGGTGACATGCTCAAGATCATCGGCGAAAAACGTGTGCTCGCGCCCACTGGTGTAGTCAACGATCTGGTGCGGCACGCAGAAATGCCCGGTGCCCATGGCCGAATGAATGCCGCCCACCGCGTTAACGGCAATGATCGCTTCGGCACCGGCCTGCTTCAACGCCCACAGGTTGGCGCGGTAGTTGACCTTATGCGGCGGGAAGCGATGCGGGTGGCCATGACGGGCGAGGAACAGCACTTCCTTGCCAGCGTATTCGCCAATTTGCACGTCGGCCGATGGCGCGCCGTAGGGCGTGTCTACCGCCAGCGATTGGCGAATGGTCAGGCCTTCGAGTTGGGTCAGGCCGGTGCCACCGATGATTGCGTAAACCGTCATAGCGAAAAATCCTTAATCGATCAGTTGAGCGTCTTTGAGCGCGCCGATGGCGGTGAGCCAGCGCGGATCCTGACGATAATCGGTACTGGCGAATGCCTGACCGCGCATACGGGCAATTCGGGCCGATGGCTTGACCTTCATGCGTTGTGCGGCGCTCAAGGCGAGCTCTGCGGCAGCGCGGTCGTTGCAGACCAGGCCCATGTCGCAACCGGCAGTCAGTGCGGCTTCAATGCGACTGGCGGCGTCGCCGACCACGTGAGCACCGGCCATCGACAGGTCGTCGCTGAAAATCACGCCGTCGAACTGCAACTCGCCGCGCAGGATGTCCTGCAACCAGCGGCGAGAGAAGCCGGCGGGCTGCGAATCGACCTGCGGATAGATGACGTGCGCCGGCATGATCGCGGCCAATTGTTTGCTGAGTTTGGCGAAGGGTACGAGATCGTTGGCGCGGATCTCGTCGAGGCTGCGCTCATCATTCGGGATCGCAACGTGGGAATCGGCTTCGGCCCAGCCGTGGCCGGGGAAATGCTTACCGGTCGCAGCCATACCGGCGCTGTTCATGCCGCGAATGAACGCTCCGGCGAGCAGTGCCGCGCGCTCGGGATCACCTTCGAACGAACGGGTGCCAACGACGGCGCTGCGCTGGTAATCCAGATCGAGCACCGGGGCGAAGCTCAGGTCGAGCCCGACCGCGAGTACTTCGGTGGCCATGATCCAGCCGCATTGCTCGGCGAGGTATTCGGCATTCGGGTTATCGGCGATGGCACGCATGGCCGGCAGACGCACAAAGCCCTGACGCAGACGCTGCACGCGACCGCCCTCTTGATCCACTGCCAACAGCAGATCCGGGCGAATCGCGCGAATCGATGCGCTGAGTTCACGCACCTGACGTGGATGCTCGATGTTACGCGCGAAAATGATCAGGCCGCCCACTTCGGGCTGACGCAACAATTGGCGATCTTCGGCCGTCAGCCAGGTACCGGCGACGTCCACCATCAACGAGCCTTGCAGGCCAGCAGTCATAGAGATTCCTTGAAAACGAAAAACCCGACCCGCAGGAAATCGCTACCGTGAGCCATGCTCGGCAGGTTGGCAATTTCTATGGATTTCGGGTTCAGAACGAGAGTCGGCATGGGCGGCTAGCTTAGCGGATACAAGCTGCCGCGCCCACCCGTGTGCGGTTAAACCTTGGCGGCGACCGGCGTTGATTTGCTACGCGGACGCAGTTGCGCGGTGGCCATGGCGGCATCGGTGACGCCGGTTTCGGCGCGCATGCCTGCAGCGAGGAACGGCACCATCAGACGCATCACTTGTTCGATGGAAGTGTTGACGCCGAAGTCGGTCTCGGCGATCGCGCGCAGGGCCTTGATACCGGACATGCTGAACGCGGCAGCGCCGAGCATGAAGTGCACGCGCCAGAACAGTTCGATCGGCGGAATGCGTGGCGCGGCTTCGTTGACCAGCAACATGTAGCGACGGAAAACCTTGCCGTACATGTCTTCCAGATAACGACGCAAGTGGCCCTGGCTCTGGCTGAACGCGAGGCCGAGCAAACGCATGAAGATCGACAAGTCGTTGCCGCTGCGTGGCTGAACCACGAGGGCTTGCTCGACGAGGATTTCCAGAAGCTCTTCAAGAGTTGGCTTGTTTTCAGGCTTGGCCTGACGCCGCTCCAGCTCTTTATCGAGGCTGATGCAGAACGGCCCGAGGAAGCGCGAAAAAACCGCCTGGATCAGGGCTTTTTTCGAGCCGAAATGATAGTTCACTGCTGCCAGGTTGACGCCAGCCTTGCTGGTGATCAAACGCAACGAGGTTTCAGCGAAACCTTTCTCCGCGAACAACTGCTCGGCAGCATCAAGAATGCGTTCAACGGTTTCCGACTGGGCCATGGCTACTCCGCCTGACAAACACTTGTTTGAAACATACGTTTCAGCCTGTGCCTTGTCAAGCCTGCCGGTTCGTTTTGGGAATGGTCGGTCAGCTATTTAACCACACAAGACCGATGCATTAATAAGCAAGGCTGCCGACCGTCTGGCGGCCGGCAAAAAAACGGGCATTGCCAAGGACGCTTCACTGTATATAATCCCAGTCACTGTATAAAAAGACAGAGCGATCAATATGCTAAAGCTGACGCCACGCCAAGCCGAGATTCTGGCCTTCATCAAACGTTGCCTCGAAGACAACGGCTACCCGCCAACCCGCGCGGAAATCGCTCAGGAACTGGGCTTCAAGTCGCCGAACGCGGCAGAAGAACATCTCAAGGCACTGGCCCGCAAAGGCGCCATCGAGATGACCCCAGGGGCTTCGCGCGGTATTCGCATTCCCGGCTTCGAAGCCAAGGCCGACGACTCTACCCTGCCGATCATTGGCCGGGTCGCTGCCGGCGCGCCGATCCTCGCCCAGCAGCACATCGAAGAGTCCTGCAATATAAACCCGGCCTTCTTCCATCCGCGCGCCGACTATCTGTTGCGCGTGCACGGCATGAGCATGAAGGACATCGGCATTTTCGACGGTGACCTCCTCGCCGTGCACACCACCCGCGAAGCGCGTAATGGCCAGGTCGTCGTCGCTCGCATCGGCGATGAAGTGACCGTCAAACGCTTCAAGCGTGAAGGCAGCAAGGTCTGGCTGATTGCCGAAAACCCTGAGTTCGCCCCTATCGAAGTCGACCTGAAAGATCAGGAACTGGTGATCGAAGGCTTGAGTGTCGGCGTCATTCGCCGCTAAAGGAGGCTTTATGCAGTTCCCACACCCCCCTCAGCAAACACAACTGCCTTTATTCGAAGCGTTTCTGGCACAACCGATGGCGCCGATCCTCAAAGAGGTCGTCGAGCGCCCGTGGATTGCTGAACCTGAAGTATTCAGCGAGCTGTCACTGCGCGGTGCTACCGGGAACTGCCTGAACCTGCTTGCCCCGATCCTTCGCGAACTCAGTGAAGATCAGGACGCACGCTGGCTGACGCTGA
The DNA here is from genome assembly GCF_018138145.1 of Pseudomonas sp. SCA2728.1_7. NCBI lineage: Bacteria > Pseudomonadati > Pseudomonadota > Gammaproteobacteria > Pseudomonadales > Pseudomonadaceae > Pseudomonas > Pseudomonas sp. SCA2728.1_7. Next base: position 6,222,304 of record NZ_CP073104.1, on the reverse strand, counting down.
TAGCGCCTCCTGCGAGCCTGACCCAGACATGGCTGCGGGATGCCGGCTTGAATCGCGAGCGTATTCTGCTGCTGCAACCAAGAGGCGCTCAAAGCGCTCAGCAACTGGCATGCGAAGCCCTGAAACTGGGTCGCAGTCACACCGTAGTCACTTGGCTCAACCCGCTGAACGCAAATTCACGGCAACAACTGATCAACGCCGCACGCACGGGCGATGCTCAGAGCCTGAATATTCGTTTGGGTTGATTGGTGCTTATACGCGCTGTGTGAAGCGCAGGGCTTCTCCAGGGACAGAGAAGCCGATCTGAAGCGGTAACGTCAAAAAGTAAAAAGACGGGGATCAATGAAGAACCCGCGGCCCTTCTTCCTTATCAAACTCGCCTTCGACCATGCGACCGGCCATTTGCACGCCGACGCTTAACATCGCCTTGGCGATCTCCACATGCTGACCTTGCAGGAACGCCTTGGCATCCTCGGAGAAATCCAGCGTCACCAGAGAACCCTCGTCCTCGGCCCTGCGCAGCTCGATTCGGCCGTCGGGTAACTCGACAATTTCTAGAAAGGACGTTGGCATAAAGGTCTGTTCTCCACGAAAGGCAGGGATTATATAGACATCATTCAGGCTTCGCTCGGGATCTTGACCAGCAGCATGTTTCAGATTGCCACCGTGTCAATCGCCCTCAGCATTCGTTCAAGCCTTCGCGGAAACGTATCGCCAGACCTTTCAAGTTCTGCCGCCAGCTCTCCAGCTCCTCTCGACTCAACTCCTCTGGCGCTTCTTCTTCATCCAGATTAATCGCCTGAATCAACGGTTGCGTCACATCACCCTTCGGCTTGTGCGGCACTCGTGGCGGTTGAAACAGCGCCGAATGCGCTGCCAGCAGTTTCGCCAACCAGGTTTCAGAATTGCCCGCCAACTCAACCATTTCGGCCAATTCGGGAATTGCGATCGACTCCAGCACTTCACGCGTCAGCAGCATCTCCGCCCGCGGCGCATTGGCCTGCGGCAGACGATAGAAACCCGCGATCTCATGACAAAGCCCCAGCAAGGCCCCGTACAGGTGAAACAGCGCCGATTCACGCCCAGCCTGAATCAACGCCAGAGAATTCATCGCACGCCCTTCTTCAGCACGAGCCAAGGCTTCGAGCGACAGGCCGGCGAAATAGATCTTCTGATTGGTACGGGTATAGAGTTCGTGAGCCATGACGGCGCTCTCCACAACGAAATAATTGCTTCACACAGGCCGGACAGTGTCGTGGATCAGCCAATCCCACCGCAAGCACAAAACAAAAAGGCCGCCTGAAAACCCAAGGGTTCTCATGCGGCCTTTCAGTATCAGGCTAAGGCTTACTCAGCTTTTGGCTTCGTACGCTTGTCTTCAACCGTCCACTTGCCGCCGTCGAAGTACGCTTTCCAACCGGTAGGCTTGCCGTCGACTTCGGTCTGCACGTATTGCTCCTTGGTCTTGCGGCTGTAGCGGATGACCGCTGGCAGACCATCAGGATCCTTCTTCGGCGCGTCGCAGAGGAAGTGGTACTTCGGATCGATTTCGTCCTTGTGCGGCACAATCTCGATCACCAGCGGAGCACGGGTCTCACGGTTTTTCGGGAACTGGCTGGCGGCCAGGAACAGACCGGAGGCACCGTCACGCAGGATGTAAGTGTCGTTGACCTTTTCGCATTTCAACTCAGGCATCTTCACCGGATCCATCTTCGGCGGCGCTGCATCACCGCTTTTCAACAGCTTGCGGGTGTTCTTGCACTCAGGGTTGGTGCAACCGAAGAACTTGCCAAAACGGCCGGTCTTGAGCTGCATCTCGCTGCCGCACTTGTCGCATTCCAGGCTCGGACCTTCGTAGCCCTTGATGCGATAGCTGCCCTCTTCGATTTCGTAGCCCGCGCAATCCGGGTTGTTACCGCAGATGTGCAGCTTGCGCTTCTCGTCGAGCAGATAAGCGTCCATCGCCGTGCTGCAGATCGGGCAGCGATGCTTGCCGCGCAGTACCAGCGATTCCGACTCACCTTCGTCGTCCGCAGCGATTTCGTCGCCCGGCACCAGGTTGACGGTGGCCTTGCAGCGCTCTTTCGGCGGCAGGCTGTAACCCGAGCAACCGAGGAACACGCCAGTCGACGCAGTACGAATCTGCATCGGACGACCACAGGTCGTGCACGGAATGTCGGTCATGACCGGCTGGTTGGCGCGCATGCCGCTTTCCGGGTTTTCGGCTACTTCGAGTTTCTTTTTGAAATCGCCGTAGAACTCGTCCAGCACGCTTTTCCAGTCGCGTTCGCCCTGCGCCACGTCATCGAGGTTCTCTTCCATGCCGGCGGTGAAGCCGTAGTCCATGAGGTTCGAGAAACTTTCCGACAGACGCTCGGTGACGATGTCGCCCATCTTTTCCGAGTAGAAACGACGGTTGTGCAAGGTCACGTAACCGCGATCCTGAATGGTCGAAATGATCGCAGCGTAAGTCGAAGGACGACCGATGCCACGTTTTTCCATTTCTTTAACCAGGCTGGCTTCCGAGTAGCGCGCCGGTGGCTTGGTGAAGTGCTGCGATGGATCAAGCTTGATCAGCTTCATCACATCGCCCTGCGCCATATCAGGCAGAACGTCGTCGTCGCCTGGCTTGGCAATTTGCGGCATAACACGAGTGTAACCGTCGAATTTGAGGATACGGCCCTTGGCGCGCAGCTCGAAATCGCCAGCGCCGACGCTGACGGTGGTCGACAGATATTGCGCCGGCAGCATCTGGCAAGCGAGGAACTGGCGCCAGATCAGCTCGTAGAGGCGCTCAGCGTCACGCTCCATGCCTGCGAGCTTGCTCGGCGTGGTGTTGGCGTCGGAAGGACGGATCGCTTCGTGAGCCTCTTGCGCGCCTTCTTTGCTGCTGTAGACGTTTGGCGTTTCCGGCAGGTACTTCTTGCCGAACTCGTCTTCGATGTAAGTGCGCGCCATTGCCACGGCATCGGCCGAGAGGTTGGTCGAGTCGGTACGCATATAAGTGATGTAGCCGGCTTCGTACAGACGCTGAGCCATCATCATGGTTTTCTTCACGCCGAAGCCCAGGCGGTTACTCGCAGCCTGTTGCAGGGTCGACGTGATGAATGGCGCCGAAGGCTTGCTGCTGGTCGGTTTGTCTTCGCGTTTGACGATGCTGTAGCTGGAAGACTTGAGCTTCTCCAGCGCGGCCATGGCCTGAGCTTCGTTGAGCGGCTTGAAGGCTTCGCCTTTCTCGCGAGCTACTTCGAAACGCACGGTCGAGCCTTTGGTGGTGCCGAGATCGGCATGCACTTCCCAGTACTCTTCCGGGTTGAACGCACGAATTTCGCGCTCACGCTCGACCACCAGCTTCACAGCAACCGATTGCACACGGCCAGCGGACAGGCCACGGGCAATCTTTGCCCACAGCAGCGGCGAAACCATGTAGCCCACAACGCGGTCGAGGAAACGACGCGCCTGTTGAGCGTTGACTCGATCGATGTCCAGCTCGCCCGGCTCCGAGAAGGCTTCCTGAATCGCCTTCTTGGTGATTTCGTTGAACACCACGCGCTTGTAGCGGCTGTCGTCACCACCGATGGCTTCGCGCAGGTGCCAGGCAATGGCTTCCCCCTCGCGATCCAAGTCGGTTGCGAGATAGATGGTGTCAGCATCTTTGGCGAGCCGGCGCAGCTCTTCGATCACCTTCTCTTTACCCGGGAGGATCTCGTACTTGGCTTTCCAGCCATGATCGGGATCGACACCCATACGCGAGACCAGCTGCTTGCGCGCTTTCTCTTTCGGCGAGAGCACCGGACCTTCGCCCGCAGCAGCCTTGCCGCGCTTGGCGGCTGGCTCTTTGCTGGCGCTAGCCGAACCGCTGGTGGGCAGGTCTCGGATATGGCCGATACTCGACTTCACCACGTATTGGTTACCCAGATACTTGTTGATGGTCTTGGCCTTAGCCGGGGATTCCACAATGACCAGCGATTTGCCCATGGATCAGAAAATTCCTGAATTCTAGAAGTGAAAGGCGGTTGGCGCCTGACGCGGCACCGCTATATATAGTTGATACAAGGTGAGGTCAAGCACAGGGTTCTGCGCGCACTCGCCTTATGCCTTGGAAAAAAGGCTCGGTTCGGCTTGCACCAAAGCAAAGCGTGGCACCTGCTCGCCGTCAACCTCGACTGACTCGAGAAACATGCTCAGAGGGCGTACCCAAAAGCCGTAATCGCCATACAGGGCTTGGTAAAAGACCACTTCTTCTTCGGTCTCGGAATGCCGCGCAACACTGAATACGCGGTACTGCGGACCTTTGTAATGTTGGTAGAGCCCAGGTTGTATCGGCATGGTTTGGCCCTCACTCAAATTTTTTCAAAATAAAAACAAAATAAATCCACAAAAACAAAAACCGGGGCACTTGGCCCCGGCTTCCATCAACGAGACGCTTAGACGCGTTCGAAGACGGTGGAGATGCCTTGGCCGAGACCAATGCACATAGTAGCCACCCCGAAGGTGCCGCTATTCTGCTTCATCACGTTCAGCAAGGTGCCGGAAATACGGGCACCGGAGCAACCGAACGGGTGACCCAGGGCGATCGCGCCGCCGTGCAGGTTAACCTTCTCGTTCATCTTGTCGAGCACTTTCAGATCTTTCAGCACTGGCAGGGCCTGTGCGGCGAAAGCTTCGTTGAGTTCGAAGAAGTCGATATCGTTGATGCCAAGGCCCGCACGCTTCAGGGCTTTTTGTGTTGCCGGAACTGGACCATAGCCCATGATTGCCGGATCCACACCCGCCACTGCCATCGAACGGATCACCGCCATTGGCTGGATACCCAGGTCCTGTGCACGCTGCGCCGACATCACGATCATGCACGAAGCACCATCGGTGATCTGCGACGAAGTACCGGCTGTCACGGTGCCGCCCTTTGGATTGAAGGCTGGCTTGAGAGCCGCCAGACTTTCCAGGGTGGTTTCCGGACGAATGGTTTCGTCGTAATCGAACAGTTTCAGGAAACCGTTCTCGTCGTAGCCCTGCATCGGGATGATTTCATCTTTGAACTTGCCTTCCACGGTTGCCTTGTGGGCCAACTGGTGGGAACGCACGCCAAAAGCGTCCTGCTGTTCGCGAGTGATGCCGTGCATTTTGCCGAGCATTTCCGCGGTCAGGCCCATCATGCCCGAGGCTTTCGCCGCGTACAGCGACATGTGCGGGTTCGGATCGACACCGTGCATCATGCTCACGTGGCCCATATGCTCGACGCCGCCAACCACGAACACGTCACCGTTGCCGGTCATGATCGCTTGCGCAGCAGTGTGCAGTGCACTCATCGACGAGCCACACAGACGGCTGACGGTCTGGCCAGCCGAAGTGTGCGGGATCTGGGTCATCAGCGACGCCATGCGCGCGATGTTCCAGCCCTGCTCCAGGGTCTGGTTGACGCAGCCCCAGATCACGTCCTCGACTTCAGCAGGATCGACCTTGGCGTTGCGTTCCAGCAATTTGCTGATCAGGTGCGCCGACATGTCTTCGGCGCGGGTGTTGCGGTGCATGCCGCCCTTGGAGCGGCCCATCGGAGTACGACCGAAGTCGACAATCACGACGTCTCTTGGATTCAAGCTCATAAAATTTCACTCTCGCTCAAAAGTTGGGACGCTTAACCGAAGAACCGTTGGCCGGTTTTGGCCATTTCACGCAGTTTCGCGGTCGGGTGGTACAGCGCGCCCAAATCAGCGTACTGGTCAGCCAGGGCAACGAACTCGGCAACACCGATCGAATCGATGTAGCGCAGCGCACCGCCACGGAATGGAGGGAAACCGATACCGTAGACCAGACCCATGTCGGCTTCGGCGGCAGTTTCAACGATGCCGTCTTCCAGGCAACGCACGGTTTCCAGGCACAGCGGGATCATCATCCAGTTGATGATGTCTTCGTCAGTGACTTCGCGCTGCTCGTAAACGATCGGCTTGAGCACTTCCAGTACCGATGGATCGGCGACTTTCTTCTGCTTGCCTTTCTTGTCGGCCTCATAGGCGTAGAAGCCCTTGCCGTTTTTCTGGCCCAGGCGCTTGGCTTCGTACAGCACGTCAATGGCCGAACGACGGTCATCCTTCATGCGGTCGGGGAAGCCTTCAGCCATGACGTCACGACCGTGGTGACCGGTGTCGATGCCGACCACGTCCATCAGGTATGCCGGGCCCATCGGCCAGCCGAATTTTTCCATGACCTTGTCGATACGGACGAAGTCCACACCGGCGCTGACCAGCTTGGCGAAACCGCCGAAGTACGGGAACAGCACGCGGTTGACCAGGAAGCCCGGGCAGTCGTTGACGACGATCGGGTTCTTGCCCATTTTCTTGGCGTAGGCAACGGTGGTGGCAACCGCCAGCTCACTCGACTTCTCGCCACGGATCACTTCCACCAGCGGCATCATGTGCACCGGGTTGAAGAAGTGCATGCCGACGAAGTTTTCCGGACGCTTGAGGGCCTTGGCCAGCAGGCTGATGGAAATGGTCGAGGTGTTGGACGCGAGGATGGTGTCCTCTTTGACCTGACCTTCGACTTCAGCCAGCACGGCTTGCTTGACCTTCGGGTTTTCGACGACAGCTTCGACAACCAGATCGACGTGACCGAAGTCGCCGTAGGACAGGGTCGGACGAATGGCGTTGAGCACTTCAGCCATTTTCGCAGCGGTCATGCGACCTTTATCAACGCGGCCAACCAGCAGTTTGGCGGCTTCGGCCAAACCCTGCTCGATACCGTGCTCATTGATGTCCTTCATCAGGATCGGCGTACCTTTGGAGGCCGACTGATAAGCGATACCGCCACCCATGATGCCGGCGCCGAGTACAGCAGCCTGCTTCACGTCTTTGGCGATTTCGTCGTAGGCCTTGGCCTTTTTCTTCAGTTCCTGATCGTTCAGGAACAGACCGATCAAGCTCTGCGCGGCAGAGGTCTTGGCCAGTTTGACGAAACCTGCAGCTTCGACTTCCAGCGCCTTGTCACGACCGAAGTTCGCGGCTTTCTGGATGGTCTTGATCGCTTCAACCGGCGCCGGGTAGTTCGGGCCAGCTTGACCGGCGACGAAACCTTTGGCGGTTTCGAAAGCCATCATTTGTTCAATGGCGTTCAGCTTGAGTTTTTCAAGTTTCGGCTGACGTTTGGCCTTGAAGTCGAACTCGCCGGAGATGGCGCGCTTGATCAGTTCAAGGGCAGCTTCCTGCAGCTTCTCCGGAGCAACCACGGCGTCGACAGCGCTGACTTTCAGCGCGTCTTCAGGGCGGTTTTCCTTACCGGAGGCAATCCATTCGATGGCGTTGTCGACACCGATCAGACGCGGCAGACGCACGGTGCCGCCGAAGCCTGGGTAGATGCCCAGTTTGACTTCCGGCAGACCGATCTTGGCCTTGGTCGACATGACGCGATAGTCAGCCGCCAGGCACATTTCCAGACCGCCGCCCAGTGCGATGCCATTGATGGCAACTACGGTTGGGACGTTGAGGTCTTCGAAATCGCTGAAGATCTTGTTGGCTTCGAGATTGCCAGCAACCAGCTCGGCATCCGGCAGCTTGAAGTTGTCGACAAATTCGGTGATGTCGGCGCCGACGATGAACACGTCCTTGCCACTGCTGACGATCACGCCCTTGATCGAAGCATCTGCCTTGATGGTGTCTACGGCCTGACGGAGTTCGTTCAGGGTTAGACGGTTGAACTTGTTGACGGACTCACCCTTGAGGTCGAATTTCAATTCGACGATGCCACTTTCAAGAGCTTTAACCGTGATGGCTTTACCTTCGTAAATCATCAACTGATCTCCACGATATGGAAGCTGAACAGTACACGTCGGACGCAGGCGAATGGCTCGGCAGGACGCTTTTTCGTCGATGCTAACGCCAATCCACCCGGCACACCCGCCAACGCGATAGTCGGGATTCTGTAGGAGCAGTCTGTAAGACAAACGCTCAATTCATACGCCCGTTTGATTTGGGTACGTCACCTTCACGGAATTTCCGACAATTGTCAATCGCCCAAAATACGGGTTGAAATGCGACTTTGCGGTCATTTCTGTAAGACGAAGACCCGCAACACGCGTCTGCATGTGAAGCCATTCATAGAATCAATAGTTAGAAAAGTCGCCCTAATTCGCGGCAGCCCTTGTTTAAAGGGCTACGCTGGGTGGACGACAGAGAAATGCGCTGACTGACTCAGCATCAAAAAGATTTCCGGCCTGCCTGGCCACCCCAGCCCGATGAATCATGTCGGGCTTTTTATTGCGCGTCTGCCGGACGTTCCCCACCGTTGCAGTGGGAAAAGTCCGCGCGTCATGCCAGCGCTTTCAGAGTGGCATCGATATCCAGCAAAACCGTGGCGTCGCCCTTCTCGCCCCAATACAAGGCGATCATCTGCTTGTCTGCCTCGACTTTGAAAACGTTGCCCGGCAACTTTTCGAAATGATTGAGCAGCGCCCGATCTTCGCAGACTTCCTGCCACTGATTAACCCAGATACCCGGCGTTTTCTGCCAGTAAGTCCAGCAGGCAGGCGACTTGCCACGGCGCGGCCGATGATACTGTGCGCACGGGTTTGGTGGCTCTTGCGCCAGCCAGTGTGGCCATTCCTGAGGTGCCAACTGCATGGCCAGACCGATGCGTCGTGCCTCCATACGCAGGGCGATGCGACCGCTTTGCGCGCGCGATGGGCGCAACCACGCCAGCGGACTTAAAACCACCAGCAGGATTGACACCACCAACCAGACCGTCATATCTCTATTCCCAATTCTCGGTGAGCGCATTGTGTCACTTTGGAACCAATGCGCTTGAAACCAGCCATACTTAACAATATTGAAACCTCACGAGGAGCACCTCATGCCCTACCACCACATCCTGGTCGCCGTAGATCTGACCGAAGAGTGCGACCCTGTGATTCACCGCGCCCGCGAGCTGTCGGTAAGCAATGGCGCCAAGCTTTCGCTGGTGCATATCGTCGAGCCGATGGCCATGGCATTCGGCGGCGACGTGCCGATGGATCTGTCACAACTGCAACAACAGCAGTTCGATCAGGCCAAGGAACGCCTGGAGCGCCTGAAAGCCAAATACTCAGAGCTTGAGGGCGCCAACTGCCATCTGACCTATGGCCAGCCACGCCAGGAAATCCATCATTTCGCCAAAGAACAAACGTGCGATCTGATCGTGGTCGGCAGTCATGGCCGACATGGTCTGGCGCTGTTGCTCGGCTCGACCGCGAATGACGTGCTGCACGGCGCGCCATGCGACGTCCTCGCCGTCCACCTGGTCAAACGCTGAAACACCTTTCCATGTAGGAGTGAGCCTGCTCGCGATAGCGCTCTGACAGTCGACGAATCCGTTGAATGCCAAACCGCTATCGCGAGCAGGCTCACTCCTACAAGGGAACTGCGTTTACATATGAAAAGCCCGGCGTTCATCACTGAACGCCGGGCTTTTTCACATCCGGATCAATCAGGCATCCAGCTCGGCCCAACGCTCCATCAACGCATCCAGCTCAGCCTGCAACTGCTCCAGCGAAGCAATCACCTTGGCTGTTTCAGCCGGTGGACGCTGATAGAAACCGCCTTCAGCCATCTCGGCCTCCACTGCGGCGATCTGCTGTTCCTTGGCGTCGATATCGCCCGGCAACGCTTCCAGCTCACGCTGCAGTTTGTAGCTCAGCTTTTTCTTCGCCGCCGGAGCCGCTGCCGCAGGCGCTGCAGCCACTGCTGGCTCGGCAGTGACCACCGCCGAATTCAGGTCAGCCTTGCCCGACTTGCTTTCAGTCACGCCCAACAGACGCGGCGAACCGCCCTGACGGATCCAGTCCTGATAGCCGCCGACGTATTCACGCACCTTGCCTTCACCCTCGAAGACCAGGGTGCTGGTGACCACGTTGTCGAGGAATGCCCGGTCGTGGCTGACCATCAGCACGGTGCCGTTGAAGGTCAGCAGCACTTCTTCGAGCAGCTCGAGGGTTTCCACGTCGAGGTCGTTGGTCGGTTCGTCGAGTACCAGCAGGTTCGCCGGTTTGCTGAACAGTTTGGCCAGCAACAGACGCGCACGCTCGCCACCCGACAGCGCCTTGACCGGCGTGCGGGCACGCTGCGGGCTGAACAGGAAATCGCCGAGGTAGCTCAGCACGTGACGGCTCTGGCCGTCGATATCGATAAAGTCGCGACCTTCGGCAACGTTATCGATCACGGTCTTTTCCAGATCCAGTTGATGGCGCAACTGGTCGAAGTACGCCACGTCGATCCGCGTGCCCTCTTCCACTTTGCCGCTGGTCGGTTGCAGACCGCTGAGCATCAGTTTCAACAGAGTGGTCTTGCCGGTACCGTTGGCGCCGAGCAGACCGATACGGTCGCCGCGCGTCAGCACCATCGAGAAGTCCTTGATCAGGAACGGGCCGCCCGGGTGCGCGAAACTCACGTTCTCGAGGACCATCACCTGCTTGCCGGACTTGTCGGCAGTGTCCAACTGAATGTTGGCCTTGCCAGTCCGTTCACGACGCTCGCTGCGCTCAACGCGCAGGGCTTTCAGGGCGCGGACGCGGCCTTCGTTACGGGTGCGGCGCGCCTTGATGCCCTGGCGGATCCAGACTTCTTCCTGGGCCAGTTTCTTGTCGAACAGCGCGTTGGCGGTCTCTTCAGCGGCCAGTGCAGCTTCTTTGTGCACGAGGAAACTGGCGTAGTCGCCGTTCCAGTCGATCAGGCCGCCGCGATCCAGTTCGAGAATGCGCGTGGCGAGGTTTTGCAGGAAAGAACGGTCGTGCGTGATGAACAGCACGGCGCCCTGGAAATCTTTCAGTGCCTCTTCGAGCCAGGCAATCGCACCGATGTCCAGGTGGTTGGTCGGTTCGTCGAGCAGCAGCAGATCCGGCTCGGACACCAGCGCCTGTGCCAGCAGCACGCGACGACGCCAGCCGCCGGACAACTGGGCGAGGGTCTTGTCGGCCGGCAGTTGCAGACGGCTCAAGGTGCTTTCGACCAGCGTCTGCAAACGCCAGCCATCACGGGCTTCGAGGTCTTGCTGAACGTGCATCAGCTTGTTCAGGTCTTCTTCAGTGACGCAGTTCTGCGCGAGGTGATGGTACTCGGCGAGCAACGCGCCCACGCCATCGAGGCCTTCAGCGACCACGTCGAACACCGTCCGATCGTCGGCCACTGGCAGTTCTTGCGGCAATTCGCCGATTTTCAGACCGGGGGCACGCCACACCGAGCCTTCATCGGGCTTCTGGTCGCCCTTGACCAGTTTCATCATGCTGGACTTGCCAGTGCCGTTGCGGCCGATGATGCACACCCGCTCACCACGGGCGATCTGCCAGGACACCTTGTCCAACAACGGCATAGCGCCGAACGCAAGGGACACATCGCTGAATTTGAGCAGGGTCATGAGCTTCTCCAAAAACCGGGCGCGCATTCTACCTGAGTTAGGGCTTCAGCAGGCCGGCAATTTGTCTGTCGAAGCACTCTGCACAACAATTGTTGCGAACTTGTGCTGCGAGGCCCGCAAAGCTTTCGCCGCTTGCTGGCAAAAGGCTAAGCTACAGACAATTCAGTGCTGATTCGTGTCGGCACTTGTCATGATTTCTCTGCCCGGATGTCTCATGCGCAGTCGCCTTTTCAGTGTCTTGTCCTGTTTGCTACTTACCGCCGCTGCCGCTCAATCCGCCCAGGCGGTGGACCTGTCCACCCAACGCCAGTATTACGATGAAGCCAAGCGCGCCTTGGCCAAGGGTGATACCGGCCCGTACTTGCGCTACAGCCAGGCGCTGGCCGATTACCCGCTGGAACCGTATCTGGCCTACGACGAACTGACCGCGCGTCTGAAGACCGCGAGCAATGCGGAAATCGAAAAATTCCTCGCCGAACACGGTGACCTGCCCCAGGCCAACTGGATGAAACTGCGCTGGTTGCGCTGGCTCGCCGACCGAGGCGACTGGGCGACCTTCGTCAAGTACTACGACCCGAAACTCAACTTCACTGAACTGGACTGCCTCAACGCGCAGTACCAGATCAGCAGCAACCACAAGGCCGAGGGTTACGCCAACGCCGACAAGCTCTGGCTGACCGGCAAATCGCAACCCGCTGCGTGCGACGCGCTGTTCGGCATCTGGGCTGCCGACGGCCAGCTCACCGAGCAGAAACGCTGGGAGCGCACCAAACTCGCCGCTCAGACGCGCAACTATCCACTGGCCAACAGTCTGGTCAACGGCTTGACTACCCTCGCCCCGCGCGGTCGTTTGCTGGTCGATGTCGCGCAGAAACCGGAGCTGCTCAATCAGCCTTCACGTTTCACCCCGGCCGATGAGCCGATGTCCGACGTGGTCAGCCTCGGCCTGCGCCGTTTGGCGCGCCAGGATCCGGACAAGGCCATGGCCTTGCTCGACGGTTACGCCAGCAGCATGCATTTCTCTCGCGATGAAAAAGTCGCGATCGCCCGGGAAATCGGCCTGACTCTCGCTCGTCGTTTCGACAGCCGCGCGCTGGATGTGATGACCAAGTACGACCCGGAACTGCGCGACAACACCGTCTCGGAATGGCGTCTGCGCCTGTTGCTGCGTCTGGCCCGTTGGGACGATGCGTATCAGTTGACTCGCCGTCTGCCGCAGGATCTGGCCACCACCAACCGCTGGCGCTACTGGCAGGCGCGCAGTCTGGAACTGGCCCAACCGCAAAACCCGGAAGCACAGACGCTGTACAAAGGCCTCGCGCGCGAACGTGACTTCTACGGTTTCCTCGCCGCCGACCGCTCGCAATCGCCGTACTCGCTGAACAACAAGCCATTGGTGCTCAGTCAGGCGCTGATCAACAAGGTGCGCAACACCCCCGGTGTTCGCCGCGCGCTGGAGTTCCATGCTCGCGGGCAGATCGTCGACGGTCGTCGCGAGTGGTATCACGTCAGCCGCCATTTCAATCGCGATGAAATGGTTGCCCAGGCGAAACTGGCTTACGACCTGAAATGGTACTTCCCGGCGATCCGCACCATCAGTCAGGCGCAGTACTGGGACGATCTGGATATCCGCTTCCCGATGGCCCACCGCGAAACTCTCGTGCGTGAAGCCAAGGTGCGTGGTCTGCATTCGAGCTGGGTGTTCGCCATCACCCGCCAGGAAAGCGCCTTCATGGACGACGCCCGCTCCGGCGTCGGCGCCAGCGGCCTGATGCAGTTGATGCCCGGCACCGCCAAGGAAACCGCGCGCAAGTTCAGCATCCCGCTGGCCTCGCCGCAGCAGGTGCTGGATCCGGACAAGAACATACAGCTCGGCGCCGCTTACCTGAGTCAGGTGCACAGCCAGTTCAACGGCAACCGCGTCCTCGCCTCCGCCGCCTACAACGCCGGCCCCGGCCGTGTGCGCCAATGGCTGCGCGGTGCCGATCATCTGAGCTTCGACGTCTGGGTGGAAAGCATCCCGTTCGATGAAACCCGTCAGTACGTGCAGAACGTGTTGTCTTATTCGGTGATCTACGGCCAGAAGCTCAACTCACCGCAGCCGCTGGTGGATTGGCATGAACGGTATTTTGATGATCAGTAATCCAGCGCTTAAGGCCGGATAACGAAAAATGCCCATATCGCGAGATACGGGCATTTTTTATTGAGCTGTCGGCTGCCAAATTAACACTTCAACTTTTTAACCATCATTTTGCCAAGTTGAGTAAGCCGATATTTCTGGGTTGGATTCTTGGGTGATTGAGGATCGGTCATTTCGATCATTCCAGCGGTTAAGGCCGGCTTGAGATAGTTGGATCTGAACGTAGCCTTGTGGACCAGGCTCATCTCTGCCATCAGATCACTGATCCTCAGAGAACGGGGCCCCAGCGTTAACAATAATCTCGCTACTAGGTCGGTTACTAAGTCGGTTACTAGGTCGCTTGCTGACTCATTAGCGCCATAATGCCCGATACGAGCAGTGTCCATCAGACTTGATCAACCGTTACTTTTCCATCATTGAACTGCAACGCCGCCAACCGCGCATACAGCGGATTGCTGGCAATCAGTTCCTGATGAGTACCAATGGCCACAAGCTTGCCCTGATCCATCACTGCAATCCGGTCAGCGTTTTTCACAGTGGCCAGTCGATGCGCGATCACCAGCGTGGTGCGGTTCTGCATCAGGCTCGGCAGGGCTTCCTGAATCAGGTGTTCGCTCTGCGCATCGAGGGCACTGGTGGCTTCGTCCAGCAGCAGGATCGGTGCGTCGACCAGCAATGCCCGGGCGATCGCCAGACGCTGACGCTGACCACCGGACAGGCCGAGGCCACCATCGCCGAGATGGGTCTGATAACCGTTGGGCATTTTCTCGATGAAGTCGTGGGCGTGAGCAATTTTTGCCGCGTCCTTGACTTGCTCCAGCGTCGCCCCCGGATTGCCGTAACGAATATTTTCTTCAACGCTGCCGAAAAACAGCGCCGGCGACTGCGAGACCAAGGCGAAGTGACGGCGCAGGTCCAGCGGATCAAGGCTGGTCAGCGGCACACCATCAATCAGGATCCGCCCTTCCACGGGGTCATAAAAGCGCAATAGCAAATCGTACACCGTGGACTTGCCGGCGCCGGATGGCCCCACCAGCGCCAGCGTCTCACCGGCCCGGATGGTCAGGTTCAAGCCGTTGACGGCATAGCTTTCAGGCCGCGACGGATAGGAAAAACGTACTTCCTGCAATTGCAATTCACCCCGCACGCGCTGCGGCAGGGTCACCAGTCCGGTAGTGGGCGGTTGAATGATATTTTCCGAACCCAACAGCTCAGCGATTCGTTCGGCGGCACCCGCCGCGCGTTGCAGCTCACCGATCACCTCACTCAAGGTGCCGATCGCACTGCCGACGATCAGACTGTAAAAGACAAACGCCGCCAGTTCACCTCCAGTGATGCGCCCGGCGATCACGTCCATGCCACCGACCCACAACATCACCGCCACCGCGCCGAGCACCAGCACGATCACCATGGTGATCATCCATGAACGCTGAAAGATGCGTTTGCGCGCCGTGTCGAACGCGTCCTCGACCGTCGTCGCAAAACGCCGCTCGTCCTGCACCTGATGGTTGTAGGCCTGCACGGTTTTGATCTGGCCGAGAGTCTCGGAAACATAGCTGCCGATATCGGCGACCCGGTCCTGGCTCAACCGCGACAGATTGCGTACGCGCCTGCCGAAAATCAGAATCGGTGCCACCACGAACGGCAAGGCAATTACCACGATGCTGGTGAGTTTCGCATTGGTCACGAACAACAGAATGACACCACCAATGACCATCAGCAGATTGCGCAGGAACATCGACAGCGACGAGCCGATCACCGATTGCAGGAGTGTCGTGTCGGCCGTCAGCCGCGACTGAATCTCCGAACTGCGGTTGTTCTCGTAAAAGCCCGGATGCAGATAGACCAGATGGTTGAACACTTCACGACGAATATCGGCCACGCAGCGCTCGCCGATCCACGATACCCAGTAGAACCGCGCGAACGTGCCGACCGCCAGCCCCAGCACCATCAACATGAAGATGCCAATGCTCTGATTGAGCTGATGCGGCGACTGAGTCATGAAGCCGCGGTCGACCAACAGTTTGATGCCCTGCCCCATCGACAACGTAACGGCGGCGGTGACGATCAATGCCAGCAGCGCAGCGATGACTTGCCAGCGGTAAGGGGCCAGAAATCGAGTGGTCAGACGCAGGGCCCGACGGTGTCGTGAAGAAAGCTTCGGGGTCATTCAGGTACACATCCGTGTTGGTGAAAGGGCTAGCCTAAACCTTCTTGGAGCGGAACTCTGTAAATCACAATGAGTCAGGTTAAATATGCCCCCAAAGACTAGGCCATAGTTACTATTGGTCTAAAGTCCCGGTTGAGACGAGCGGTCGTTTCTGTTTGAGTGGAGATGCCCCACTGACAGACCGCAGGGAGTTGTCACAGCCCGGTCACGTGGCGGTTTTACCCTAGGCACACAACCTGATGAGGAGACAGGCCATGTCCTTGCAACACAGCAGCGAAGACAAAATTGAAGTGATCCGCACCAAGCCCGGCCAATCTCTGGGTTGCTCGATACTGGATAAGGATGGGCGTGAAGTACCGATCACTGAAGAAATGATCCAGCAAGCGTGCAGCGAACTGGAGAAGCGATTGGTCAAGCCTGCCGAACAAGAGTGATATAGCCACCGTCTTCATGACCCGGTCCTTTTGACCGGGTTTTTTCTGTCTGCAGATCAGGTATTTGTGGCGCGGCCTTCGCGAGCAGGCTCGCTCCCACATGGACCTTTATTCGCTGAAGATCTCCTGTGGGAGCGAGCCTGCTCGCGAAAGGGCCGACCCGGTATCTAGACGGCCACCGCCCCCAGCGCCGCCACAATTCTCGCCAACGCCAGCGACTCCCCTTCAATCCGCACCTTCAGCCCTTCAATCTCGCGTCGCACCGGATATTGCTTGCGCAACATGTCGAACGCCGCCCGCTGCTCACCGACATTGCCTACGAGGCTGCGGCGAAAATCCGCGTCATCGCGGCGCGGGTCGTACACCCCACGGCACAACATCGCCAGCGCCCAGGCCGGATCGCTGTCAGCATGCAGGGTCACTTCAGACAACCACGGTGCCGGCAACAGATCACTGAGTTGGATAACTGCCGGTTGGCCGCTGAATGCGCAATACGCCTGATAAATCTGCGCCGTTCCGCGCTGTTTGCCGTCGAGGCTGTAACCGGCGATGTGCGGCGTGGCCAATACGCAGAGTTCGGCCAGCGCCGTGTCAACCTCAGGCTCGGCTTCCCAGACGTCGAGAACGGCTTGCAGGTCTTCACGTTCCAACAGCACTTTGCGCAACGCGGCGTTATCCACAACCGGACCACGCGCTGCGTTGATCAACCAAGCGCCGGGTTTGAGTTGCTGCAAACGCTGCTGATCGAACAGATGCCAAGTGGCCCCGCCGCCGCTGCGGGTCAACGGCGTGTGCAGACTGATCACGTCGCACTGCTCAATGATTTGCTCGAGGCTGACGTACTCACCGCCCTCGGCAGCCTGACGCGGCGGATCGCAGACTTTGACGTTCCAGCCCAGGCCCTTCAGGACCTTGATCAGGCGCCCGCCTACCTCGCCGGCACCAACGACACCGTAGGTCCGTTGAGTGAGATCGAGACCTTCTATTTCGGCAAGCGTCATCAGACTGCCCAGCACGTAATCAACCACGCCGCGGGCGTTGCAGCCGGGCGCACTGGACCAGGTAATGCCGGCCTCATTGAAGTACTCGAGATCCAGATGATCAGTGCCAATGGTGCAGGTGCCGACAAAGCGCACCTTGCTGCCCTCGAGCAACGCACGATTGACGTTGGTCACCGAGCGCACGAGCAACACGTCGGCCTGCTCGACCGTCGCGCGGTCGATGGAACGGCCCGGTACCCGGCGGATCTCGCCGAAACCGGCAAAAAAGGCATCGAGCAGCGGGATATTTTCGTCGGCAACAATCAGCATGGCGGGCTCCTTAGGCGGATCGGCAGTTTAGGTGCAGATCGGTTGCCGGGCCAGCGGGCTTTGCGCTTACAAATCCGCAACAGAGGATTTTTCCTGACTGTAACGTCAGCGGCGTAGAATGCGGCGCCTTGCGCATCAACACCTGTGGACGCTTTGCCTGTGAATTCTGTAACTGATCAACCTGTCGCTGTTTCCCTGACCCGCCCCGCGCGGATTCGCCTGGAGTTCAAGAACCTTCTCGCCCTGGCGTTGCCGATCATCATCGCGCAATTGGCGACCACGGCCATGGGCTTCGTCGATGCGGTGATGGCTGGCCGCGTCGGGCCCAAGGATCTGGCGGCCGTGGCGCTGGGCAACTCGATCTGGGTGCCGGTGTTTCTGCTGATGACCGGCACCCTGCTGGCGACCACACCGAAAGTCGCTCAGCGCTTCGGCGCCGGTACGCACAGCGAAATCGGTCCACTCGTGCGTCAGGCATTGTGGCTGGCACTGGTGGTCGGGCTGATCGCGACAGCGATGCTGGTCGCCGCCGAGCCGGTGCTGCACTTGATGAAGGTCGATCCCGAGTTGATCGGCCCGTGCATGCAATACCTGCATGGCATCGCCAGCGGCCTGCCGGCGGTGGCGTTCTATCACGTGCTGCGCTGCACCAGTGACGGCATCGGTCGTACGCGTCCGGCGATGGTGCTGGGCCTGTGTGGTCTGGCGCTGAACATTCCGCTGAACTACATCTTTATTTATGGCCACTTCGGTGTGCCGGCGATGGGCGGGGTCGGCTGCGGCTGGGCCACGGCGATCGTTATGTGGGTGATGGCGCTGGGTCTGGCTGGTTATGAGCGCTGGGCTCCGGCCTATCGTTCGAGCGAGATTTTCAGCCGTTTCGACTGGCCGCAATGGGCGGTGATCAAACGCCTGCTGGCGATTGGTCTGCCGATCGGCATCGCGGTGTTTGCCGAGTCGAGCATTTTTGCCGTGATCGCCCTGCTGATCGGCAGCCTCGGCGCCACCGTAGTGGCCGGGCATCAGATTGCGCTGAACGTCAGCTCGCTGGTGTTCATGATTCCCTACTCGTTGGGCATGGCCGTTACCGTGCGTGTCGGTCAGGCGCTGGGCCGCGAAGAACCACGCGAGGCGCGGTTTGCTGCCGGTGTCGGCATGGGCACCGCACTGGCTTACGCCTGCCTGTCGGCGAGCATGATGCTGTTGCTGCGCGAGCCGATTGCGGCGATCTACACCGCTGACCCGACGGTGATTCACATCGCGGCGATGCTGATCGTGTATTCGGCGCTGTTCCAGTTTTCCGATGCTATTCAGGTGACCGCTGCCGGCGCTCTGCGTGGTTATCAGGACACGCGGGTGACGATGATCCTGACCCTGTTCGCTTATTGGGGGATTGGTTTGCCGGTGGGTTACGCCCTCGGCCTGACCGACTGGCTCGGCGAGCCACGCGGCCCGAGCGGTTTGTGGCAGGGTTTGATCGTTGGCCTGAGCTGCGCAGCGTTGATGCTGTCGATTCGCCTGACGCGCAGTGCGCGCAAGCGTATTCGGATCAGTCGCTCGGCAGGCTAAGTCCTTTAAACCGGGACAAAAAATGTGGGAGCCAGCCTGCTGGCGAATGCGGTGTATCAGTCGCCATCAATAGTGACTGAGATACCGCTTTCGCGAGCAAGCTCGCTCCCACATTTGGTTTTGCGTTCGCTTGGGATTCAGGCGTGTTTCTTGCGGATCCAGTACAGGTAAGTACCGGCCTCTTCGTGCTGGCTGACCAGTTCATGGTCGAGAAACACGCAGAATTTGGGGATATCGCGTTTGGTCGATGGATCGGTGGCAATCACCTTGAGCAGGCCGCCGGGTACCAGGTCACGGATGTGCTGGTGCAGCATCATCACCGGTTCCGGGCAATTGAGGCCGGTGGCGTCGAGGGTGCCGTCGACCGGGGTATCGATCATTTCACTCATGATTCACTCCTGAAACTGGCCGGCATTGTCGCGCATTGCCGGGTGTTCGGTCATCTGTGGCGTTACGCCACCCCCCTGTGGGAGCGAGCCTGCTCGCGAAGGCGTCGTATCAGCCAACATCATTGCTGGATCGGATTGCGCTTTCGCGAGCAGGCTCGCTCCCACAGGGTTTTGCTGTGTGTCAGCGGGACTTGGCTTTCTTGATGTCATGCCGGCGCAAATGGCAGGTCACTTCCTCGCGGTCGTGATACAGCTGTTTGCAGCCGATATCGACCTTGATCCCGCGCGCTTTGAAGCCATCGGCAATGCGCTCAAGCAAGCGCTTCACTTCGGCGTAACGCTGCTTCATCGGCAACTTCAGGTTGACCACCGCCTCGCGGCAATGCCCTTCGCCGATCCACTCTTCGAGCATCGCGGCGTTACGCGCCGGTTTCTCGACGATGTCGCAGACCATCCAGTCCACCGGTTGCTTGGGTTTGAAGGTAAAACCGTCGGCCATCAAATGCTGGACCAGACCGGTGTCCATCAGGCTTTCGGCCATCGGGCCGTTGTCGATGGCGGTCACCAGCATGCCGCGGTTGACCAGTTGCCAGGTCCAGCCACCCGGCGCGGCACCGAGGTCAACGCCAGTCATGTCGCTGTGCAGACGATCTTCCCACTGATCACGCGGAATGAAGTGGTGCCACGCCTCTTCCAGCTTCAGCGTCGAACGGCTCGGTGCCTCACGCGGAAACTTCAGGCGCGGAATGCCCATCGGCCACATCGCCGAGTTACCGGCATCGGCCATACCCAGAAACACTTCACGACCGCTCTTGAAGGTCAGCAGCAGACGCGGCTTGCTGGCGTCCTCCACCAGTTTGCCGGCGCCGGTCAGCGCCTTGCGCAGCGGGCCCTCGAATTTCTTGCAGAAGTTCGACAGTTCTTTGCCGTCATTGGTATCGACGACTTCCAGCCAGAGACTGCCGCACACCGGGAATTCGGCCATGTGCGCGAGGATCACGCTGATGCGATCGGTTTCCGGCAGATCAATGAAAACCCCGCGCGCCCATTGGCGCGGGAAGATCAGTTCGGCGAAACGCTGACCGCGCATCAGGCGCTCGGCGCCATCTTCTTCGGTGCAGACAAACTCGGCGCACGCGGTGGCCGCTTTGGCCTTGGCGTAGCCGGCCACATTGAGTTGCGCGGCGAGGTCGGAAATCTCCGAACAGACTTCGCCTTCGAAGCCTGGCCGGCAATGCATGAATAGGGTGTTCATTCTTACTCCTGGGCAGAGGGCGGTGATTCGGCCCCTGCGCGATGCTCAGGCCTTGCGTTGCAGCAAAGCCTGTCACGAAAACCGGCGCATGATAGCCGATGTCGGAACCTTGGACTTACCCATAGAGTCCAGTTATTAGCCAGCTAATGAAAACA
Organism: Pseudomonas sp. SCA2728.1_7; assembly: GCF_018138145.1. Lineage (NCBI taxonomy): Bacteria > Pseudomonadati > Pseudomonadota > Gammaproteobacteria > Pseudomonadales > Pseudomonadaceae > Pseudomonas > Pseudomonas sp. SCA2728.1_7. Next base: position 6,201,506 of record NZ_CP073104.1, on the reverse strand, counting down.
GGGCTACGTTGATAGCTCTGCCCGTCCCCTCAATCCGTAGCCGTGCGGATTCAAAGGAGTGATCGTAATGCCGTCCCTCGATAGTCTGAAGACCCTTAAAACACTGCAAATCGACGACAAGACCTACCACTATTTCAGCCTGCCGGATGCCGCCAAAAGCCTGGGCGACCTCGACAAGTTACCGATGTCACTGAAAGTCCTGCTGGAAAACCTGCTGCGCTGGGAAGATGAAAAAACTGTCACCGGCGCCGACCTCAAGGCGATCGCCGCGTGGCTCAAGGAGCGTCGCTCCGACCGCGAAATCCAGTACCGCCCTGCCCGCGTCCTGATGCAGGATTTTACCGGCGTGCCCGCCGTGGTCGACCTTGCCGCCATGCGTGCGGCGATGGCCAAGGCCGGCGGCGATCCGCAGCGAATCAATCCGTTATCGCCGGTGGACCTGGTGATCGACCACTCGGTGATGGTCGACAAATTCGCCACGCCCAGCGCTTTCGAGCAGAACGTCGACATCGAAATGCAGCGCAACGGCGAACGTTATGCCTTCCTGCGTTGGGGCCAAAGCGCCTTCGACAACTTCAGCGTGGTGCCGCCGGGCACCGGCATCTGCCATCAGGTCAACCTCGAATACCTCGGCCGCACCGTGTGGACCAAGGATGAAGACGGCCGCACCTATGCGTTCCCCGACACGCTGGTCGGCACCGACTCGCACACCACCATGATCAACGGTCTCGGTGTACTCGGCTGGGGTGTCGGCGGGATCGAGGCAGAAGCGGCAATGCTCGGGCAACCGGTGTCGATGCTGATTCCGGAAGTGATCGGTTTCAAACTGACCGGCAAGCTCAAGGAAGGCATCACGGCCACCGACCTGGTCCTGACGGTGACACAGATGCTGCGCAAGAAAGGCGTAGTGGGCAAGTTCGTCGAATTCTACGGTGACGGCCTCGCTGATCTGCCGCTCGCCGACCGCGCGACCATCGCCAACATGGCCCCGGAATACGGCGCGACTTGCGGCTTCTTCCCGGTTGATGACGTGACACTCGAATATCTGCGCCTTTCCGGGCGGCCACCGCAAGTGGTGAAACTGGTTGAGGCGTACACCAAGGCTCAGGGCTTGTGGCGTCTGCCCGGTCAGGAACCGGTATTCACCGACAGCCTGGCGCTGGACATGGGCAGCGTCGAAGCGAGTCTGGCGGGACCGAAACGCCCGCAGGATCGTGTGTCGCTGCCGAATGTGCCGCAAGCCTTCAGCGACTTCATCGATCTGCAATTCAAACCCACCAGCAAAGAAGAAGGACGCCTGGAAAGTGAGGGCGGTGGCGGGGTCGCGGTGGGCAATGCCGATCTGGTCGGGGAAACCGAATATGAATATGAAGGCCACACCTATCGCCTGAAAAACGGCGCAGTGGTTATCGCCGCGATCACCTCCTGCACCAACACCTCCAACCCGAGCGTGATGATGGCCGCCGGGTTGTTGGCGAAGAAAGCCGTGGAGAAGGGCCTGACCCGCAAACCGTGGGTGAAGAGTTCGCTGGCGCCGGGCTCGAAAGTTGTCACCGACTACTACAAGGCTGCGGGCTTGACGCAATACCTTGATCAGCTCGGGTTTTCCTTGGTCGGTTATGGCTGCACCACCTGCATCGGCAACTCGGGACCGCTGCCCGAGCCGATCGAGAAAGCCATCCAGAAAGCCGACCTCACTGTCGCTTCGGTGTTGTCCGGTAACCGCAACTTCGAGGGCCGCGTGCATCCACTGGTAAAAACCAACTGGCTGGCCTCGCCGCCGCTGGTGGTCGCCTATGCCTTGGCCGGTAGCGTGCGCAGCGACATCAGCAGCGAACCGCTGGGCGAAGATCAGCAAGGCAATCCGGTATACCTGCGCGACATCTGGCCTTCGAGTAAAGAGATCGCCGATGCGGTCAGTCAGGTCAACACTGCGATGTTCCACAAGGAATACGCCGAAGTGTTTGCCGGCGACGAGCAGTGGCAGGCGATCGAGGTGCCGCAAGCGGCGACTTACGTGTGGCAGGACGACTCTACTTACATCCAGCATCCGCCGTTCTTCGACGATATTTCCGGCCCGCTGCCGGAAATCAAAGACGTCAAAGGCGCGCGGGGGTTGGCCCTGCTCGGTGATTCGGTGACCACCGACCACATCTCCCCTGCCGGCAACATCAAGGCTGACAGTCCGGCCGGTCGTTATCTGCGCGAAAAAGGCGTGGAACCACGGGACTTCAACTCTTACGGCTCACGGCGCGGCAACCATGAAGTGATGATGCGCGGCACCTTCGCCAATATCCGTATTCGCAATGAAATGCTCGGCGGTGAAGAAGGTGGCAACACGATCTACATTCCAACCGGCGAGAAACTGGCGATCTACGACGCGGCGATGAAGTACCAGGCTTCGGGCACGCCGCTGGTGGTGATTGCCGGGCAAGAATACGGCACCGGTTCCAGCCGTGACTGGGCGGCCAAGGGCACCAATCTGCTGGGCGTGAAAGCGGTGATCGCGGAAAGCTTCGAGCGGATCCACCGCTCCAATCTGGTCGGCATGGGCGTGTTGCCGCTGCAGTTCAAGCTTGATCAGAACCGCAAGAGCCTCAACCTCACCGGCAAGGAAACCTTTGAAATCCAGGGTCTCACCGGCGTCGAGCTGACACCGCGAATGAACTTGCCGTTGGTGATTACCCGTGAGGATGGCAAGCAGGAGAAAATCGAAGTGTTGTGCCGGATCGATACGTTGAATGAAGTGGAATACTTCAAATCGGGCGGGATTTTGCATTATGTCCTGCGCCAGTTGATCGCCTCATGACGAATCACGCATAACCGATGTAGGAGCTGCCGCAGGCTGCGATCTTTTGATCTTGATCTTTAAAACCAGATCAAAAGATCGCAGCCTGCGGCAGCTCCTACAAAGGGGTACACTTTTCCATGGACGAAAAAAAACCCGCCGAAGCGGGTTTTTCCCAAGACCATTATCGACTCCCTGTCGGCAGCGATCCTTGCAAATGGTCGATCATCCGTGATCCTGAAACACTCCCTGTGTCTCAGTTGATGTGTGTAGATTACGCAGTGGATCCAATCAGCAATAGTCGTAAAAGCTACCAGCGCGTGTAAGACATTCGCCATAGCAACCCTTCCGAAAACCCTTAGTCCTGTCAGGCATCGAGCATGGAAGCCGCGATCTGCGCGACTTTCAACTGCCCTGAGGCCTGTTCCAGCGCGTCATCCTCGAGAAACCACGCAGCCGACAAACCGGCGAACGCCAGCACCCATTGCAGCAGTCTTCGGTGATCAAGCCCGGCACCTTCGACAATCACATCCAGCTGCCGGCGAAAACGCGCGGGATCCGTGGCCGTCGGCAAGTCCGGATTACACATCAGGTTGGCGTAGTCAAAACCGCGCTCGCCCCTGACCCGCTTCGGATCGATTGCCAGCCAGCCACGCTCGCCGAAATCCAGAACGTTGTCGTGATGCATGTCGCCGTGCAGCACCACGACATCCTGTGGGTTGGCGAGCAAGTTTTCGGCGGTTTGCAGGCTCAGGGCGTAGAGGCCGCCATGTTGCGCGGTCGCGATGCGCAGCGAAGCAAACCATGGCCCCAACTCCACCAGCGGCGGAGGCGGCGTTTCACGCGGTGCATGCAATCGCGCCAGCGCCGAGCACAGAATCCGGCTCGCCTCGTCGTCTTCGCCATTCATTGCCATGTGCATCAGCGAGCGGCTGCCCATGGCGCGCTCCAGCAGCAGACCATCCTCGTGATGCGCCAACACCTGCGCGGCACCGTCACCGTCCCACCAGGTCATCAGCCGATTGCCGTACTTTTCATCGACATCCAGCGCCACCTTGAGCATGGCCGGTCTATCGTTCAGGCGTACCGGTAACAAACGGCTGCCGGGCGTGATGATCGGCGCGCCGTCCGGCACCAGTGCCCAGCGCTTCAGCCAAGGTTCGAAAATGTCAGCCACCGTCACGCTCGCGGGCCTTGGCGCTTTCGAAAAGAAACAGTTCGAGACGGCTCAACTGTTCTTCCCAGCCACGGCTGTCCATGAAGTAGGCCTCTTTCTGGCGAACATCGGGAATATGCGCGAAGCCTGACTCGGAGACCTTGAGCAGTGTGCCCTCCTCGTAATCCTGCAGCTCGAACTTGACCAGCGTGGTCGGCTCCTGGGAATAGTCGATATTCGGATTGACCGCATACGGATGCCAGCGAAACGAAAACAACTGCTGCGGCTCGACCCGCTCGATCAGCACATTCCACAACACATGTTCATAACCCGGATACGTGACCTGCCCTTGCGTCCATTCGCCGGCAATAAACCGCCTGCCCTCAAGCGCCACCCCAAACCACTGGCCAAACGCCTCGGCATCGACCAATGCACGCCAGACATGCGAACGCGGCGCCTTGAGCGTGATCTTGCGTTCGAAACTATTGGGTACTGGTTTCATACGTCACCTCCTGTTCTGAACACTAGGCCTGTATGACCACATGTCCAATGTGAAGTTGTATCAGAGCGGTGCAGTCATTCATCAGCAAGGACAAATCAAGCTGCACTTTTTGACCGGTGCCGTGATGGACCAAGGCACCTTCAGCCCAACGAAACTGGTACCTTTTCCAGCGAATCTGAATCCACAAGGACGAATCATGCCGCCATCCCTCGCTGAACGTTACCGCGGTGCCCTGCTCGGTCTTGCATGCGGCGACGCTGTCGGTACTACGGTTGAGTTCAAACCACGGGGATCATTCCAACCGTTGACCGATATGGTCGGCGGTGGCCCGTTCCACCTCAAGCCAGGGCAGTGGACCGATGACACCTCGATGGCCCTGTGTCTGGCAGAAAGCCTGCTGAACAAGAATGGATTCAATGCTGCCGATCAGATGGGCCGCTATCTCAACTGGTGGCAATGGGGTTACCTCAGTTCGACCGGTGAATGTTTCGATATCGGCATGACCGTCAGTCAGGCGCTGGCGCAATATCAGCAAACCGCAGAACCCTTCGCTGGCTCTGCAGACCCTTATAGCGCCGGCAACGGTTCACTGATGCGTTTGGCTCCGGTGGTGCTGTTCTACTTTCCCGACGCCCGGCAAATCCAGAGCTTTGCCGCCGACAGTTCGCGAACCACCCACGCCGCACCAGAAGCCATCGAATGCTGCCAATTGTTGGCCGGGTTGATTGCCAGCGCGCTTGAAGGCGCGAGCAAAGCAGAACTGCGTCAACTGCCCCTTGCCAGCTTCTCGCAACCCAAGGTCGCTTCAATTGGGCGTGGCGATTTCCTCGGTCTGTCCGAGGCAGACATCAAAGGCAGTGGCTACAGCGTGCAGTCGCTGGAAGCAGCGTTGTGGTGCTTTCACCACACGGACAGCTTCGAAGCGGCCATTTTGCGAGCGGCCAACCTGGGCGATGACGCCGATACCACTGCCGCGATCACCGGCCAGTTGGCCGGCGCCTATTACGGCGTGCGGGGGATTCCTGAACACTGGCTGGAAAAGCTGCACGACGGTGAAGAGATTGCGGCGACAGCCGACCGTTTGCTCGACGCCTCCCGACTGCGCCTGCCTGAATAAGCGCGAAGCAGACGCTACACTGCTCGGCACTTATCTTCGATACAGCGAGACTTGACCATGTCCCCACGCCTGCTTCTGACTCTGATGCCCTTCCTGTTTACCCCCCTCGCCGATGCCGCCATCGACTGCGCCAATGCCAGCGACCAGGCGACGATGAATCAGTGCGCCGGGCAGGACTTCAAAGCGGCGGACAAAGAGTTGAACACGGTGTACCAGCAGATCAGCGGGCGTTTGAAGGACAACCCGGATGGCAAGAAGCTGTTGGTCAGCGCGCAGCGGGCGTGGCTCGGATTTCGGGATGCCGAGTGCAAGTTTTCATCGTCCGGGGTAACTGGCGGGAGCGTTTATCCGTGGGTTTACAGCAGTTGTCTGACGGGGGTGACCAAGGTGCGGGTTGAGGCGTTGAAACAGTATTTGAAGTGTGAAGAAGGTGACATGAGCTGCCCGGTGCCTGGGGCCTGATTTTTTGCGGCGGTATTGAGGGATCTTTCGCGAGCAGACTCGCTCCCATATTGGAATGTATTTCAAATGTGGGTCAACGCCCGTTCAACGCGTTGCGCGTGATCATGTTTTGCTCAGGCCGATACGACTCGGCCCTGTGCACACTCGCGCACACGACAGGAGCACCACTGCGCAGACTTTCCTCCAGCACATGCCTTAGCCGTAACAATCCCTCACGTTGCATCGCCAGGTTGGCCTCGATCTGGCGTATCTCATCCATACGGATATCGATTTGCTCAATGGTCAGCGACTTCGAACAACTGCCATCCTGCAGGAACAGACCGCGAATGGTGTCGAGAGAAAAACCGAGCCGCTGCGCGTCGCGTACCAGTATCAATCGGGCAACAGCCGCCTCTGCGTAATGGCGATATCCATTGGCGTCACGGGTAGAAGGCTAATTATCAGGCGGCTGCGCGGCAGGCTTATATCGGTTTGGGCTCTGCTTTGATCGCCGCGGCGTTTGAAGAAGTCGATGCCACACCGATGGAAGGTTTTGACCCGGCGGCGATCGACGAAATCCTCGGACTCGAGGCCCGCAACCTGCGTAGCGTGGTGATTCTGCCACTGGGGCATCGAGCCACTGAGGGAGACTGGTTGGTCAACTTGAAAAAGGTTCGCCGCTCGCGGGAAAACTTCGTTACCGAAATCAAATAAACCCGGTAAGAGCGGGCGACTCAAACATGCCTCTGGCGTGTGTCCCCCCGCTCTAATCAATTCCAGACCCCATCATCGATACCAGCGGCCACCGAGTGGGTCGCTTCCCTCCCCTGCGCTCGACTTGTTTCGAATTTCGAGAGCCTATCGACATTGAAATCCCCCCAAAGCGATTGAACTGACCTCCACTCTGTGGAGCTCACCTCCGATGCGAGCGTTGCCCTTCACAAAACAAGAACAATTTATTATTGCCATTCGATAATTTAACATCGAGAATTAGTCATTCCCAATGACACCGCAAGGATTTTTCATGAGTACTCGCAACAACGGATTGGCACTGCAGCGCATGCATTGGGTCGGACTACTGGCAGCGATTCTTGTCTGGGTTCTGGGGGTGACCGAGGTCGGTGGCAACGCTTCGATCTGGTTCTTCAAAACCGATGAAATGCTCGCAGCTCTGCTCTACGCCTTCGCCGAAAATTCGCCGCAATTACTTGACCCGTTTGTCGAAGGTGCGCTGCTTGCCCCTGAAACATGGCTCTCGCCAATCGTCACTGGGTTGCTCGTCGTTCTGGATTTCCTGCCCGTTCTGCTTTCGACCTACGTGCTCTGGCTGACAGGGTTGTTTTTCCTGCGCTTGTCGCGCGGTGAAACCTGGACCGAGCGCAACATCAAGGTGCTATGGCGAGTGGGGATTCTGTGCATCATTTCCCCGGCCGCCTACCCGCTGGTAGAAACGTTGCAAGGTTTGGCCCTGTCTATCGATTCTGCCGCCAGGGGATCGTATTTTTCAGTTCTCGGTCGGCCTGTCTTCCACTTCTGCCTACGAGATTGTCAAAGGCGTATTGCTCTGTTTGTTTTCAATTATCATGCGCGATGCAAAAGTACTCAGCGATGAGCAAAGCCAATACATATAGAACAATACAATGACCATTATCGTCCGCCTTGACGTTGTCATGGCCACGCAAAAAATTCGCTCGAAGGAGTTGGCCAGCCTGCTGGGCATCACTGAGGCCAACCTGTCGTTACTGAAAAATGGCAAGGTCAAGGGCGTGAAAATGGCCACCCTGGACAAGCTCTGCGCAGCACTCGATTGCCAACCCGGCGATTTGCTGGAATACCAGAAAGACTGAACCTTGCGCATCCACGCGAGTTAATTGTCGTCAGTCCACACCGTTTAACTCTTATTCAATCCTTAGTTTGTAAGGCGGCTTTGTCATGACCCGGTTTTTATTCTGCGCGCTGTTTTTACTGACAGCGTTGATCAGCGGCTGCGCCACACAAATGGACGTAGCGCTAAATGCCACACCTGATCCGGACTATCAATTTGATCGAAAGGCAACTGTGCTGGTGACGTCTGTAGGCGGCAGTGACGAAAATGCGCTTAATGCCCGCTACTATCTTCGCGACATGGTTAATGCGTTGAAAGACAAGGGCTACCAGGAGGTTTATACCGACGCCAGTCTGCCGAAGAACCACGCGCCGATAAAAATGACCGTCAGCCTCGATGTCGGAAGCCGACAGGTGACTTACCGATATACCGCGACCGAGTATGGGCAAGTGCCGACCAGCACCTCTACCGTGTGCAAGAACAGCAAGAAAAAGGACGACCGACTGACCTGCACCAGTACACCCAACACGACCTACGGCCCGATAGGTACCTCGGAGCGAACCGGTTACACCACGCTCAGTACATTCAATGCCACGGCCCGGGATGAAGCCAGCAAACGCACGGTCTACCTGCTTCGCGCCTCGTCGTATAACGAGGACTGCCAGTCCGCCAAGGTCGAAGACTTTCTAGTGGAGCAAGGCTTGCAGAACCTGAACTTCGAGGATCGTGTGCAGCGCAACTACACCGTCACGATGCCCGAGGGGTACCGCTGCAAATAGGGCAACTCACAGCCTCGGCTCATCCAGCAGAGCCGGGGCTGCGAACCGTTAGACGTGCGGGTCTCCAGGCGCCTTGGTCGGCGCCGCGTATTGCGGCTTGAGATGGCCGTCCTGATCAAGTAGCCAGGCATCCATGATCTGCCGCACCACAGGGCCGGCAACACGACCTCCGGCCTCGCCGTTTTCGATCATCACCGAAATCGCAATCTTCGGATGCTCGGCCGGCGCGAAGCCAACGAACAAGGCGTTATCGCGGTGGCGCTCGAGGGTTTTTTCGCGGTTGTAGCGCTCGCCTTGCTTGATCGCCACCACTTGCGCCGTACCACTCTTACCGGCGATACGGTATTGCGCGCCTGCCGCTGCCGCCCGAGCGATGCCGCGGGCATCGTGCATCACCATCTGCATGCCATGGTTGACCTGTTCCCAATCACGCGGATCCTTGAGCAGGATGTTCGGCATCGGATGCTCATCGACCGGGGCGACGCCATCGACGGTCTTGGCCAGGTGCGGCCGGTTCCATACACCTTTGTTGGCAATCAATGCCGTGGCCTGAGCCAGTTGCAGTGGCGTGACCTGCATGTAGCCCTGACCAATGCCGAGGATGACCGTTTCGCCCGGGAACCAGGCTTGACGGCGAGTCGCGCGTTTCCACGCTTGCGATGGCATCAAGCCGGGCGACTCTTCAAACATGTCCAGCGAGACTTTCTCGCCGAGCCCGAACATGGCCATGTAATCGTGCAGGCGATCGATGCCGAGTTTATGCGCGAGGTCGTAAAAATAGGTGTCATTGGAACGCATGATCGCCGCGTCCATGTCCACCCATCCATCGCCGCTGTGGTTCCAGTTGCGATACTTGTGATCGAAGTCCGGGAGCTGGTAGTAACCGGGGTCGAAGACGCGGGTCTGCGGCGTCACAACACCAGCGTCGAGGCCGGCGATGGCCACCTCTGGTTTGATCGTCGAGCCAGGCGCGTAGAGCCCGCGCAGTACGCGGTTGAACAGCGGACGGTCGATCGAATCGCGCAGTGCCGAGTATTCCTTGGAGCTGATCCCGGTGACGAACAGATTCGGATCGAAGCTGGGATTGCTGACCATGGCCAACACTTCACCGGTCGACGGATCGAGCGCTACCACTGAGCCGCGACGATCACCCAGTGCGGCTTCGGCAGCTTCCTGCAGTTTGATGTCGAGGCTCAGGACGATATTCTGGCCAGGAACCGGATCGGTATGTTTGAGCACACGCAGTACGCGTCCCTGGGCGTTGGTTTCCACCTCTTCATAACCGACATGGCCGTGCAGCTGCGCTTCGTAGAAACGCTCGATGCCGGTTTTACCGATGGATTGAGTACCCCGGTATTCCACCGAGTCGAGGCTCTTGGATTCTTTTTCGTTGATACGGCCAACGTAACCGATCGAGTGGGCGAAGTGCGCGCCGAGCGGGTAATGGCGAACGAACTGCGGCTCGACATCCAGACCCGGGAGGCGGAACTCGTTGACGGCCAGTACGGCAATTTGCTCTTCCGTCAGCTCATAGAACAGCGTCACCGGTGTAAACGGGTGGCGAGACTGCTTCATGGCTTTATCGAAGACTGTGCGATCTTCTGCAGGCAGGTGCAGGAGATTGATGACTTCGTCCAGTTCCTGATTGACGTCAGTGGCGCGTTCGCGGGTGATGGTCAGGTTGAAACTGGGACGGTTATCCGCGAGCAGCACGCCATTACGGTCGTAGATCAAACCGCGTGTCGGCGGGATCGGCAAGACATGGACGCGATTGTTCTCAGAGATAGTCGAGTGGTAGTCGAATTCCACCACTTGCAGGATGTACAGGCGCACGACCAGAGCGCAGCTGACAGCAAAGACGAACATGGCGCAGGCGATCAACCGCTTGTTGACCAGACGCGTCTCTTTCTCGTGATCCTTGATCGGGATGGGTTCAGGCATTTCTACAGCAACTCTTTGACATAAATGATTGCCGATCCGTGGGCATGACATCAGTCCTTGAAAAACGAGCTGCACCATACCAAAAAGTGCCCGGTCACTTCAGAAGGAATTTCCCCAATGGCCACTCTTGCGACGGTTGGGGCGGATCAATGCGTTGGAAGTACTTTCCTGCGGGCAAAACAAAACCCCAACTGCTTTCGCAATTGGGGTTTCGGAATTTAATCTTGACGATGACCTACTCTCACATGGGGAAACCCCACACTACCATCGGCGATGCATCGTTTCACTGCTGAGTTCGGGATGGGATCAGGTGGTTCCAACGCTCTATGGTCGTCAAGAAATTCGGGTACTGAGTCGTGGCCAGTTGGCCTCGCTTCAGCAAATTGGGTATGTGGTAGTTTTCGGTGTTTTGTGCTGCTTTTTTAAGTGCAGTCGAACTTTCGGTTCGTTTCGTCTTCACACACCGCAACTTGGCCTTTCGACGCAAATTGCTTGGGTGTTATATGGTCAAGCCTCACGGGCAATTAGTATTGGTTAGCTCAACGCCTCACAGCGCTTACACACCCAACCTATCAACGTCGTAGTCTTCGACGGCCCTTCAGGGAACTCAAGGTTCCAGTGAGATCTCATCTTGAGGCAAGTTTCCCGCTTAGATGCTTTCAGCGGTTATCTTTCCCGAACATAGCTACCCGGCAATGCCACTGGCGTGACAACCGGAACACCAGAGGTTCGTCCACTCCGGTCCTCTCGTACTAGGAGCAGCCCCTCTCAAATCTCAAACGTCCACGGCAGATAGGGACCGAACTGTCTCACGACGTTCTAAACCCAGCTCGCGTACCACTTTAAATGGCGAACAGCCATACCCTTGGGACCGGCTTCAGCCCCAGGATGTGATGAGCCGACATCGAGGTGCCAAACACCGCCGTCGATATGAACTCTTGGGCGGTATCAGCCTGTTATCCCCGGAGTACCTTTTATCCGTTGAGCGATGGCCCTTCCATACAGAACCACCGGATCACTAAGACCTACTTTCGTACCTGCTCGACGTGTCTGTCTCGCAGTCAAGCGCGCTTTTGCCTTTATACTCTACGACCGATTTCCGACCGGTCTGAGCGCACCTTCGTACTCCTCCGTTACTCTTTAGGAGGAGACCGCCCCAGTCAAACTACCCACCATACACTGTCCTCGATCCGGATAACGGACCTGAGTTAGAACCTCAAAGTTGCCAGGGTGGTATTTCAAGGATGGCTCCACGCGAACTGGCGTCCACGCTTCAAAGCCTCCCACCTATCCTACACAAGCAAATTCAAAGTCCAGTGCAAAGCTATAGTAAAGGTTCACGGGGTCTTTCCGTCTAGCCGCGGATACACTGCATCTTCACAGCGATTTCAATTTCACTGAGTCTCGGGTGGAGACAGCGCCGCCATCGTTACGCCATTCGTGCAGGTCGGAACTTACCCGACAAGGAATTTCGCTACCTTAGGACCGTTATAGTTACGGCCGCCGTTTACCGGGGCTTCGATCAAGAGCTTCGCGTTAGCTAACCCCATCAATTAACCTTCCGGCACCGGGCAGGCGTCACACCCTATACGTCCACTTTCGTGTTTGCAGAGTGCTGTGTTTTTAATAAACAGTCGCAGCGGCCTGGTATCTTCGACCGGCATGAGCTTACGGAGCAAGTCCTTCACCCTCACCGGCGCACCTTCTCCCGAAGTTACGGTGCCATTTTGCCTAGTTCCTTCACCCGAGTTCTCTCAAGCGCCTTGGTATTCTCTACCCAACCACCTGTGTCGGTTTGGGGTACGGTTCCTGGTTACCTGAAGCTTAGAAGCTTTTCTTGGAAGCATGGCATCAACCACTTCGTGTTCTAAAAGAACACTCGTCATCAGCTCTCGGCCTTAAGATCCCGGATTTACCTAAGATCTCAGCCTACCACCTTAAACTTGGACAACCAACGCCAAGCTGGCCTAGCCTTCTCCGTCCCTCCATCGCAATAACCAGAAGTACAGGAATATTAACCTGTTTTCCATCGACTACGCTTTTCAGCCTCGCCTTAGGGACCGACTAACCCTGCGTCGATTAACGTTGCGCAGGAAACCTTGGTCTTTCGGCGTGGGTGTTTTTCACACCCATTGTCGTTACTCATGTCAGCATTCGCACTTCTGATACCTCCAGCAAGCTTCTCAACTCACCTTCACAGGCTTACAGAACGCTCCTCTACCGCATCACCCGAAGGTGATACCCGTAGCTTCGGTGTATGGTTTGAGCCCCGTTACATCTTCCGCGCAGGCCGACTCGACTAGTGAGCTATTACGCTTTCTTTAAAGGGTGGCTGCTTCTAAGCCAACCTCCTAGCTGTCTAAGCCTTCCCACATCGTTTCCCACTTAACCATAACTTTGGGACCTTAGCTGACGGTCTGGGTTGTTTCCCTTTTCACGACGGACGTTAGCACCCGCCGTGTGTCTCCCATGCTCGGCACTTGTAGGTATTCGGAGTTTGCATCGGTTTGGTAAGTCGGGATGACCCCCTAGCCGAAACAGTGCTCTACCCCCTACAGTGATACATGAGGCGCTACCTAAATAGCTTTCGAGGAGAACCAGCTATCTCCGAGCTTGATTAGCCTTTCACTCCGATCCACAGGTCATCCGCTAACTTTTCAACGGTAGTCGGTTCGGTCCTCCAGTTAGTGTTACCCAACCTTCAACCTGCCCATGGATAGATCGCCCGGTTTCGGGTCTATTCCCAGCGACTAGACGCCCTATTAAGACTCGCTTTCGCTACGCCTCCCCTATTCGGTTAAGCTCGCCACTGAAAATAAGTCGCTGACCCATTATACAAAAGGTACGCAGTCACAGAACAAAGTCTGCTCCCACTGCTTGTACGCATACGGTTTCAGGATCTATTTCACTCCCCTCTCCGGGGTTCTTTTCGCCTTTCCCTCACGGTACTAGTTCACTATCGGTCAGTCAGTAGTATTTAGCCTTGGAGGATGGTCCCCCCATATTCAGACAAAGTTTCTCGTGCTCCGTCCTACTCGATTTCATGACTAAGAGATTTTCGCGTACAGGGCTATCACCCACTATGGCCGCACTTTCCAGAGCGTTCCGCTAATCTCAAAGCCACTTAAGGGCTAGTCCCCGTTCGCTCGCCACTACTAAGGGAATCTCGGTTGATTTCTTTTCCTCAGGGTACTTAGATGTTTCAGTTCCCCTGGTTCGCCTCTTGCACCTATGTATTCAGTACAAGATAACCATCTTATGATGGCTGGGTTCCCCCATTCAGACATCTCCGGATCAAAGTCTGTTTGCCGACTCCCCGAAGCTTTTCGCAGGCTACCACGTCTTTCATCGCCTCTGACTGCCAAGGCATCCACCGTATGCGCTTCTTCACTTGACCATATAACCCCAAGCAATCTGGTTATACTGTGAAGACGACATTCGCCGAAAATTCGAATTTCTCAACTAAGAGAACTCACAAATTTTACCTTAGCCTGATCCGTTACCAGTGAAAGTAACGTTCAGTCTATCTTTCTATCACATACCCAAATTTTTAAAGAACGAACTAGTCAAAGACTAGAAATCAACATTCATCATCACAACGATGGAATGCTCATTTCTAAGCTTTCAAACTTCAGAAGCAGTAGTGGTGGAGCCAAGCGGGATCGAACCGCTGACCTCCTGCGTGCAAGGCAGGCGCTCTCCCAGCTGAGCTATGGCCCCGTATTTCTACAGGCGTTTCCCACACAAAATTGGTGGGTCTGGGCAGATTCGAACTGCCGACCTCACCCTTATCAGGGGTGCGCTCTAACCAACTGAGCTACAGACCCAATTTCGAGCTACTAAGGCCGACCTCACCCTGCTCTTAACCACAAAGCATGGGGTACGCTCTAACCAACTCAGCTACAAACCGATACAGGCTGCTTCTTTCGTCTTCTTCAATGAATCAAGCAATTCGTGTGGGAACTTATGGAGCAGCTGATGTCGTCGATTAAGGAGGTGATCCAGCCGCAGGTTCCCCTACGGCTACCTTGTTACGACTTCACCCCAGTCATGAATCACACCGTGGTAACCGTCCTCCCGAAGGTTAGACTAGCTACTTCTGGTGCAACCCACTCCCATGGTGTGACGGGCGGTGTGTACAAGGCCCGGGAACGTATTCACCGTGACATTCTGATTCACGATTACTAGCGATTCCGACTTCACGCAGTCGAGTTGCAGACTGCGATCCGGACTACGATCGGTTTTATGGGATTAGCTCCACCTCGCGGCTTGGCAACCCTTTGTACCGACCATTGTAGCACGTGTGTAGCCCAGGCCGTAAGGGCCATGATGACTTGACGTCATCCCCACCTTCCTCCGGTTTGTCACCGGCAGTCTCCTTAGAGTGCCCACCATAACGTGCTGGTAACTAAGGACAAGGGTTGCGCTCGTTACGGGACTTAACCCAACATCTCACGACACGAGCTGACGACAGCCATGCAGCACCTGTCTCAATGTTCCCGAAGGCACCAATCCATCTCTGGAAAGTTCATTGGATGTCAAGGCCTGGTAAGGTTCTTCGCGTTGCTTCGAATTAAACCACATGCTCCACCGCTTGTGCGGGCCCCCGTCAATTCATTTGAGTTTTAACCTTGCGGCCGTACTCCCCAGGCGGTCAACTTAATGCGTTAGCTGCGCCACTAAGAGCTCAAGGCTCCCAACGGCTAGTTGACATCGTTTACGGCGTGGACTACCAGGGTATCTAATCCTGTTTGCTCCCCACGCTTTCGCACCTCAGTGTCAGTATCAGTCCAGGTGGTCGCCTTCGCCACTGGTGTTCCTTCCTATATCTACGCATTTCACCGCTACACAGGAAATTCCACCACCCTCTACCATACTCTAGCTCGACAGTTTTGAATGCAGTTCCCAGGTTGAGCCCGGGGATTTCACATCCAACTTAACGAACCACCTACGCGCGCTTTACGCCCAGTAATTCCGATTAACGCTTGCACCCTCTGTATTACCGCGGCTGCTGGCACAGAGTTAGCCGGTGCTTATTCTGTCGGTAACGTCAAAATTGCAGAGTATTAATCTACAACCCTTCCTCCCAACTTAAAGTGCTTTACAATCCGAAGACCTTCTTCACACACGCGGCATGGCTGGATCAGGCTTTCGCCCATTGTCCAATATTCCCCACTGCTGCCTCCCGTAGGAGTCTGGACCGTGTCTCAGTTCCAGTGTGACTGATCATCCTCTCAGACCAGTTACGGATCGTCGCCTTGGTGAGCCATTACCTCACCAACTAGCTAATCCGACCTAGGCTCATCTGATAGCGCAAGGCCCGAAGGTCCCCTGCTTTCTCCCGTAGGACGTATGCGGTATTAGCGTTCCTTTCGAAACGTTGTCCCCCACTACCAGGCAGATTCCTAGGCATTACTCACCCGTCCGCCGCTGAATTCAGGAGCAAGCTCCTGTCATCCGCTCGACTTGCATGTGTTAGGCCTGCCGCCAGCGTTCAATCTGAGCCATGATCAAACTCTTCAGTTCAAACATCTTTGGGTTTTTAAGAAACCCTAAACTTGGCCCAGCAATCGTTGGTTACATCTTTGATTTCTCGCGGAGTAACTTGTGATGCTGATAATCTTGTTGACTATCAGTCTGACTCCACAAGCACCCACACGAATTGCTTGATTCAGTTGTTAAAGAGCGGTTGGTTAAGATCTTTCGTCTCAACCGAGGCGCGCATTCTACAGCAGCCTCATTTGCTGTCAAGTGATTATTTTCAGAAGTTTTCGAAGAATTCTTCAACAACTTCAACCACTTGCGCTTCAGATCTCTCCGAAGCGGGAGGCGAATTCTACAGCGTTACACGCTGCTGTCAACACCTCTTTTTCAACTTCCTTTCGGCTTCGATGAACTGAAGCAACTCACTGCCGAAACCTACATAACTCATTGAATCTCAAGGAGTTTTCCGTTTCGACTGCGCCGGAAGTGGGGCGAATTATAGACATCTGAAATCTGCCGTCAACTGTTAATTTAGCTTTTCTATCGATCAGTGGAAAAAGGCCTCTTCTATATAGACGTAACTCGATCGAGTGCGCAGTATATTGCCCAACACCAACAATAAAGCCTTGCTCTCACCTTGGACGACGCCACGTAATGAATGACCAGCCACGATCTCTTGCCTCAATGCTGTTCCCGGTTGGTCTGCTATTAATAGCCATGGCGTCGATCCAGTCCGGCGCTTCTCTGGCCAAAAGCATGTTCCCCATCATTGGCGCTCAGGGAACCACCACGCTGCGCCTGATCTTCGCCAGCGTGATCATGCTGTTGATACTGCGTCCATGGCGCGCTAGGTTAACCGCCA
The DNA here is from genome assembly GCF_018138145.1 of Pseudomonas sp. SCA2728.1_7. Classification (NCBI taxonomy): domain Bacteria; kingdom Pseudomonadati; phylum Pseudomonadota; class Gammaproteobacteria; order Pseudomonadales; family Pseudomonadaceae; genus Pseudomonas; species Pseudomonas sp. SCA2728.1_7. Next base: position 6,184,611 of record NZ_CP073104.1, on the reverse strand, counting down.
AATCATTGCGCACGGTCATTGTCTATGGCATGGCATTGGGCGGCATGAACTTCCTCTTCTATATGTCATTGCGCACGGTGCCGTTGGGAATTGCCGTCGCCCTCGAATTCACCGGGCCACTGGCCGTGGCCATCTATGCCTCCCGCCGCGCCATCGACTTTCTCTGGATCGCCTTGGCCGCCGCAGGCTTGATGCTGCTCATTCCTACAGGCGCAACCAGCGCTGGTATCGATCTGGTAGGCGCCGGGTATGCGCTGGGAGCCGGTGTCTGCTGGGCGCTGTACATTCTGTTCGGTCAGAAGGCCGGCGCCGATAACGGAGTGACGACCGCAGCATTAGGAGTAATGATCGCAGCACTGTTCGTCGCCCCTATCGGCATCGTGCATGCAGGTGCAGCCCTTTTGACCCCTTCGCTGATCCCGATTGCCATTGCCGTCGCCATCCTGTCCACCGCCCTGCCCTACACACTGGAGATGGTCGCCCTCACACGCCTGCCGGCACGCACTTTCGGAACATTGATGAGTATCGAACCGGCCTTCGGAGCGTTATCGGGCCTTCTGTTTCTGCATGAATTCCTCATGCTGTCACAATGGATGGCGATCCTGTGCATTATTCTGGCATCCGTCGGCGCCACCATGACCATGGGTAGCGCTGCGAAACCCGCCATCGCGGCTGATTGAAAGAGGTTTTTACGAAGGTCTGGCAATTGGCGCGCATTTAGGCCATGTTTAGACCCGTAACCCAATGCCAGACATGGATTTTTTCGGACAGGGATTTCAAAACGCTTAAAGCGCAAGCGAACACAGGCAAACCCGAGCGTCAGACTCGTGGCCGCTATAAGGACGGTAATGAAACGAATTTTGATACTGATCGCCATACTGGCTGTTGCGGGTTGTGCGGCGACTTCGGAAACTCAGGTAAAACGCGGAAAAAAAAGGGCTGCACATCAACTGTTCGGGGCTATCGTCCTCCTGGGACAAGTGCTACACCAGTGCCGCCAACGCCTGCTTGCCGAAAGGCTACAAGGTTATCGCCAAATCCGGTGACGCCGTGGAAGAGCCCGGCGATTACCCGTTCGGTCTCAATCCTGCGGGTTACACCAGTCGCAGCATGATCGTCATCTGTAAATAGATCAGCGCTGCCCGGCAATCTGCCGGCCAATCTCTTCATGGCTGGACTTCAGCACCGCTTGCTGAATGTCCGGCGTCGCCAGCATGCGCGCCACCACCAATGCTCCGACGCATTGCGACAGCACCGACCACGCCAGGGTCTCGCTCTCAAGTATCTGTGCCCAGCGCTGTTGAAGCCGACAAATCCACAGCTCGGCCTGTTCGCGCACCTGCACATCCGATCGGGCAATTTCTGCCCCCAGCGCCGGCAACGCGCAACCGGCTTCAGGTTGTTCTACGTGGGCCATGCTCAGATAGTGTTTGAGACACCGCGCCAGTCGCTCACGATCCTGCGTACCCTCGCCTCCCAGTCGCTCAAGGCTTTGCCCCAGCTCTCGTTCGACGATGGCGGTGAACAACGCATCCTTTGACGAAAAGTGACTGTAGAACGCCGCACCACTCAATCCGATAGCCTTCATCAAACCATCGACGCCCACTGTGGAGAAACCGGAGCGCTTTGCTGACAGCGCGCTGCTCTGCAGTAGCTTTTCCCGTGTTTCCAGCTTGTGACTGGCGGAGTAACGCATGTGTTTGCCCTCGAATCGACTGTCTTGACGTTGCCTGGATCCTAGCATAACGTTCGTTCACTTAACGATCGTTTAATAAAGGGATTCACCCATGAATAATAAGAAGGTCGTATTGGTCGTCGGCGCCGGCGATGCCACGGGCGGAGCGATTGCCAAGCGTTTTGCCAGAGAAGGATTCGTCGCCTGCGTCACCCGACGCAGCGCCGACAAACTGCAACCGCTGGTGGACGCGATCAAGGCTGAAGGCGGCGATGCCCACGGCTTTGCCTGCGATGCGCGCAAGGAAGAAGATGTCATCGCGCTTATTGAAGACATTGAAACCCGCGTCGGTCCGATCGAAGCCTTTGTGTTCAACATCGGCGCCAACGTGCCGTGCAGCATCCTTGAGGAAACCGCGCGCAAGTATTTCAAGATCTGGGAGATGGCCTGTTTCTCAGGATTTCTCAATGCCCGTGAAGTGGCCAAACGCATGGTCACGCGCAATCGCGGCACGATTCTCTTCACCGGCGCCACCGCCGGACTTCGCGGCGCTTCAGGGTTTGCTGCATTCGCCGGAGCCAAACACGGTATCCGCGCGCTGGCGCAAAGCATGGCGCGGGAACTGGGGCCGATGAACATCCACGTCGCCCATGTGGTGGTCGATGGTGCGATCGACACCGATTTCATTCGCAACAGTTTCCCCGAGAAGTACGCCACCAAAGATCAGGATGGCATCCTCAATCCCGAGCACATCGCCGAGAACTACTGGTATCTGCACAGTCAGCCACGGGACGCGTGGACGTTCGAGCTGGATCTGCGCCCCTGGAACGAACGCTGGTAAGCCCCCCGCCATAACAATAACGACAGAGACGCGAAAATGACGAAAACCGTGGAGTTCTATTTCGACCTCGGCAGCCCTGCCACCTATCTGGCCTACACCCAGTTACCGAAGATTTGCGCCGAAACCAACAGTGAACTGATCTACATCCCGATGTTGCTCGGTGGCGTCTTCAAGGCAACCGGCAACGCATCGCCAGCGATGATTCCGGCGAAGGGTCGGTATATGTTCGAGGATCTGGACCGCTACGCGAAACGCTACGGGGTGCCGCTGACATTCAATCCGCACTTCCCGATCAACACACTGATGTTGATGCGTGCCGTCACTGGCATCCAGTTGCGTCAGCCAGAACGCTTCCAGGCGTTTATCGATTGTCTGTTCACAGCGCTGTGGGTTGATGGACGCAGTCTGGACGAGCCCGCGACTGTCGCCGCCGTGCTGAGCGAACACGGTTTCGATCCGCTTGAAGTGCTGGCACTGACTAACGACGAGTCCGTCAAAGCCGTACTCAAGGACAACACCGAGACCGCGGTTAAACGCGGCGTGTTCGGCGCGCCGAGCATGTTCATCGGCAATCAGCTGTTCTTCGGCCAGGATCGGCTCGACTTTGTTGAAGAGGCTTTGCGCCAAAGCTAGGCGATCATTCAGGCGCTGGTAACAGCGCCTGAATTCCACCTGATCAGATGGCGGCAGTGCGGCTGTTCAGCCATTCCAGCGCGGCACCTTCAAGCAACGGGCTCAGGCGCTCACGCACTTGCGCGTGATAGTCGTTGAACCACTGCTTCTCTTCCTCCGTCAGCAGCGCTGGCAGCAGGCAACGCGTGTCGATCGGGCACAGCGTCAAGGTTTCAAACTTGAGGAATTCACCGAATTCGCTGCTGCCCGCCTCGCGGTTCATCGCCAGGTTCTCGATGCGCACGCCCCAACGACCCGGACGGTAAGTGCCCGGCTCGATCGAAGTGATCATCCCCGGCTGCATGGCCGTTTGCGGTGCAGGCGCGGCCTGATACGCAATCACTTGCGGGCCTTCATGAACGTTGAGGAAATAGCCAACGCCATGACCCGTACCGTGACCGTAATCCACGCTGTCGGCCCAGATCGGCGCGCGGGCAATGGCGTCGAGCAGCGGCGAGAGAATGCCTTTCGGGAACTGCGCACGCGACAGCGCAATCACGCCTTTCAACACGCGCGTGCAATCGCGCTTCTGCTCTTCGCTCGGCGTGCCGACTGGCACCATTCGCGTGATGTCCGTGGTGCCGCCGAGGTATTGTCCACCCGAGTCGATCAGCAGCAAGCCGTCACCCTCGATGACCGCGTGCTCTTCTTCGGTCGCGTGGTAATGCGGCATCGCGCCATTGGCGTTGAACGCGGCAATGGTGTTGAAACTCAGCGATACGTAATCCGGACGACGCTCACGGGCAGCGGTGAGCTTTTCGTCGATGGTCAGTTCGGTAATGCGTTCGCGACCCCAAGCCGATTCCAGCCAAGCGAAGAATTCGCACAGCGCCGCACCGTCCTGCTCCATGGCTTGGCGAATGTGCCGAGCATCGGCTTCACTTTTCTGCGACTTGGCCAACGTGGTCGGGTTCAAGCCTTCGACCAGCTTCACGCCGCTGTCGAGGTTATCCAGCAAGCCGCTGGTAACGCGCGCCGGATCAACCAGCAAGCTCGCACCGCTCGGCACGGAGCGCAGCGCGTCGGTGACTTCGCTGTAATCGCGCAGCGTCACGCCATCCTGTTCCAGCACCGCGCGCAATTGAGCATCAACCTTGCTCAGCGCCACGAACAGCGTGGCTTGCTGTTGATCGATCAAGGCAAACGATACAAACACCGGGTTGAACGACACATCGCCGCCACGCAGGTTGAACAGCCAGGCGATGTCGTCGAGGGTGGCGATGAAATGCCAGTCCGCCCCGCGCTCTTGCAAGGTTTCGCGCAGTTTGGCGAGTTTCTCGCCACGGCTGACGGTCGCTTGCGGTGGCAGATGCTGATAAATCGGTGCATTCGGCAGGCTCGGGCGATCGCTCCAGACTTCCTGCAGCAGATCGATGTCGGTACGCAGACGCGCACCGCGTGCCTCCAGCTTGCTGCTCAGGGTACGCGCCGAGGCCACGGCCATCACCGCACCGTCAACCGCGACCACGCCACCTTCCGGCGTCTGCTCGGCTAGCCAGTCCAGCGGGCTCGGCTGACCCGGTTGCAACTTGACCAGTTCGATGCCGCTGCCGTTGAGTTCTTTGCTCGCCTGTTCCCAGTAACGACTGTCGGCCCAGACGCCGGCGAAATCAGCAGTGACAATCAAAGTGCCCACCGAACCATGAAAGCCCGACAGCCACTGCCGGCCCTGCCAGTAACCCGGCAGGTATTCCGACAAATGCGGGTCGGCGGACGGCACCAGCAATGCGTGAATGCCTTCGCGGCGCATCAGTTCACGGGTGTGCGCCAGGCGCTGGGGCACCGATCCTTCGGTCGAGGTCTGGGTACTCATCATGTCTCCTGCTAATCACTTCATCGTTATTGTTCGTAGCCGTGAGGTCGGCTCGTTTAAAGCCCTGTCGCCCAGAATGCCGGAGCACTGGCGCAGGCGGTCTTGATCAGTTGAACAGCCTTGTCGATATCTTCGGCAGTGGTGAAGCGGCCGAGGCTCAGGCGAATGGTGCGCCCGGCCAGATGCGCGTCATGCCCCAACGCCAACAGCACGTGGGACGGCGCGTTACTCGCCGAATTGCAGGCCGACGTCGCGGAAAAGGCAATCGAATGGCTCAACGCCGCGCTGTTGAATTCACCTTCGCTGAAGGTCAGGCTCAAGGTGTGCGGAATGCGCTGAGTGGCACAACCATTGAGGCGTACACCCGGCAGGCTGAGCAGTTGTTCGAGCAAGCGTTCGCGCAGCGCGACGATGGTCTTTTTCTCGGCATCGAACGCCTCGGCGGCCAAGGCAAATGCGGCGCCCATGCCGGCAATCTGGTGCGTCGCCAAGGTTCCGGAGCGCAAGCCGCCTTCATGCCCGCCGCCGTGAATCTGCGCCTGCAAACGCTGCTGCGCCCGTGGACCGACGTACAACGCGCCGATGCCTTTCGGGCCGTAGAGTTTGTGCGCCGAAAACGACATCAGATCCACCGGCCATTGCGCCAGATCGATCGCGACCTTGCCGGCGCCCTGTGCCGCATCAACATGGAACAACGCCTCACGACTGCGCACCACTTCGCCAATTGCTTGAACATCATTGACGGTGCCCAACTCGTTGTTCACCAGCATCAACGACACCAGAAAGGTGTCCTCACGCATGGCTTCACTGACCGCTTGCGGCGTGATCAGGCCATCGGCGTCCGGCACCAGATAGGTCACGGCGATGCCGGCGTCCTGCAATTGGCGGGCGGTATCGAGGATGGCTTTGTGTTCGATCTGACTGGTAATGATGTGGCCGCCGGACACACCGCGGGCCTGCGCCACACCTTTGAGGGCGAGGTTGTTGGACTCGGTGGCACCGGAGGTCCAGACAATCTGTTCGGCATTGGCGCCGACCAGATCGGCAACCTGGCGGCGGGCCTGCTCGACCGTCTGCCGGGCCTGCTGGCCGTAAGCATGGGAGCTGGAAGCCGGGTTACCAAAGTTACCGTGAAACCCCAGACACTCGATCATCACCTGGATGACCCGCTCGTCGACCGGGGTGGTGGCGGCGTAATCGAAATACAACGGACGTGTGTTCATAAAAGACTCGCAGAGCGTGTTCCGGGATCAGGAGGCTCGTGTCTGCAAACGGTACGGCGCAGCCTTGTGAGCTGCGCGTCGGTTCGAGAGCGTCATCAATACCTGATCGGATGCCGTTAAAGAAGAACAACTTCATTCAAAGTGCGTAGGAACGCTCCTGAAGTCGAGCTTAACAGGCATCCGGCCTGCGGTTGAAGCGATGCGTCAGCTAAAGCTTTCGAGAAGTAACGGGTACAGCGAAAGCACCAACAGCGCCGCCATGCCCCAGTTGAACACGCGCAACCAACGCGGATCCTTCAGCACATTGCGCAACAACGTGCCGCAGGCGGCCCAGACGCCGACACTTGGCAGGTTGATGATGGCAAACACCGCAGCAATCACCACGACATTGGTGAAATAGCCCTGCATCGGCGTGTAGGTGCTGATGGCGCCGATGGCCATGATCCACGCCTTGGGATTGACCCACTGAAACGCGGCGGCGCCAAGGTAGCTGATCGGCTTCGCCTCGCCTTCGGCGCTGTCGCCGACAGGTCCCGAATGCGCGATTTTCCACGCCAGATACAGCAGATACGCCGCGCCGACATAGCGCAGAACCGTATAGAGAATCGGATAGCTCTGAAACACCGCGCCGAGGCCGAAGCCCACTGCGACAACCAGAACGAAGAAACCGCAAGTAATCCCGAGCATGTGCGGGATGGTGCGATTGAAGCCAAAGTTCACCCCCGATGCCAGCAACATGGTGTTGTTCGGTCCAGGTGTAATCGAGGTGACAAGGGCAAACAGGGCAAAGCCCAACAGCAGGTCAAGCGAAAGGTTCATGGCAGGCAATCCATCAGGGTCATTCAGGTGTTGACCCTATCCCACACCGCCCGGCAAGCCCACGGACAGTTGGGTAAAACTTCCACCAGTACAGTTTGTTTTCAGCTAGGACGACCGTGCAGCTGTATGGCACGTTCGGCACTCATTTCAGCTTTTTTGTCGAACCGGGTCTGACCGAGCAATTGCGCTTTTTTCGCGTGGTATTCGTCGAAAGACAAGCCGCTGCGATTCAGTGCTTCCATCGCCAATTCGCGGGATTCTTCATCGGTGTAAGGGCGCAGTTCCGGCGAAACGTGTCCGGCACAACCGGCGAGTACGGAAACAGCGAGCAACAGGGAAACAGTCAGTAAACGATTCATGGGAGCGTCCTGGCGAGCAATGGGAGTCGATGGACAAAGGCTACGCCCGGGCACGCTCGCGCAGAAATCAACGCTCTCAATAGTGGCTATCAGGAATTCGACACAAACTGCCGCATATCTCCTAACGATCTATAAATATCAATTAAGGTTCTTTTACGGAATAACAAACTGCCTTTATAACTCCATCCATGCGCTGAGCACTGTTGCTCCAGCAACTGTTGCTCAGCCAACACCGATTCAACAAAGCGCCCCGCTAGTCACAGGGGCGACCGTCACGCTAACGCTCAACGCCTTGTAAACCGGGGCTTGCAGGAATTGGTACAGCGCTTGCTCAGACCCGGTGACTCATTCACTGCTCGCTGAGCAACTGTTGAAAAAAGGAACTGATCATGTCGCGTCCCCTGAAAGTCGTCGCCCTCTCCGGCGGCACCTGGCGTCCGTCCCGTACTCTGGTGCTGACCCAAGCCTTGCTCGCCGAACTCGCCGGGCACCTGACCATCGAAAGCCATTTGATCGAACTCGGTGATATCGCTCGCCCGCTCGGCGGCGCGCTGTCGCGTCAGGAACTCAGTGCCGAGGTTGAAGCCGAGTTGCAGGCCATTGAGCAAGCCGATCTGCTGATCGTTGCCGCGCCGGTTTATCGCGGTTCCTACCCGGGTCTGCTCAAGCACCTGTTCGACCTGATCGACCTCAACGCGCTGATCGACACGCCGGTGCTGCTGGCCGCAACCGGCGGCAGCGAACGCCATGCGTTGGTCCTCGATCACCAGTTGCGCCCGCTGTTCAGCTTCTTCCAGGCCATGACGTTGCCGATCGGCGTGTACGCCACCGAAGCCGACTTCGCCGATTACCAGATCACCAGCGAATTGTTGAAAGCGCGCATCCGCCTCGCCGCCGAACGCGCCGCGCCGCTGTTCGCCACCCAAATCAAACCCTTGCTGAAAATCGCCTGAGGAGCCGTTCATGGATGTTTTCTGGTTCCTGCCGACCCACGGCGACGGCCACTATCTGGGCACCACCCAAGGCGCGCGCCCGGTCACGCTCAATTATCTGAAACAAGTGGCGCAGGCCGCTGACAGCCTGGGCTACCACGGCGTGCTGATTCCCACCGGGCGCTCCTGCGAAGACTCGTGGGTGATCGCCTCGGCACTGGTGCCGTTGACCGAGCGTCTGCGTTATCTGGTGGCGATCCGTCCGGGGATCATCTCGCCGACAGTCTCGGCGCGCATGGCTGCGACCCTCGATCGCCTGTCCAACGGCCGCTTGTTGATCAACGTGGTGACCGGCGGCGATCCGGATGAAAACCGTGGCGACGGCAGTTTCCTCAGCCACGCCGAGCGCTATGAAGTCACCGATGAATTCCTGAAGATCTGGCGACGCGTGTTGCAAGGTGAAGCGGTGGATTTCGACGGCAAACACCTGAAGGTGCAGAACGCCAAAGCGCTGTATCCGCCGGTGCAGAAACCCTATCCGCCGCTGTACTTTGGTGGTTCCTCCGATGCCGCGCATGATCTGGCTGCCGAACAGGTCGATGTCTATCTGACCTGGGGCGAACCGCCGGCCGCGGTTGCGGAAAAACTCGCCGATGTGCGCGAACGTGCGGCGCGACATGGGCGCAAGGTGAAGTTCGGTATTCGCTTGCATGTGATCGTGCGCGAGACCGCCGAAGAGGCCTGGAAAGCCGCGGACAAACTGATCGAACACATCAGCGACGAGACTATTGAGGCGGCACAGAAATCCTTCTCGCGCTTCGACTCCGAAGGTCAACGGCGCATGGCGGCGTTGCACGATGGCCGTCGCGACAACCTCGAAATTGCCCCGAATCTATGGGCCGGTGTCGGTCTGGTGCGCGGTGGTGCCGGTACGGCGCTGGTGGGTGATCCGCAGCAAGTGGCGGCGCGGATCAAGGAATACGCGGATCTGGGCATAGAGAGTTTCATCTTCTCCGGTTATCCACACCTGGAAGAGGCTTACCGCTTTGCCGAGCTGGTGTTCCCGCTGCTGCCCGAGCCTTACGCCAGTCTGGCCGGGCGTGGCGTGACCAATCTGACCGGGCCGTTTGGCGAAATGATTGCCAACGATGTGTTGCCCACAAAAGCCACTGCCTGAAACAAATCCTTTGTGGGAGCGAGCTTGCTCGCGAATGCGTTGTGTCAGCCAACGATGATGCCGGCTGTTCCGCCCCTTCGCGAGCAAGCTCGCTCCCACAGGGGCTGAGTTGATTCTTTGAGGAACACCGCGTGACCGCCAAACCGCAAAGTACTTTGATATCCCCGCTGCAGACCGCCCGCCAACTGGCCGCCGAGTTTGCCCTCACCGCTGTCGAACGCGACGAACGCGGTGGCACGCCGAAAGCCGAGCGCGATGCCCTGCGTGACAGCGGCCTGTTGGCCCTGAGCATTCCCACCCGCTACGGCGGCCTCGGCGCGAGCTGGAGCGAAACCCTGCAAGTCGTTCGCGAGTTCGCCAAAGTCGACAGCTCGATCGCCCACGTGTTCGGTTTTCATCACTTGATGCTCGCCACCGTGCGCCTGTTTTCCCGGCCGGAACAATGGCAGCCGTGGTTCGAACAGACCGCGCGGCAGAACTGGTTCTGGGGCAACGCGCTGAACCCGCTCGACACCCGCACCGTGGTCAAGGATCTCGGCGGCTGGCGCGAATTTTCCGGGAAGAAAAGCTTCTGTTCCGGCGCCAGCGACTCACAGATGCTGATCGCTTCGGCCGTCGATGAAAGTGCTGGCGGCAAGTTGCTGATCGCGGCGATTCCCAGCGGACGCAGTGGCATCACCCTGCACAACGACTGGAACAACATCGGCCAGCGCCAGACCGACAGCGGCAGCGCCACGTTTGAACGGGTGCGCGTCGAAGAGTCGGAACTGCTCCTCGATCCCGGCCCGCTGAGTACACCGTTCGCCTGCTTGCGACCATTGATCGCGCAGCTGACTTTCACGCATATGTTTCTCGGGATTGCCGAAGGTGCTTTCGAAGAGGCGCGGCAATACACCCTCAGCGAAACCCGGCTCTGGCATAAATCCACGGCGCGCGATGTACGTGAAGACCCGTACGTACTCGCGCATTACGGCGAGTTCTGGGTGGCGCTGGAAGGCATTCGTCTGCTGGTCGAACGCGCGGCGGCGTTGCTCGATGAGGCCTGGGCCAAAGGCGCGAACCTCAGCGCCGAAGAGCGCGGGCATGTCGCCACGGCGATTGCCACGGCCAAAGTCGCGGCCAGCCGTCAGGGCCTGGAGATTTGCAGCCGTTTGTTCGAAGTGACCGGCGCGCGCTCGACCCATGCCTCCCTGCGTCTCGACCGCCACTGGCGCAACCTGCGCACGCAAACCCTGCACGACCCGCTGGATTACAAACTCCATGAGCTAGGCGACTGGGCGCTGAATCAGTCGCTGCCGGTGCCGACTTTCTATTCCTGACCTGCCTGCATTTGAACTAAAAAGAAGGACGAGCCCATGCAACTGCTGACCCTACCGCCCTCCCCCGCGCTCGCCACGTCGATCCGCGCCACTGCGCAGGTCTTCGAGGATCCTAAATCCCAGGCCCTGCTCGCGCATTTGCAACAGGTCGCGCCGAGCGAAGCGAGTGTGCTGATCATCGGCGAGACCGGCACCGGCAAAGAGCTGGTAGCGCGGCATATTCATAACCTCAGCAATCGCCGTCATCGGCCGTTTATCGCGGTCAATTGCGGGGCGTTTTCCGAATCGCTGGTAGAGGCGGAATTGTTCGGTCATGAAAAAGGTGCGTTCACCGGCGCACTGAGCGCCAAGGCCGGCTGGTTCGAGGAAGCGGATGGCGGCACGTTGTTTCTCGATGAGATCGGCGATCTGCCGATGGCGATTCAGGTCAAGTTGTTGCGTGTTTTGCAGGAGCGCGAGGTGGTGCGGCTTGGCTCGCGCAAAAGCATTCCTATCGATGTGCGGGTGCTGGCGGCGACCAATGTGCAGCTGGAAAAAGCCATCAATGCCGGCCATTTCCGCGAGGATCTGTATTACCGCCTCAACGTGGTCAATCTCGAACTGAGTCCGTTGCGCGACCGTCCCGGCGACATACTGCCGCTCACGCGCCACTTCATCGAGGCCTACAGCCAGCGCCTCGGTTATGGCCGCGTCAGTATCAGCCCCGGCGCCGAGCACAAACTGCGTGCCTACAGTTGGCCGGGCAATATTCGTGAGCTGGAAAACGTCATCCACCACACCTTGCTGATCTGCCGCAATGGCGTGATCGAACGCGATGACTTGCGCCTGTCGAATCTGCGCATCGATCGCCCGGACGATCATCACAGCAGTGCCGATGATTCACCGGAGGCGTTGCTGGAACAGGCCTTTCAAAAACTCTTCGCGCAACAGGCCGGCGCGTTACACGAAAAAGTCGAAGACGCCTTGTTGCGCGCAGCTTATCGCTTCTGCCATTACAACCAGGTGCACACCGCCGCGTTGCTTGGTCTGAGCCGCAACGTCACCCGCACGCGACTGATCAAGATCGGCGAACTGGCGGTGAACAAGCGGCGACTGACGGAAAATCTGCAAGGCGAGCGCTTGATCCAGCTGTCGATCTAGCCCACCAGGTGGCAGTGCAGCGCATCGTCGTGACTGCGGGCGATGCTGCTCAGCACCTGGAACGAATTGAAGGTGATGGTTTTCGCCTGATGGGTGTGAATCAGTTGCCAGAAGTCCTGTTCGCCGCTCTCGAAGCTGCGAAACGCCGCCTCCCCCGCCTCGCGGGACTGCCATTGGAGAAAACTCAGTACACGCCGGCCGTCATCACTGGCCTGCACACTGGCGCTGACGAAACCGTCGTAACGCTGCGCCAGACGCTCGGTTTGCCTCGACAGTGCGGTGACCAGCGCAGGTTGTTGGCGTGGTTCGATTTCAAATTCGATCAATTGGGTAAAACTGCGGTTGTTCATGGAAAGCCCCCACTCAGCGTAAGACGAGCCTTGCGACTCGAAGACCTGCAGGGTAAAACCTCTAGTTAAGTCAAGGTCAAGAGCTGTCTTCAAATGATCAGCAAAGAAAACGTGCACAAACAGTTAACCGTCGGCGAAGTCGCAGCGCGCAGTGGCGTCGCCGTCACCGCTCTGCACTTTTATGAATCCAAAGGCCTGATCAAGAGCCAGCGCAATGCCGGCAATCAGCGGCGCTATCCGCGCGAAGTGCTGCGCCGGGTCGCGTTGATCAAAGTCGCGCAGCGGCTGGGGATTCCGCTGGCGGAGATTGGCGAGGCACTGAAAATCCTCCCGCAGGATCGGGCGCCCAGCGCGGCCGACTGGAAAATCCTCTCGCAGCAATGGCGGCGCGAGTTGGATGAACGGATCGAACAACTGACGCTACTGCGCGATCGGCTCAATGGCTGCATCGGTTGCGGCTGTTTGTCGATGGAGGCCTGCCCGCTGCGCAATCAGGGCGATGTGCTGGGTGAACAGGGACCGGGGCCGCACTTTCCCGAAGACTGACGCTCGTCGGGCAAAAATCTGCATGGCGAAGACGGTTCTATAGTGAATCTTCCACAAATCCGGTGGAGCCACATCTCATAGAACAAAAATCAGGGAGAACGTCATGAGCGTCAAACCCATTCCCGAGGGGTATCACAGCATCACCCCATATCTCGGCATCCACAAAGCCGCCGAGGCCATCGATTTCTATAAAAAAGCCTTCGGCGCCACCGAAGTCATGCGCCTGGCCATGCCCGACGGCGGCATCGGCCACGCCGAGCTGCGCATTGGCGACAGCGCGATCATGCTCGGTTCACCGTGTGATCAGGGGCCGTTGAGTAATCCGGATCAAGCCGTGTCGGTTGGTTTGCATTTGTATGTGACCGATGTCGACAAGTCGTTTCAGCGAGCACTGGATGCCGGGGCGACGACGGTGTCCGAGGTCAAGGATCAGTTTTACGGTGATCGCAGCGGGACGTTGAAGGATCCGTATGGGCATCTGTGGTTTCTGGCCTCGCGCAAGGAGGATCTGACTGAAGAGCAGATCAAGCAGCGGGCGATGGAGATGTTTCAGCAGGGTTGAGCATTTCAGTGTCTGGACTGGCCTCTTCGCGAGCAGGCTCGCTTGTATGGTAGGACTTGAAGGGAGGAGGAGGGACAAGGCTCGATTCTGACTGTTAGCGCAGTACAGACCGTGGGAGATTTCACCCTCCTCCTTTCACCCAAGCGCCGATAAAGAATGCATCTGGCCTAGACCGACGATAGGAACAAGCCTGCGCCTCTGGGTGAACCCTTCAAGTGTTCAAACCTTAGCCCGGAGGATTTCTCATGGCAATGCCCGTCGTTACTACTCAGTCGATCATCGGGGTTGATGTCGCCAAGGATGAACTGGTGATTTATTGCACCGAATCAGATCAACTCGAGACAATCTCTAACACCAAAGCAGCAATCAAAAAATGGCTCAAAACTGTAGCCAAGCCAGTGGCTATCGCCATCGAAGCCACCAATATCTATCACCAGGAATTTGCTGATCTGGCGTATGCCAATGGTTGCGTGATCTATATGGTTGGCGGTTATGAGCTCAGCCATTACCGCAAAGGCGTGAACGTTCGCGCTAAAACTGATGCGCTGGATGCCCGATTACTGGCCCGTTATCTGACAAACGAAGGGGACCACTTACGCCCTTGGACACCGCCGTCGCCCTTGTATTGCCGGCTCATCAGTCTTTTCCGGCGCCGTGCGGCTCTGGTCCAGGCTCGTGTCAGCCTCAAGCAGAGTTGGGAGAATGAGCCGTTGCTCAAAACCGCTTTCAAAAATCAGATAAACGCCATGCAAAGACTGGAAATCCTGCTGGAGAAAACGATCCTGACGCAGATAGACGAAGCTGGTTTAGGCGCTCAGCTCAAGCGTTGCATGAAGGTAGAAGGCATCGGTACGTTGACCGGCGCCCGCTTGCTCGCATCCTTTCAGCGTGGGGATTTCAGGAATGCCGACGCTTTCATCGCCTTTCTAGGCCTGGATCTGCGCATATCTGACTCAGGCAAAAAGAAAGGCCGTCGCTGCCTGACCAAACGAGGCGACTCAGAGGCGCGTCGGTTGCTGCACAACGCTGCAATGGCGGCGAGCCGGACCTCGGCGTGGAAAGGATTTTATGAGGCTTTGAGAGAGCGCGGATTGAGCACTACCCAAGCACTGGTCGCACTAGCCCGCAAGCTTGCTCGGGTGGTATTTGCTCTGTTGAAAAACCAGAGCGAATACTCACCTAAAGCCGTTTAGGGGCTAGGCATGAACCATAGAATCTCCCACAGGGTTTCGTTAGGTGGCATAGATAGTGGTCACACCGAAAATTCCTGTGGGAGCGAGCCTGCTCGCGAAGGGGCCTTTACATACAACGCAGAACCTCATCAACACACTTCATGAACCCGCCCACCACGCTTTGCCCCTTGCCGTAAACGCCGAACGATTTCAGGATGCAGCCAACCAGAACCCTGAACAAGGATCAGCCCGATGTTTGCCGGATTCCGCAAAGACCAGCGCCACGTCAACGGCGTCGACATTGCCTACCGCCTCGGCGGCAGCGGCCCGGGACTGTTGCTGTTGCACGGGCACCCGCAGACCCACGTGATCTGGCACAAGATTGCCGAACAACTGGCCGAACACTTCACCGTGGTCGCCGCCGACCTGCGCGGTTACGGTGACAGCAGCCGCCCGGCTGCCGATGAGTTGCACGTTAATTACTCGAAACGCGAAATGGCCCGCGACAATGTCGAGTTGATGCAGTCGCTGGGCTTCGAGCAGTTTTCGATCCTCGCTCACGACCGTGGCGCGCGGGTCGCCCATCGCCTGGCGCTCGATCACCGCGCCGCCGTGCAACGGATGATGCTGCTCGACATCGCGCCGACCCTGTCGATGTATGCGCAAACCAACGAAGCCTTCGCCCGCGCGTATTGGCATTGGTTCTTTCTGATCCGCCCGGCGCCACTGCCGGAAACCTTGCTCGAAGCCGATCCCGAAAGCTATCTGCGCAGCGTGATGGGCAGTCGCAGCGCCGGACTCAAGCCGTTTACCGATGCAGCCTTCGGCGAATACCTGCGCTGCCTGCAACAACCTGGCAGCGCGCGCGGTATCTGCGAAGACTATCGCGCCAGCGCCAGCATCGATCTTGAGCACGACCGCGCCGACATCGCCGCCGGGCATCATCTGAATCTGCCATTGCGCGTGTTGTGGGGCGCCGAAGGCACGGTCGGACGCTGCTTCGATCCGCTCAAGGAATGGCAGCAAGTGGCGAGCAACGTCAGCGGCCAAGCGCTGCCCGCCGGCCATTACCTTGCCGAAGAAGTCCCCGAACCGTTGCTCGCTGAAGCACTGGCCTTTTTGCGCTGAGCCGAGCCGCCGGATCTCGGTGCTATGCTGGCGGCTTCTGCCGCCAGTGTTCGTTTTGACATGTCCCAGAAGAAAGACACCGTGCCTCTGCCCGAAGACCTGCGTGTGCTGCTCACCGTGATCCGCAAAAACGGCTTTGCCGCTGCGGCCGATGAGTTGGGCCTGTCACCGGCCTACGTCAGCAAACGCATCCAGATTTTAGAAACCACCCTAGGCACTCGCCTCCTGCACCGCACCAGCCGGCGCGTCTCGCTGACCCAGGACGGTGAACGCGTGCAACGCTGGGCGTTGCGCATTCTCGATGATTTCCAGCAACTGCACGACGAATTGTCCGACGCCCACGACAGCCCGCGTGGGCGTTTGCACATTTGCAGCAGTTTCGGTTTCGGTCGCAATCACGTCGCCCCGGCGGTGTCGTTGCTGGCCGAACGTTATCCAGAACTGGAGATTCGCCTCGACCTGTTTGACCGGGTGGTGGACATCATCAATGAAGGCTTCGACCTGGAGATCCGCGTCGGCGACGACATTCCCGGTCAGCACATTGGTCGGCGTCTGGTCAGCAATCGGCGCGTGCTGTGCGCCGCCCCGGGTTATCTGCAACGCCGCGGTACGCCGCAAACGCTCGACGAACTTCAACAACACGATTGCCTGGTGATCAAGGAGCGCGACAACGCCTTCGGTATCTGGAATCTGGTTCGCGACGGTGGGCAAGAGAGCGTGCGGGTCAGCGGGCCGTTGTCGTCCAACAACGGCGAGATTGTTTTGCAGTGGGCGCTGGACGGGCGTGGGGTGTTGTTGCGTTCGCTGTGGGATGTGAAGCCGTTGCTGGAACTAGGACGCTTGGTGCAGGTGCTGGACGATTACAGCCAGAGCGCCAACGTCTGGGCGGTGTACCCGACGCGGCTGGCGCATTCGGGGAAGTTGCGCGCGTGTGTGGAGTTTTTGCAGGCGCATTTCAAAGGATTGTCGCTGTAGTCCAGACACCACTAATCCCCTTGTAGGAGTGAGCCTGCTCGCGATAGCGGTGTGTCAGATACGACAACTCTGACTGATCCACCGCTATCACGAGCAGGCGAAGGCCTACAGGGGATCAGTGGTGTGTCAGCAAAGCCACGGGTTGTTGGCCAGGTGCTGGCGCTCGAAAGCCTTGATCTGTTCGCGCCGTTGCAGGGTGCTGCCGATGGCATCCAGGCCGAGCAGCAGCGCGGTTTTACGCAGCGTATCGATCTGGAAATCGATCACCGTGCCATCCGCCAGACTAATCCGCTGAGTCTCCAGATCAATATTGACCCGCGCCGTTTCAGCCTGACCGACAAGCTGTCCGATGCGTTGCACCTGCGCCTCTTCCAGGGTGATCAACAAGACCCCGTTACGCTGGCAATTGTCGTAGAAGATCCCGGCAAAACTGCTGCCGATCAACGCGCGGATGCCCATCTGCTGCAAGCCCCAGACCGCATGTTCGCGGCTCGATCCGCAGCCGAAATTCGGCCCGACCAGCAGAAAACTTGCGCCCTGCCACGCTGGTTGGTTCAAAACGAAATCGGGGTTGGGGCTGCCATCGCGCAGAAACCGCAGATCGAAAAACAAGCCGCGATCGAGTCCCTGACGATCAATGCCTTTGAGGAACTGCTTGGGCATGATCACGTCCGTGTCGACATTGGCCGCCAGCAACGGCGCGGCCTGGCCACTGACTTGCGTGAAGGGCTGCAGGCTCATGGGCGTTCTCCAAAGTGGCGGATATCGGTGAGTCGACCGCTGATCGCTGCTGCGGCGACCATTGCCGGGCTCATCAGATGAGTACGGGCGCCAGCGCCCTGACGGCCTTCGAAGTTGCGGTTGGTGCTGGATGCGCAACGGTCACCGGGTGCGAGGACGTCGTCGTTCATCGCCAGGCACATCGAGCAGCCGGACTGTCGCCATTCGAAACCGGCATCGATAAAGATCTGCGCCAGCCCTTCGGCCTCGGCCTGCGCGCGAACTTCGCTGGAGCCGGGGACGATCATCGCCCGCACATGCTCTGCCACTTGCTGCCCGCGCACGACGCTGGCGGCATCACGCAGGTCTTCGATTCGCGCATTGGTGCACGAACCGATAAAGGCATGGCTGATGACGATATCGCTGAGCGCCATGCCCGCTTCGAGGCCCATGTAGTTGAGGGCGCGGCGCATGTCCTGACGCAGGATCGGATCGCTGATCGCTTGTGGGTCCGGCACTCGCGCACCGATCGCGGCGGCCTGATCAGGGCTAGTGCCCCAGGTGACCATCGGCTCCAGGACGCTGGCGGCGAGGTGAATCTCGCGGTCAAACACCGCGCCCGGATCACTGCGTAATTCGCGCCACTTCTCCACGCCCCGCTCCCACAACTCGCCTTGCGGCGCACGCGGCTTGCCTTTGAGATAGGCGAAGACCTTGTCATCCGGCGCCATGAACGCCCCGCGCGCGCCGGCCTCGACCGCCATATTGCAGATGGTCATGCGCGCTTCAACGCTGAGGGCGTCGATGGTCGAGCCGCAGAACTCGATCGCGTAACCGCTGGCCCCGGACGCACCGATGCGGCCGATCAGGGCCATGATCACGTCTTTGGAGGTCAGGCCCGGCGCCAGATCGCCGTCGACAGTCACGCGCAGGCTTTTCAGACGTTTGTAGACCAGGGTCTGCGAGGCCAGCAAATGCTCGATCTCGGACGTGCCGATGCCGAAACCGAAGGCGCCAAGCGCGCCATAGGTGGTGGTATGGCTGTCGCCAGCGGCGATGACCATGCCGGGCAGAATGAAACCCTGCTCGGGAGCGATCACGTGTTCGATGCCCTGACGTTTGTCGAGGATGTCCAGCAACTCGATGCCGAAATCGCGGCAGTTCTGCGCCAGATACGACACTTGCCGCGCGCCGCCCGCATCAGGCATTGCCGCGATGCGCACAGGCGTGGTCGGGTTGACGTGATCGACCACCGCCAGCGCCGTGCCCGGCCGCCAGACCTCGCGCCCGGCCGCGCGCAAACCGCTGAAGGCCTGCGGGCTGGTGTATTCGTTGATCACCTGACGATCGATATACAACAGGACATGGCCCTGATCGTCGAGGCGGCACACCGTGTGCGAATCGATGTGTTTGTCGTAGAGGGTTCTGGCGGTCATCAAGGCGCTCACTCAGGGAATCGGGTGATTCCCATCATAGGGAGCGCGGGTCGGCCATCAATTGGCAGAGAGTGATGGCGTGGATCATGAATCGTGTTTGATCCCCTGCACGCAGCAAAACCCTGTGGGAGCGAGCCTGCTCGCGAAAGCGGTGGATCAGGCAACGGATGAAGTGACTGACCCGGCGCTTTCGCGAGCAGGCTCGCTCCCACAAGGGGATTCGTGGTGACCGGGGAACTGGGAAACATTTGCTTTCATATCACCTTTCAGGATTTGCCCCACTCATCCGTCCTATATAGATGCAGGCCGTTCGCGTAGGCAAAAGCCACGAGCGCCTTTCGGGGACTGCTGTGCTGCGAAGCCCGTAGCCACGTGCCCTTTCACCGAAAACAAGACGCACAATCATGTCGAAGAAATCCCGCTCCAAACTGTGGTTCCTCGTTCATAGCTGGCTGGCGTTACCGATCTGGTTCTTTGTGCTGATCGTCTGTGTCACGGGCACTCTGGCGGTGGTCAGCCAGGAAATCGTCTGGCTGGCCAACCCGCAGATGCGCGCCAGTCAGCCCGCCGACGATGCACCGCTGCTCAGCTTTGAGCAGGTGCTGGCCGCCATCAAAAAAGCCGAACCGCAAACACTGGTAGAAAGCATCAGCCGACCGGACGAATCACACTTCGCCCTCGACGTCAGCGTCAGTTATCCGGACGGACGCTCGCAGACCGTTTACGTCAACCCGTACACCGGCGTGATACAAGGCAGCGCTCCCGACTTCAACTTCCAGGCTTTTACCCGCGCCCTGCATGGCTGGTGGCTGGTGCCCTTTACCAACGGTTACAGCTGGGGCTGGTATCTGGTGTCGTTCCTCGGTTTGCCGATGCTCGCCTCGCTGGTAACCGGCCTTGTGGTGTACAAGCGTTTCTGGAAAGGCTTTCTGCGCCCGACCTTGCGCATTCGCCACGGCGCACGGATTTTCTGGGGCGACTTCCACCGCCTCAGCGGGATCTGGTCGATCTGGTTTATCGCGGTGATTTCGATAACCGGTACCTGGTTCCTGATTCAGGCTTTCCTGTTCGACAACCAGGTGTCGATTTCGACCGAGCCCATTATTCCGGCCATGGCGCGTGAAAGCGTGCCAATCTCGGCTGATGCTTCGCCGCCGCCACGGATCAGCCTGGATCGCGCGGTGGAGATCGCCGAACAGAAAATCCCCGGCCTCGAAGTCAGCTTCATCAGCATGCCCGGCAATGCCTACAGCCACATGAGCGTCGGCGGTCGCGGCTGGTATCCGCTGATGTTCCAGACAGCCACGCTGAATCCGTTCAACGGTGACATGGCCGCCTCGCGACTGATCAGCGACCGCTCTTCCCTGGAATTTGTCACCGAATCCATGCGGCCGCTGCACACCGGTGATTTCGGTGGACTGTGGATCAAGCTGATCTGGTTCTTCTTCGGCTTGCTGTTGAGCATGATGGTGCTCAGCGGTCTGCTGATCTGGACCAAACGCACCGCTCTGGCCACCGCCAACGCGCTCAAGCGCGAAAGCAAGAAGGCCCGCAGCGCCCCGGCACAACCGGCCTTCGCCCGTGAAACTTCGGAGGCAAACCTGTGAGCCAGTCCAGCACCGCCACCCCACCGTCGCGCCTGAGCCGTTTCTGGCACAAATGGCGCTTCCACATCAATGCGCTGCTGTTGCTGATCCCGTTGGGATTCATGCCCAAGTACTTCGCCGACGTGTCGCTGTTTCGCGGCGACAGCGGCCTGGGCGAGCGCGAAATAGGTGACGTTCAGGTCGGCCCCTGGAGTTTGCGTCTGGCCGAACTGCGCAACGAAGCCCCGCATCTGAGCGGTCCAGCCGGCTACATGAAGGACTTCAACGCAGCGCTGTGCGATGCCTGCGTTGAACAGGTCAAGGCCACTTATCTGCGCATCGGCAAACCGCGCAGCCTGCGTGCCGCAGGGGTGATTTTCTTCGGTACACCGTATCGCATGGGCAGCCAACTGCCGGTTCCGGAAAAAACCAAAGCCGACGCCGAACTGTGGATCACCATGGAAGGCTGGGACGGCAGCATGCATCAGGCTTCGATCCCTCTGAGTCAGGCCTCCCCCGCCACCATTGCCTGGTTGAACAAACAAGGAGCCAAACCATGACTTGCTCGCAACGCCTTTCCCGCCTGCGGTTGAATACCGCGCTGCTGGTGCTGTGCGCCGGCTTCAGTGCCGGTGCGCTGGCACACAACCCGATGTGCGAATGCAAAGCCATCGACGCCGAGCAGATCAAATGCACCGGTGGTTTCTCTGACGGCAGCGGCGCGCCAGGCGTGACCCTTGATGTGATCGGTTATGACGAAACTGTTCTGGTGCCGGGCAAGCTCGGCGCCGATTCCACGCTGACGTTCAAGAAGCCTGGCGCCGAGTTTTACGTACTGTTCGACGCCGGTCCAGGCCACGTAGTGGAAATCGACCAAGCGGATATCGAAGCCCCATGAGTACGCCCACCCAACAAATCGTGCGTCCGGCCGGTGCCGGTCATGAAACCCTCAATGTGCTGCTGTTGTGCCTGTTGATCCTCGCGGTCGCAGGTTCTGTGGTCGCGTGGCGCGGGGTCTCCCATGAACCGGAGCCGGTGGCGACAAATCAACTCGACGCGCGCCGCGACCTCAGCGCTTCGGAACAAGGCATCTACGCCGACCTGCGGGTGACCCTCGACGAAATCCGCTTGCTGCGCGAAGAACAGCAAGCCCTGCCGACACCGCAATATCTGGCCGACGAAGGCTTTGCGCCGTTTGCCCAGGATGCGAGTTCGGTCAGCCGTGGCGGTCATGCCTGGCAGATGCTGGCGAATACCGCCTATTTCGGCCGTAGCCAAAGCACAGCGGTTGCCGGTTCGTTCGTGATGTTGCTGAGCGCCGACGACAAGGCTGCGCCCGATATCTGGCTCAACCGCGACGCCAATCTGACAGCGCCGACCGAACTGACTGAAGCCGCCCTGTCCGCCGCTGGCTGGAAACAGATCGTCGCGCAATACGATGCCGGGGTTACCCGCGAACATCGCCATTGATTCCTCGCCCTCATTCGAGAGAAGACCGTTTGCCCATGTCTATTTCATCGTCTCGCCGTCCATTGTTGCGTCTGTTTCTGCTCGGCCTCTGCGCCTGCCTGCTCAGCCCATTGGCCATTGCCGATCAGGCCAAACGCCTGCGCATCGGCATCACCCTGCACCCGTATTACAGCTATGTGGCGAACATCGTCGGCGACAAGGCCGAGGTGGTGCCGCTGATCCCGGCCGGTTTCAATCCGCATGCCTACGAACCGCGGGCCGAGGACATCAAACGCATCAGCGGGCTGGACGTGATCGTGCTCAACGGTGTCGGCCATGACGACTTCGCCGACCGCATGATCGCCGCCAGCGATACGCCCGACATCAAAACCATCGAAGCCAACGAAAACGTGCCGCTGCTGGCCGCCACCGGGGTTGCCGCACGCGGCGCCGGCAAAGTGGTGAATCCGCACACATTCCTGTCGATCAGCGCCTCCATCGCCCAGGTCAACAACATCGCGCGCGAACTGGGCAAACTCGATCCGGACAACGCCAAGACCTACACCCAGAACGCCCGCGCCTACGGCAAACGCCTGCGGCAGATGCGCGCCGACGCGCTGGCCAAACTGACGCAAGCACCGAACGCAGAACTGCGCGTGGCCACGGTGCACGCCGCTTATGACTATTTGCTGCGTGAGTTCGGCCTGGAAGTGACCGCCGTGGTCGAGCCGGCCCACGGCATCGAGCCGAGCCCAAACCAATTGAAGAAGACCATCGACCAGTTGCGTGAACTGGACGTGAAGGTGATCTTCTCGGAGATGGATTTCCCCTCCACTTACGTCGAAACGATTCAGCGTGAGTCCGGCGTGAAACTGTATCCGCTGTCGCACATTTCCTACGGCGAATACACCGCCGACAAGTACGAAAAGGAAATGACCGGCAACCTCAACACCGTGGTGCGGGCGATTCAGGAGTCCGGCGCATGACTTCCAGAGAGATCCTTTCCCCCGAAAACACCGAGTCCCCTGTGGCAGCGAGCCTGCTCGCGAAGGCGTCGGTCCAGGCAACATCTTCGTTGGATGACATACCGCTATCGCGAGCAGGCTCACTCCTACAGGTTTCGGGGCCGACTCTGAATTTTGCGGGGATTTGTCTGACGCTGGGGCGCACGACGATTCTCGACAAGGTCACCTTCCAGGTGCAGCCCGGCAGCGTGCATGCGCTGGTCGGCCCCAACGGTGGCGGCAAGAGTTCGCTGATCAAAACCTTGCTCGGGCAAATGCCGCATCAGGGCCATCTCAGCCTGCAATGGCCCGGCGAACCCGGGACCATCGGTTATGTGCCACAGGCGCT
Organism: Pseudomonas sp. SCA2728.1_7; assembly: GCF_018138145.1. Lineage (NCBI taxonomy): Bacteria > Pseudomonadati > Pseudomonadota > Gammaproteobacteria > Pseudomonadales > Pseudomonadaceae > Pseudomonas > Pseudomonas sp. SCA2728.1_7. The sequence goes on along the minus strand of NZ_CP073104.1, from coordinate 6,161,364 downwards.
GGAGTTCGATCGCGGTTTGCCTTTGACCGTCGACGATTTCATGGCCGCGATGTGTCAGCGACGCCCGGCGTTTCTCGGTTTGAGCAAGCGTTACGCCGGCGCCATTGGCGATGCGCTGGAACGCGTCGGCATGCAGGACAAACGCAAGCGGCGCATGGGTGCGCTGTCCGGCGGGGAACGGCAGCGGGTGCTGCTCGCACAAGGCTTGATTCCGGCGCCGCAATTGCTGGTGCTGGATGAACCGATGTCGGCCCTTGATGAAGCCGGAATTCAGGTGTTCGAGCGCCTGCTCAATGACTGGCGCGCGACGGGCATCACCGTGCTGTGGATCGAGCACGATCTGGAAGCGGTCGGGCGTCTGGCCGATCGGGTCACCGGCCTTAACCGTCGTGTGCTGTTCGACGCCACGCCACAACAGGCGCTGACCCCGGAACGTCTGCTCACGCTGTTTTCTACCCATCCACGGAGCGCTGCCTGATGAGTTACGAAGCCTTTCGTTTGATGGTGCAAGGCTGGGCCTCGTCCGGCTATCTGCCGGAAGCACTGGCCTACGGCTTTGTGGTCAATGCATTGCTTGCCGGCCTGCTGATCGGCCCGGTACTCGGCGGCCTCGGCACGCTGGTGGTGGTCAAGCGCTTCGCGTTTTTCTCCGAAGCGGTGGGCCACGCGGCGCTGACCGGCGTGGCCATCGGCATCCTGCTCGGCGAACCCTACACCGGTCCGTACGGCAGCCTGTTCGGTTACTGCCTGCTGTTCGGCATCCTGCTCAATTACCTGCGCAACCGCACCGGTCTGGCGCCGGACACTCTGATCGGCGTGTTTCTGTCGGTGTCGCTGGCACTCGGCGCGAGTCTGCTGTTGATCCTGGCGGGCAAGATCAACGTGCACATTCTCGAAAACGTACTGTTCGGCTCAGTGCTGACGGTCAACGGCAACGATCTGGCGGTGCTGGCCATCGTCGGTTCGCTGGTCATGGCGCTGGCCTTGCCGCTGTACAACCGCATCATGCTCGCCAGCTTCAATCCGCAACTGGCAGCGGTGCGCGGGGTGGCGGTGAAAACCCTGGATTATCTGTTCGTGATTCTGGTGACGCTGATCACCGTGGCCGCGGTGAAAGTCATCGGTGCGATTCTGGTCGGCGCGCTGCTGGTGATTCCAGCAGCAGCGGCGCGTTTGCTCAGTCAGTCGCTCAAGGGCTTCTTCTGGTGCTCGGTGCTGATCGCCACGGTCAGCACGTTGTGCGGGATTCTTGCGCCGATCGTGTTTGACCTGCCGATTCCATCCGGCGCCGCGATCATTCTGGTCGCCGGCATAGCCTTCGCCCTCGCTGCCATTGCGCGCGGGGTTGTCCCGAGTCTGAAAGGGAATCTTGGATAAATGACTTTTTCACTGCGAAAACTGACCTTGGCCATGACCCTCTGCGGTGTGGTCTGCACGCCGTTGATGGCCGCCGAAAAAGCTAAACCGCTGCAGGTACTCGCCTCGTTGCCCATCACCTTTGGCTTGGCAGAAGCGCTGCTCAAGGGCACTGATGTCAATCTCGAACGCGCGGCGCCGGCGAACCTGCCGGGCAGTCGTCAGAGTGCCTACTTCACCGGGCGTGGCGCTCCGGCCCTGAGCAAACTGGCAACCGGTGCCGATGCCGTCATTGGCGTGCGCTCGCTATGGCTGGATGATCAGTTGTACCCGATCGCCCGCCGCAGCAATATCCGCATTGTCGAAGTCGACGCCGCGCGTCCGGTCGACGGCGCCCTGCCGGGCATTGCCGTGCAACCGGATCTGAAGGTTGATGGCTTGAACAGTCAACCGTGGCTGGCGAGCAACAACATGGGACGCATGGCGGATGTGATGGCGGCGGATCTGGTGCGCCTGGCACCGAGCGCAAAGCCTGCGATCGAGGCGAATCTGGCGACGTTGAAGCAGCGTCTGTTGAAGCTCAGCGCCGATAGCGAAGCGCGTCTGGCCAACGCCGACAATCTGAGTGTGTTGAGTTTGAGCGATCACTTCGGCTATTTGATCGGCAGCCTCAATCTGGAGCTGATCGGTCAGGATCCACGCCCTGATGCCGAGTGGACGGCTGAGGATCTGAAAAAACTGACGGCAACGCTAAAGGACAATGATGTCGCGGTGGTGCTGCATCATCGGCAGCCGTCAGAGCCGGTGAAAGCGGCGATTGCCGAATCGGGTAGTCGTCTGGTGGTGTTGAGCACCGATGCGGCGGATCCGGTGGCGGAGCTGGAAGGCAATGTGGATTTGCTGTTGAAGGGTTTGAGCGGGGCTTAGTTTTAGCCGAAACCGCGTTATCGTTCATCGCGAGCAGGCTCACTCCTACAGGGGGAGCGCATTCCAAATGTAGGAGTGAGCCTGCTCGCGATGAGGCCAGCCCGGACTACACAAATCCAAGGCAAGAAAAAACCCGCTGACTGTCACCAGTCCAGCGGGTTTTCTTTTGCCCGGCCGCTTATTGCGCGGCGGCCTGCCCTTCCATCTTCTGGCGCAGGCTCAGCGGACGCATGTCAGTCCAGGTTTCTTCAATGTAGGCCAGGCATTCCTTTTTCAGGCCGCTCTTGCCCACAGTGCGCCAGCCTTCCGGCACGGCTTTGTAATCCGGCCAGATCGAGTATTGCTCTTCGTGGTTGACCACGACCTGAAAGAGGATGTCCTCGCGGTCGAATACTGACGTCATGCTGGTTCTCCATCGTTGTAAGGGTGGGCTGCACGAAGGGTGCAACCGGGTATGTAGAAAGAACGTTCGGCGCGGCGAAAAATTTACAGCGACGCGGTGGCGGCGGCCAAAGCGCGACCAAAGATTTGCGCAACACGGTCGATTTCGGCAGCGGTAATCACCAGCGGCGGCAGGAAACGCACTACCGCGCCATGGCGACCGCCCAGCTCCAGAATCAGCCCACGCTTGAGGCATTCGCGCTGGACCAGCGGCGCCAGTCGCGCAAACGCCGGCGGATGGCCGAGCGCATCCGGCGTGCCGTTCGGCTCGACCAGCTCTACCCCGAGCATCAGGCCACGACCACGAATATCACCCAGTTGCGGGAAGTCGCGTTGCAGGATGCGCAGGTGCTCGCTGAGGCGCTCGCCCATGGCAGCAGCGTGTTCGCAGACCTTGTGCTCAACCAGATAACGCATCACCGCGGAACCTGCCGCCATGGCCATCTGATTGCCACGGAAGGTGCCGGCGTGCGCACCTGGCTGCCAGGTGTCGAGCCAGTCACGGTAGACCACCACAGCCAACGGCAAGCTGCCGCCGATGGCTTTGGACAACACCACCACATCCGGGGTGATGTCGGCGTGTTCGAAGGCAAACATCTTGCCGGTACGGGCGAAACCGCTCTGGATCTCGTCGACGATCAGCGCCACACCGGCCTGCTCGGTGATCCGGCGCAAACCGCGCAACCACTCGATGTCCGCCGGAATCACGCCGCCTTCGCCCTGCACCGCTTCGACGATCACCGCTGCGGGCAGTTGCACGCCAGCCTCGGGATCGTTGAGCAGGTTTTCCAGGTAACTCAGGTTAGCCTTCACGCCAGCTGCGCCACCGAGGCCGAACGGGCAGCGGTAGTCATACGGGAACGGCATGAACTGCACGCCATTACTGAGCAAGGCGCCCAAGGGCTTTTTCGGCCCCAGGCTGCCCATCAGACTCAGCGCGCCCTGGCTCATGCCGTGATAACCGCCGGAAAACGACAGCACGGTACTGCGCCCGGTCGCCGTGCGTACCAGCTTCAACGCCGCTTCCACAGCATCGGTACCGGTCGGGCCGCAGAACTGGATTTTCGCTTCAGCCGCGAGGGCCGATGGCAGCAGACCGAACAGATCCTGGACAAACTGATCCTTGACCGGTGTGGTCAGGTCGAGGGTGTGCAGCGGCAATTCATCGGCCAGCACCTGTTGGATCGCTTCGATCACCACCGGGTGGTTATGCCCCAGCGCCAGCGTGCCGGCACCGGCCAGACAGTCGATGAACGTGCGTCCTTCAACGTCTTCGACATACAGGCCTTTGGCGCGCTTCAGAGCCAATGGAATACGTCGTGGATAGCTGCGCGCGTTGGATTCCTGGCGGGCCTGACGGGCCAGCAGTGGCGACTCATTGAACTGGTACAGCGTTTCGGCCGGGGCCGAAGTAACCCGGGCCGACGACTCTTCGATAAGGCTGGTGGCGACTGACATCTCTCGACCCCTCAATTGGCTATGGATAGTGACCAAAACAGCACACCGGACAGTGCGCATTCCGATCGCGGGGCGCACTTGCAGGTTTTCCTGTTCTGGAAACGCTTAAGGGGCCTGAGGATTTAGCCCGTGATCGAGTTGTCAGCCCGGCGCTGCCATCGGCTTGTGCATGGGCAGGGTCTGCAAGCCTTGGTATTCGAGGGGCGGCGCTGATTCGCGATAGCCCAAACGCCGATAAAATGCCTGGCCGGTGCGCGTGCTGTTGAGATCAGCGTGAGAAACACCGCGAACCCGTAACCAGCCTTCCAGATCCAACATCAGCGCTCGCCCGACGCCCCGGCGAAATGACTCTGGCTGGACGTAACACAGCAAAATGCCGCCGCTGGCCTGCGCCATGCCGACACCGGCCGGTTTGTTCGCCAACAGCGCGATGCAGAGATAGAAGTGCGGATCGGCCAGTCGTGCACTGATGAAATCGGCGGATTGCAGGCCGATCCATTGGCTGACGAGTGATGGATCGTTACGGTGATCGAGCGCACATCCGATGCGAATCGAACGTTCGATGATGCGGCTGATGATACCGGCGTCGGCCAGTGTGGCCGGACGAATACAGATGGTTGCTTCCATGGCGCAGTTCCCTCAATCCATTGAGTCAAAGCTGCGTCGAACTTACCCCCACTTCAGCCGGATAGCGAACGCCGAGAGGTTACATTTGATGTGCCACAACACCTTTCCGTGTGGGAGCGAGCCTGCTCGCGAAAGCGATTTGGCAGCCACACTGATGTTGAGTGTGCCGCCGTCTTCGCGAGCAGGCTCGCTCCCACAGGGGATTTGCGGTGGAATCAGACCGGTTGCAACGGCATGGTCAGTTCGACGCGCAGGCCATCCGGGCGGCTGTCGAAATGCAGCGCGCAGTCACAACGCTGAACAATTGCCTGAACAATCGCCAGGCCGAGGCCGCAACCGGTGCTCTGGCCGTTGCGCCAGAAACGCTGGGTCAGGTGTTGCAGGTCATCCGGCGCAATCCCCGGGCCATGGTCGCGCACGACAAAACGCACGCGGTTGCCAATGGTTTCCAGGCTCAGCTCAACCGCGCAGTCTTCGGGCGTATGGCGCAGGGCGTTGTCGAGCAGATTGCGCAGCGCCGCAATCGACAGCACGGCCGGCATTTGCAGCGGCGCAGCGCAAAGCTCGGTCGGCAGTTGCAGTTTGATGCGCAGGCGCTCGCCACCGGTGGCGTCCTGAATCGCCAGGCGTGCCACTTGCTCGGCGCTGCATTGCGAACCGTCATCGAACGACAGACTGCCCTCGACCCGCGCCAGCAACAGCAGTTGCTCAAGGGTTCGATGCAGACGATCGGCGCCTTCCTCGGCCCGCGCCAGCGACTGATCGCGGGCGCTGCCATCGGTCATGCGCGCGACTTGCAGGTGCGTTTTGATCGCCGTCAGCGGGCTGCGCAGTTCATGCGCCGCGTCACCGGTCAGACGGCGCTCACGCTCGATGGTCTTGCCGATGCGTTGAAACAACTGATTTTGCGTTTCCAGCAGCGGCTTCAATTCGCTGGGGAAGGTCTGGATCTGCAACGGCTCAAGCGAGTCGGCATTGCGCCGCATCAGCGCTTCCCGCAGGCGGTTGAGCGGCGCCAGCCCCTGGCCGATGCCCAGCCACAACAGGCACAGGCAGCCGAGCAGCGCCACGCCCACCGGCACCGATGCCGCCAGCAGGATCGACATGTTCAGGGCTTCGCGCTCGATCTGCCGATCGGCGGTGGTAATCCGCACATCTCCGCGGGCCAGGGTGAAGCTGCGCCACGGTGCACCGTCGATCATCTGGTCATGGAAGCCCATCTTCTCGGCTTCCAGCGCCTGTTCGGGATTGTTGTGGCTGCGCGCGAGAATTTCCCCGCGCAACGAACTGACCTGACAAGCCATGCCACCGGGGATATTCAGTTGTTCGGCACTGAAATGCGTGCCCTCGCCTTTGCTCGGCAAAGTCGGCAACTGTTCCAGCAGCCCGGCTACCATGCGCGCCGAGGCTACCAGACGCTGGTCGAGGGAAAACATCATCTGATTGCGCAGGTCACTGAGCATCCAGGCCGCCGCCAGCGCCCAGATCAGCGCAAACGCGGCGCCGAGGGTCAGGCTCAGGCGCAGTCGCAGGCTCATCACTTGCCTTGATCTCCACCGTCAGCCGGGCCGAGGCGATAGCCCAGGCCGCGCACGGTTTCGACGATGCCTTTACCCAGTTTGCTGCGCAGGTGATGGATGTGCACGTTCAACGCGTTGCTTTCCAGTTCATCGTTGAAGCCGTAGACACTGTCTTTCAACTGCTCGGTGGACAGCACCCGGCCGCGATTGTGCAGCAGTGCCTGCAACAGCGATTGCTCACGCCGCGACAAGTCCACCGGTTGCCCGGCCAGGGTGGTTTCGCGACTGCTCGGATCGTAGGTCAGCGCGCCGTGCTCGATCAGGTTGACGCTGCGTCCGGCGACCCGGCGCAACAGGGTTTGCAGACGGGCGAACAGTTCACGCAGATCGAACGGTTTGAGCAGGTAATCGTCAGCCCCGGCCTGCAAGCCGTCGACACGGTCGGTCACCGAGTCGCGCGCGGTCAGAATCAGCACCGGAATCTCCAGGCCGCTCTGCCGCAATTGTTGCAGCAATTTGAGGCCATCTTCGTCGGGCAGGCCGAGATCGAGCACCATCACGTCGAATTCGGCGACCTTGAGCATCGCCCGCGCCTTCGACGCAGTGTTGACGTGCTCAACGGTCAAACCCTGAGCCGTGAGACCGGCAACGATGCCGCTGGCGATCAGCTCATCGTCTTCGCAAACCAGTACGTGCATGGGTGCTCCGTGGATAAAAAAGGCGAGTGAAGCAGGCGAGGATTAAGCGGCAATTATGGCCGTCACCGGCGTTTACGGAAAGCCGGGCAAAAACATCGGGGCGCCACCCGACGCAGGGATCCACCCGGCGCTTAAATTTCCCACTGATAAAGAAACAGTTTCTGCCTATGTAATAACCCTTCGATCATTTAGTTTTCGACTGGCAACCACCGACAACTTTAAAGGGACTTAATAAACATGCCTCAACTGAAAAACTTCGTCGCGATCGATTGGCGCTCCGGCCCTGACCGTATTTATTTCTTTTTCAAGGACAGCGACACCTATTCCCGATTCGATCTCGGTGACAACAAGGTATCCACCAACTACCCCGCCCCGGTTACCGATAGCTGGGACAGCTTTGGTTCTTATGCCAAAGACTTGCGTTTCGGACTGACAACCACTTCATTCGGCTGGAACACCTCGTCCGATGAAGATATTGCCTGGTTGTTCTTCTATCAGGGAACCACACCCGTGGTGTGTAAATACAATCAAGACAAAGACAAGGTCGATGCCTTCTATAAAATTGCCGATTCAATCTGGAAGCCAATACTGCCCTACTTCGACAAAATCATCGCCGGCACCTGGTTCCAACTAACCGGCCACCCGTTCCTGTTTAGATTCATCCTCAACGATGGGCACTATCTATCGTTTAACTACAAGGCAAAGACCCTGACTTACAAATCCTTCGGGGATTATCAACTAGGCGCGCTGAGACCGTACAAGGACCGCATCATCACGGCAGCGCAAAATGACCGGACTTTCGCCGACAGCTACTGGTACATCTTCCTGACCGACAACCAGTACCTGACTTACAACATTCAGTCCGACCGTCTGGTCGCCGGACCGCAAACCATCAATGACCAGAACTGGCCAGGACTGCTGCGCGGCTGATTGGCCGAAACCGGAGGGCCTTGTAGGATATGGTTAATTATCGGTTAATCGCCGCCGCCCATTCTGCACCTCACTTGCACAGGGACAAGGCTCCTCCATGCGTCATTTTTTTCTTTTGTTTGCTCTGCTGATTTCCAGCCTGGCCCAGGCCGGGAACAATCCATTTGATACCAAGCCGGAGTTTCTGCCGGTCGACAAGGCGTTCGTGCTCACCTCCGAACGTCTTGAATCCGGTGAAACCCAGCTGTTCTGGCAAATCACCGACGGCTATTACCTGTATCAGAAACGCCTGAAATTCGATGGCCTGAGCGCAGAGCAGCAACCCGCGCTGCCTGAAGGCGAATCCCACAGCGACGAGTTCTTCGGTGAACAACCGGTCTATCGCCAAGGGCTGGAAGTGAAAATCCCGGCGACAGCCACAGGCCAGATCAAGGTCAGCTATCAGGGCTGTGCCGATGCGGGTCTGTGCTATCCGCCGCAAACCCGGGTCATTGACCTGGGCGGCAAAGCGGCAGTGGCCGCAAGCGCTGAAGCGCCGGATCAGGCCTTGGCCAGCAGCTTGCAACAACGGGCACTGGGCTGGAGTTTGCTGGTGTTTTTCGGCCTCGGTCTGTTGCTAGCCTTCACCCCATGCACATTGCCGATGCTGCCGATTCTGGCCGGCATGGTGGTCGGCAGTGGTGCCACCCCGCGTCGCGGTTTCGCACTGGCCGGCAGTTATGTGATCTGCATGGCGCTGGTCTATGCGGCGATGGGTGTGATTGCTGCGCTACTCGGCGCCAACCTGCAGGCGTGGTTGCAGAATCCGTGGCTGCTCGGCACGTTTGCCGCGATCTTCGTGGTGCTGGCCTTGCCGATGTTCGGTTTCTTTGAACTGCAATTGCCGGTGGCCCTGCGCGATCGTCTTGAACACGCCTCGCGCAGTCGCAGCGGTGGCAGTCTGATTGGCGCCGGGGTGCTCGGAGCGTTGTCCGGTCTGCTGGTCGGCCCGTGCATGACCGCGCCGCTGGCAGGTGCGTTGCTGTACATCGCGCAGAGCGGCAATGCGCTGCACGGTGGCTTGATTCTGTTCTCGCTGGGCATCGGCATCGGTGTGCCGTTGTTGTTGCTGGTGACCGTGGGCAATCGCTTCCTGCCCAAACCCGGCGCCTGGATGAACCTGCTCAAGGGCGTATTCGGTTTCCTCTTCCTCGCCACGGCGCTGTTGATGTTGCGTCCGGTGCTCGATGCTTCGTTGTGGCTGGGCCTGTGCGGTGCATTGCTGTTGATCGCAGCGTTCTGTGCCTGGAAACAGTCCGAAGGTTTTGGCCGCGCTGCCCAACTGTTCGGCGCGACCTCGCTGTTGCTCGGCCTGTGGGGCAGTTTGCTGGTGATTGGTGCGGCGGGCGGCAGCGATGATCCGTATCAGCCGTTGCAGGTCTACAGCGCCGGCCGCTCCAGCGCAGCGCTGCCATCGGCTCATGACGCGTTCACCACGATCAAGGAGCCGGCGGCGCTGCAACGCGAACTCGATGCCGCCAAGGCTCAGGGTCAGTGGGTGCTGCTCGATTACTACGCCGACTGGTGTGTGTCGTGCAAAGTCATGGAGAAGCAGGTGTTCGGCAAGGACAAGGTCATGCAGGCGTTGAATGACGTACGCCTGCTGCGCCTCGATGTCACTGCCGACAATGCCGCCAGCCGTGAACTGCTCAGCCGCTACAAAGTGCCGGGGCCACCGAGCTTCGTCTGGATCGGCACGGATGGCGAAGAACGCCGCAGCCAGCGCATCACCGGCGAAGTCGATGCCGAGACGTTTCTGCAACGCTGGGCCACCACCCGGGACGCCAATTAATGCTGACGTTAACCCTCGGCACCTTTGCCATCGCACTTAACCACCTGCTGCTGATCAGTGCCCTGGCGCTGGCGACCTTTGTCGGCTGGCGGGTGGCCAAGCGCGGCGGCGATAACCCCGAGTCGGCATTGTTCAGCCTGTTTCTGCTCGGGATGCTCGCGGCGCGGGTGGCATTTGTGCTGCTTTACTGGTCGCACTATCGCAATGACCCGTGGCAGATCATCGATTTGCGTGACGGTGGTTTCCTCGCCTGGCCGGGTGTGATTGTGTTGCTGCTGGCGGCGCTGTATCGCGGCTGGCGTCGTCCAGGACTGCGTCGCCCGTTGGGTTTTGGCGTGGCCAGCGGTGTGGCGTTCTGGCTGTTGGCGACGTTGTCGTTAAACATCTATGAACAAGGCACCCGGCTGCCGGACATCTCCCTGCGCAACGCGGCCGGGGAAACCATCCAGCTCAGCGACTATCAGGGCGGCCCGCTGGTGATCAACCTGTGGGCGACCTGGTGTCCACCGTGCCGGCGCGAGATGCCGGTGCTGGAAAGCGCTCAGCAACAACGCCCCGACCTGACCTTCCTGTTCGTCAATCAGGCTGAAAGCATGCAGAGCGTGGCGACGTTTCTCGAAACCCAGGGCCTGAGCCTCAATAACGTGCTGTTCGACCGCAGTGGTCGGCTGGGTCAGGCCGTCGGTTCGATGGCATTGCCGACTACGCTGTTCTATAGCCCTGACGGTCGCCTGCTGACCAGCCACTTGGGCGAGCTGTCCAATGCCAGCCTGGCGCGTGCGCTGGAAAACTTTGACACCCCGACCCCGAATTCGAACCCGGCCACCGCACCGGCCACCTCTGCAAGGAAACTGCCATGCCCCGCCTCCGCCACCTGCTGACGCTGACTCTGGGCAGCACCCTGCTGCACTTGCCGTCGGTGCAGGCTGCTGAAGAGTTGCCTGCGGCGATCAAACAGATCGAAGCCAAAGGCGCGAAAATCGTCGGCCAGTTCGACGCCCCCGATGGCTTGCGCGGCTATGCGGCGCAGTATCAGAACCGCGGCATGGCGATGTACCTGACCCCGGACGGCAAACACGTGTTGCTCGGTAATCTGTACGACGCCGATGGCAAAGACCTGAGCAGCGAGCCCCTGCAAAAACTGGTCTACGCGCCGATGGCCAAGGAAGTCTGGGCGAAGTTCGAGGCGAGCAACTGGATTCAGGACGGCAACAAGGATGCACCGCGCACCGTGTACCTGTTCAGCGACCCGAACTGCCCTTACTGCAACATGTTCTGGGAACAGGCGCGGCCATGGGTCAAGGCCGGCAAGGTGCAACTGCGGCACATCATGGTCGGAATTATCCGTGAAGACAGCCCGGGCAAATCGGCGGCGCTGCTCGCTGCGAAGGATCCGGCCAAGGCCCTGGAAGATCATGAAAAGGCTGGCAAGGGCAGCTCGCTCAAAGCCTTGAAAGAGATTCCGGTGGCGGTGCAGAGCAAACTGGCGGCGAACATGCAGTTGATGGAAGACCTGGATTTGCAGGCCACGCCGGCGATTTTCTACATGGATGACAAGGGTGAGTTGCAACAGCAGCAAGGTGCGCCTTCGCCGGACAAGTTGGTGAAGATTCTCGGGCCTAAATAATCTTCGGCGCTTGGGCTGGCCCTATCGCGAGCAGGCTCACTCCTACATTTGGAATGCATTCTCCTGTAGGAGTGAGCCTGCTCGCGATTGAAGATTACTCGGTGTGTCGGTTGCGCTCGCTGAGGAAGGTAAACAACACCTCGGTGACAAACTCGGGATTCTCCAGATTGGAGATATGCCCCGCCTCCGGCACCAACACCCACGGGCAACCGATCAACTCGGCCATTTCCTGTGCTTCCGAGGGTGGTCGCGGTTTGTCCTGATCGCCGCACAGCACCAGCGTGGTCGCTGCGTTCAATTCCCCCAGACGTGGCAACAAATCATCGCGACCAAAGGTGATACGCCCCATCGGCACGATGCTTTCGCGCAGTCGATCCGAGGAGTACGCCGCCAGTTTCGCGCGGAAATCCTGATACAGCGCCGACTGCGGATCGATGCCCGGACGGAAGAAGATCGGCACGACGATGTCCAGTAATTGCTCGGAGATTTCGCCGGTTTCTTCAATCTGCTTGAACAGCGAGAAATAGTACTGACGAGTCGGCTCCGGTTCGACGCCAACGTAGGTGTCCATCAGCACCAGACCGTTGAGCCGCTGCGGTGCCGACAACGCCAGACGTACGCCCCACATGCCGCCGACCGACAGCCCGACGAGGGTGACCTGATCGATGTCGAGATGGTCGAGCAAGGCCTGCGCCTGACGAGCGATGTCGTCCAGCGACGCCGTGCCTTCAGGCAACCGCCCCGACTCGCCATGGCCCCACAGATCCAGCGCAATCACCCGATAGTGCGGCGACAAAGCGGCAATCTGCGGCGCCCACATGGCCTGATCCCACAGGTAGCTGCCAGCCAGCAACACCGCCGGGCCTGTGCCTTGATCAATGTAATGCAGCGCTTGTCCGTCAACCGTGAAAAAAGGCATCGACCACCCCCGCGACAAAAAAAGAGAACCGGCAGACTGAGCTGCCGGTTGCTGGTCGTCAACCTTGGAAATGTAGGTGAATGTACGGACGCCAATCGCGAGCAGGCTCACTCCTACAGGGGAACGCATTCCAAATGTAGGAGTGAGCCTGCTCGCGATGAGGCCATTGCAGGCGCTAAAGAACTAGAAGCCCTCCAGCTCCGCCATCAGATCATTCAACCGATCAACCTTCTCCTCAGAGATATCACTCGCCGCCAGTCCATCAATGTACTCAGCCAGTTCCTCCACCGTGCTGCACTCGAACATCGCTCGCAGCGGCACGTCACGTTGCAAGGATTTCTGCACCCGCGAGGCGATCTGCGTGGCCAGCAACGAATGCCCGCCGAGCTCGAAGAAGTTGTCGCGCACACCGACCTTCTCGACCTTCAGCACCTCGGCCCAAATATCAGCCAAAGTCTGTTCAAGATCATTGCGCGGAGCCAGATAGTCCTGGCTCTGCAACTGGCCGATCTCCAGCGCCGGCAGGGCTTTGCGATCGAGTTTGCCGTTGGCATTCAGCGGCATTTGGTCGAGCCACAACCAGTGCAGCGGCACCATGTATTCCGGCAGTTCGGCGCGCAGGCGCTGCTTGATCCGCTCAAGGCGTTCGCTCGGATTGAGTGCTGAATCAGCAGCAACCAGATAGCCGACCAAGTGTTTACCGTTGACGCCTTCCTGCACACCGACCGCGCCATCGCGCACTTCCGGTTGTTCGTGCAGGCGCGCTTCGATCTCACCCAACTCGATGCGGTAACCGCGAATCTTCACTTGATGGTCGACGCGGCCAACATACTCCAGCACTCCGTCGCTACGACGCCGCGCCAGGTCACCGGTGCGATACAGACGCTCGCCCGGCGCACCGAACGGGTTCGGCACAAACACCGGCGCGGTGCGCAGCGGATCGCTGACATAACCGCGACCGACACCCGTGCCCGCCACGCACAACTCACCGACCGCGCCCAACGGCACCAAGTCCAGCGCGCCGTCGACCAAATACAGCAAGTTGTTGTCGGTCGGCGTGCCGATCGGCAAGTAACTGCCGCGCGTCGACGCCATGTCGACACGGAAGAACGCCACGTCATCCGAGCATTCCGCCGGGCCGTAAGCATTGACCAGACCGATGTCCGGGTAACGCAGCAGCCATTGGTGCGCCAGTTCCGGCGGCATCGCTTCACCGGTCGGCAACATCCAGCGCAAGCCATCGAGACTCAAGCGATCCGAGGCGAGCATGCCCTGAATCAGCGACGGCACGCTCTCCAGCACGGTGATGCCCTGCGCTTGCACATGCACCAGCAACCCTTGCGGATCGTGGGCGATGGTGTTCGGCACGATGTCCACCCGCGCGCCGAACAACGGTGCGGCAAGGAACTGCCAGACCGAAATATCGAAGCTTTGCGAAGCGGTCTGCGCGATCACGTCGGCGTCGCTCAAATTCAAGTACGGCACCTTGCTCAACTGGTTGTTGAGCATGCCGCGCTGCTCGACCATCACGCCTTTCGGCAGGCCGGTCGAGCCCGAGGTGTAGATCACGTAAGCGAGATTGTCCGGGCCGCTGTAAATACCCAGATCCTGCGCCGCCGTCGCCGCCGCTTGTATCTCTTCCCACACCAGCAAGCGTGGGCGATTGGCGCAGCTGAATTCATCCAGCAACGTCTGCGCTTGTTCAAAGCATGCTTTGGAGCAGACCAGCACCGGCGTGCGACTCAGCTCGATGATGCGTTGCAGACGCTGACTCGGCAGACCTGGATCCAGCGGCAGATAACCCGCGCCAGCCTTGAAGCTGCCGATGATCATGCCGAGCAGATCGAGATTGCGTTCGCCGAGCAGCGCCACCGGTTGATCCATCTGCACACCGGCGGCGACCAGGGCATGACCGAGACGGTTGGCGCTGAGGTTCAACTCGGCATAGCTCTGTTGCTGATCCAGGCACGTCGCGGCGATACGCTGCGGATGCGCAGCGACCTGCGCTTCGAACAGCGCAACGTAACTTTGCTCCAGCGGATAATCGTGGGCACTCTGGTTGCAACCGTGCAGCAGGAAGTCCTGTTCCTCGACGCCCAGCAGCGGCAGGTCGGCCATGTCGCCATGGAAGCCGTCGACCAGCGCCAGCAGCAGACGCTTGAACTCGCCGAGCATGCGCTCGATGGTCGATTCGTCGAAATAACGCTGGTCGTATGACAGGTGAAGACCAAGGTCATCGCCCGGGTAGCACACCGCCGTCAGCGGGAAGTTGGTGTGCGTACGGCCGGAGTCCGAAGTCGCATTCAGGCTCTGCGCCCGATCCAGTACCGACACTTCCACCGGGGCGTTTTCGAAGACGAACAGGCTGTCGAACAGCGGCTGGCCTTTCGGCAATTCGCTCTGTTCCTGAATGTTCACCAGCGGCAGGTATTCGTACTCGCGCAGCTGCATGTTGCTGTCGAGCAAGCCACTGAGCCACTGACGCACGCTGCTGCGCTGATCGTCCTCAGGCATCTGCACCCGCAGCGCAATACTGTTGATGAACAGGCCGACAGTACGTTGCATCTCCGGCATTTCCACCGGGCGCCCGGCCACGGTCACGCCGAACAGCACGTCACGATCGCCGCTCATACGGCGCAGCACCAAGGCCCACGCCGCTTGGGCGAAGGTGTTGATGGTCAGTTGATGGGCCTGCGCCAGTTCACGCAGACGCGCACCGTCCTCGACATTGAGGCGCGTGTAGCGGTCGCCGACGATCATGCCGCCGCTTTCACCGGCGTGTTCACGCAGGAACGGCCGGTCGCTCGGGATCGGCGTGGTGCGCTCGAACCCTTGCAGATTCTGCTGCCACCACTGCCGCGCTTCGGCCAGGCTCTGGCGTTGCAGCCAGCCGATGTAATCGCGATAACGCGGCGGCACGCTCAATTGCGCTTCGCGACCTTCACCCAGAGCGGTGTAGATTTCGAAGAAGTCGTTCATCAGCAACGAACGGCACCAGGCATCGATAAGGATGTGGTGGTTGCTCATCATGAACCAGTAACGCGCCGCGCCGACCTTGATCAGACGCAGGTGGAACGGTGCCTGATTGAGCAGATCGAAACCGGCTTCGCGCTCGCTTTTCAGCAAGGCTTGCAGCTGCGGTTCCTGCTCGGTTTCGGCGATCGCGCTCCAGTCCAGATACTCGATCGGCGTGCGACCCGGCGTGTGAATCACTTGCAGCATGTCTTCGCCGACGTTCCAGCAGAACGACGCGCGCAGCGCTTCGTGACGGGCGATCACCGCTTGCCACGCCTGGGCGAAACGCTCGGCGTCGAGTTCGCTGTTGATGCGGTAGCGATCCTGCATGTAGTACAGACCGGTGCCCGGTTCGAGCAAGGTGTGCAGCAACATGCCTTCCTGCATCGGCGTCAGCGGATAGACGTCTTCGATGTGCGCGGCCGGCACCGGCAAGGCATCCAGTTGTGTCTGAGTCAATTTCGCCAACGGGAAGTCCGACGGCGTCAGGCCGCCGGCCTCGTCTTGCAGGCAATGGGCGATCAGGCTTTGCAGCTCGCCGAGGTAGGCATCGGCCAGATCGTTGATGGTTTGCGCCTCGTAACGCTCGGCGCTGAAGGTCCAGCGCAGGAGCAATTCACCGCCGTAGACCTGACTGTCGATGCTCAGTTCGTTCGGCAATGGCGCCTGCGGATCGTGGGCGGCACCGACCGACTCATCGAGCGGACGGAACAGGGCATCGCTGCCGAAGCTCTGGTCGAACTGGCCGAGGTAGTTGAAGGTGACCGGCGCGTTCGGCAGCGCGGCCATGCTGCGCTGGCTGAGGTCATCGGCGAGATATCGCAGCACGCCATAACCGAGGCCTTTGTGCGGCACGGCACGCAGTTGCTCCTTGATCGCCTTGATCGAAGCGCCCTGCCCGGCGGCTTCTTCGATGTTGTGCGGGGTCAGGCGCAATGGATAGGCGCTGGTGAACCAGCCGACGGTGCGAGTCAGGTCGATCTCGTCGAACAGGGTTTCGCGACCGTGGCCTTCCAGTTGAATCAGCGCAGACGGCTGGCCACTCCAGCGGCAGAGTACGCGGGCCAGTGCAGTCAGCAGCAAGTCGTTAACTTGCGTGCGGTACGCGACTGGCGCCTGTTGCAGCAACTGTTTGGTGTACTCGGCATCGAGGCGCACGCTGACGGTTTGTGCGTGACGATTCTGCTGACCGCCCTGCGGGTTTTCGCACGGCAGATCGGCACTTGGGCCGGCCAGTTGGGTCTGCCACCAGTCGAGTTCTTCGCGCAGGGACTCGCTGCCGGCGTAGGCCTGCAGGCGTGCCGTCCAGTCCTTGAAGGCACTGGTTTTCGCCGGCAGTTTCACCGCTTGGTCGGCGTCGAGTTGGCGGTAAACGGTTTGCACATCGTCGAGCAATACGCGCCACGACACGCCGTCGACCACCAAGTGATGAATCGCGATAAACAGGCGTTGCTGACCTTGCGGGCCATCGACCAGTACGGCGCGCACCAACGGCCCTTGTTCAAGGTCGAGACTGCGCTGGGCATCGGCGAACAGCGCTTCGCACTGGTCCATCGAGGTCACGCGCACTTGCCACAACACCGCCGCATCGGAGACCGGTTGGTGGGTCGCTTGCCACTGGCCGTCGACCTCGATGAAACGCAGACGCAAGGCGTCATGCTGCTCGATCACCGCCAGCAGCGCCTGCTCCAGACGATGCGATTCGAGGGTTGCGGTCGGCTCCAGCAACAACGCCTGGTTCCAGTGCTGACGCTGAGGAATATCGGTGTCGAAGAACCAATGCTGAATCGGCGTCAGCGCCGATTCGCCAACCACCAGACCTTGCTCGGCCGTCACCTGCTCGGTGCGGCTGGCCACGGCGGCGAGGGTCTGCACGGTCTGATGCTGGAACAGATCACGCGGGCTGAAATGAATGCCTTGCTGACGTGCGCGACTGACCACCTGGATCGACAGAATCGAGTCGCCGCCGAGTTCGAAGAAGTTGTCGTTGAGGCCGACCTGTTCGACGTTGAGCACCTCGCACCAGATCTGCGCCAGGGTCTGCTCCAGCTCGTTGCTCGGCGCGACGTAGTCCTGACGATTGAGCTCAGGATCCGGCGCCGGCAAGGCGCGGCGGTCGAGTTTGCCGTTGGCGGTCAGCGGCATGCTCGCCAGCAGAATCAGGTGCGTCGGCACCATGTAATCCGGCAGTTGCGCCTTGAGGTGCACCTTGAGCGCGTCGCGCAGTTCAGCCTGATTCGCTTCGCTTTGTTCGGCAATCTCGGTCACCAGATAGCCAACCAGTTGTTTGCCGCTCGGCGCATCCAGTGCGAGCACCACGGCTTCACGGATTGAATGGTGATCGAGCAGGCGGGTTTCGATTTCGCCCAACTCGATACGGAATCCACGGATTTTTACCTGATGGTCGATCCGGCCCAAGTATTCCACCAAGCCATCGGCACGCTGGCGCACCAGGTCGCCGGTGCGATACATGCGCCCGCCATCAGTGGCAAACGGGTCAGCGACAAAGCGCTCGGCGGTGATGCCCGGGCGATCGTGATAAGCCTGGGCCAGACCGGCTCCGCCGACGAACAACTCACCGGTCGCGCCTTGCGGTACCAGCGCCAGATTGGCGTCAAGAATGTACGCGACACGCGCGCCAATCACGCTGCCAATCGGCACACTGCCGGCGCCCTCCTCCAGCACCTCCGGCGCCAGACTGGCCAGTGGCATGACCACGGTTTCGGTCGGGCCATAGGCGTTGAAAAACATCGCCGGTTTGAACGCTGCACGAATCCGTTGCAGGTGTTCACCGGTCAATGCTTCGCCGCCAGTGATGATCATCCGCACCGGAAGGATTTCGTTTTGCGTCGAGAGGAACTGTGCCAACTGGCTGCCGTAACTCGGGGTGAAACCGAGCACGTTGATTTTATGCGTGCGGATCAAACCGCAGATTTCTTCCGCGTCCCACTGACCTTGCGCACGCAGCACCACTTGCGCGCCGCTGAGCAACGGCACCAACAAACGCTCAGTTGCCGCATCGAAGTTGATCGAATAGAAGTGCAGTTCGCAGTCGTCCGGGCGCATGCCAAACCGCTCGATCACGGCCTGACAGTGCATGGCGATTTCGCCGTGGGAGACCACCACGCCTTTCGGCTTGCCGGTCGAGCCCGAGGTGTAAATCAGGTAAGCCTGATGTTGTGGCAGGCTGGTAAACGGCAGCTCACTGGCCGGGTAAGCGGCGAGTGCCGCGCTGTCCTCTTCCAGGCACCAGCGCGCCACGCTTGGTGGGAGATCGCCGAGGGCTTTGAACATTGCGCGATCACTGAGCAGCAAGCCGATGCGGCTGTCTTCGATCATGTAATGCAGACGGTCGAGCGGGTATTCCGGGTCCAGCGGCACATACGCACCGCCAGCCTTGAGGATCGCCAGCAGGCCGATGACCATCTCCAGCGAACGCTCAAGCGCCAGACCAACGCGCACCTGTGGGCCAACGCCGCGCTCACGCAGGGCCCAGGCCAGGCGATTGGCGCGGGCGTCGAGTTCGGCGTAGCTCAGGGTCTGCCCGGCGAAGGTCAGGGCCGGTGCGTCTTTACGCGCCAGCGCTTGTTCGGCAAACAGGTGATGGATGCACTGGTCGAGACGATGCTCGCCCGGCTCGATGCCGAGGCTGTCGAGCAGTTGCTGTTGCTCGGGTTGATCGAGCAGCGGCAATTCGCTGAGGCGCTGTTGCGGATCGGCGATCAGCGCTTCAAGCAGATTGCGCCAATGTCTGGCCATGCGCGCGATGGTCGGCTCGTCGAACAGATCGGTGCTGTAAGTCAGGCAGCAACCGAGGCGATGGTCGAGGTCGGTGACTTCCAGATTGAGGTCGAACTTGGTCGCTCGCGCATCGTTGGCCAGGTACTCGACGGTCATGCCGGCGAGCATGCGGCTCTGCTGAAATTCCCAGCGCTGCACGTTGCACATCACCTGGAACAGCGGGTTGTACGCGGCGCTGCGCGGCGGCTGCAACGCTTCGACCAGATGATCGAACGGCAGATCCTGATGCGACTGACCTTCGATCACGGTGTGGCGCACCTGCTCGAACAGTTCGCCGACCGACATCATGCCGTCGAGCTGGCAACGCAGAACCTGGGTGTTGAGGAACGCACCGATCAGCCCTTCGCTTTCCGGACGGATGCGGTTGGCCACCGGCGCACCGATGCGCAAATCGGTCTGGCCGCTGTAGCGGTAAAGCAGCGTCGCGAGCGCGGCAGTCATGGTCATGAACAGGGTCAGACCGTGTTGCGCATTGAACGCACGAACCCGCGCGGCGAGATCGTCGCTCAGGTCGAAACGGAACAGTTCGCCCTGATGGCTTTGCACCGGCGGGCGCGGACGGTCGCCCGGCAATTCCAGCAGTGGATGTTCACGGCCGAGCTGTGCGGTCCAGTAGTCGAGTTGACGCTGACGCTCGCCGGACTCCAGCCAGTTGCGCTGCCAAACGCTGTAGTCGAGGTACTGCACCGGCAGCGGCTCAAGCGGCGAATCACGATCGTCAACAAACGCTTCGTACAGCGCACTGAGTTCCCGGGCGAAGATGTCCATCGCCCAGCCTTCGGTGACGATGTGGTGCAGGGTCAGGACGAAGTAATGCTCGTGCTCGGCGGTCTTCACCAGGCAGGCGCGCAGCAGCGGACCGGTTTCCAGATCGAACGGCAGATGCGCTTCTTCGTCGGCCAGTTGCTGAACCTTTTGTTCACGCACATCAGCGGCGAACTTGGAGAAATCCTTCCAACCCATGCGCACGCCCGTCTCGGCATGCACCTGTTGACGGGCGACGCCGTCGACGCTCGGAAAGGTGGTGCGCAGGGTTTCGTGACGCAGAATCAGCGCTTGCAACGCGGCCTCGAAACGCTCGACGTGCAATACGCCACGCAGACGCGCCATGCCGCCGACGTTGTACGCCGGGCTGTCCGGCTCCATCTGCCAGAGGAACCACATGCGCTGTTGCGAGTACGACAGCGGCACCGGTTTGCTGCGATCAACCTTGTCGATCGGTGGCTGTTTGTTGGTGCGGCCGCTGGCCTGGATCAGGCGGATCTGTTCGGCGAAATCACCGAGTTCGCTGTGCTCGAACAAGGCGCGCAACGGCAGTTCGACGTCACAGGCCTGACGGGTGCGCGAGATGATTTGCGTGGCCAGCAGCGAATGACCGCCGAGGGCGAAGAAGTCGTCGCGCAGGCCGACTTGCGCCAGACCGAGCACTTCACGCCAGATCGCGGCGATCTGTTGTTCCAGTTCGGTGACCGGCTCGACGTGCTCACGCACTTGCCATTGCGGCTCGGGCAAGGCGCGGCGGTCGAGTTTGCCGCTCGGGCTCAGGGGCATTGCGTCCAGACGCATCAGTTGCGCCGGGACCATGTATTCCGGCAGCTCGGCGGCCAGCGCGGTTTTCAGGCGCGTGATTTGTTCGTCTGCAACTTCGCTGGCATCGGATGCGGTGTAGTAGCCGATCAATTGCGCGCCGGCAGCGGTTTCGCGCACCAGCACCACGGCTTGGGCGACGCCATCCTGGGCGAGCAGACGCGCTTCGATTTCTTCCGGTTCAACGCGGAAGCCACGCAGTTTGACCTGCTGATCGAGACGGCCGAGGTATTCGATCACGCCATCGGCGGTCCAGCGCGCACGGTCGCCGGTGCGGTACAAACGTGCGCCCTGCTCGCCCAGCGGATCGACGACAAAACGCTCTGCGGTCAACGATGGACGGCCGAGGTAGCCGCGAGCCAGACCGATACCGCTGATGCACAGCTCACCCGGCACACCGGCCGGCACTGGATTGAGATCGGCGTCGAGCACGCGGCAAATCACGTTGCCCAGCGGACGGCCGATCGGCGAACGTTCGCCATCGGCAGAGGTGCAGTGCCAATGGGTGACGTTGATTGCGGTTTCAGTCGGGCCGTAACGGTTGTGCAATTGCACCGCCGGCAGTTGCGCCAGCACGCGGTTACGCAGTTCGGCCGGCAACGCTTCACCGCCGGAGAAGACCCGGCGCAGGCTGGTGCATTCGGCGCTCAGCGGTTCGTCAATGAACAGCGAAAGCAGCGGCGGCACAAAGTGCAACGTGGTCACGCCATGTTCTTGAACCAGTTGGGCGATGCGATGCGGATCGCGGTGTTCACCGGGACCTGCAATCAGCAGGCGTGCGCCGGTGATCAGCGGCCAGAAGCATTCCCACACCGACACGTCGAAACTGATCGGCGCCTTTTGCATCAGCACATCGGTTTCGTTGAGCGCGTAAGCGTTCTGCATCCATTGCAGACGTTCGGCCAGCGCGACGTGAGTGTTGCCGACGCCTTTCGGTTGGCCGGTGGAGCCCGAGGTGTAAATCACATAGGCGAGGTTGTCGCCGTGCAAGTGCAGACCAGGTGCCTGGCTCGGCCAGTTTTCCAGGTGCAGCGCGTCCATGGCGATCACGCTGACGCCATCGCTGGCCGGCAAACGCTCGAGCAATTCGGTCTGGGTCAGGAGCAATTCGACGCCGCTGTCGCTGAGCATGTAGGCCAGTCGATCGGCCGGGTAATCCGGGTCCAGCGGTACATAGGCGCCGCCGGCCTTGATGATCGCCAGCAGGCCGATCAGCAGTTGCGGCGAACGCTCGGCGGCAATGGCCACGCAAACGTCCGGGCCGACGCCTTTGTCGCGCAGATAGTGCGCGAGACGGTTGGATTGCGCGTGCAGTTCAGCGAAGTCGAGGCTGCCACCGTCCCACACCAGCGCGGTGCGCTCCGGGGTCAGACGCGCCTGTTCGTTGAGCAGTTCCGGCAACCACTGTTGCGCCGGGGTGCACGGTGCGACGCTCCAGTTTTTTTGCTGAGCGTGCTCGCTGGTGTTCAGCAATTGCAGGTCGCCGATGGCTTGCTCCGGGCGTTCGCAGACTTCGCGCAACAGGTTGCTGAAGTGCTCGGCCAGACGTTCGATGGTCGCGGCGTCAAACAATTCGCTGGCGTAGTCGAAGGACAAAGTCAGGCGACCGTTGCGGTCTTCCTCGCTGTGCAATTGCAGGTCGAACTTGGCTTCGCGGCTGTGCCACGGCAGTTCTTCGGCGAGCAGTCCCGGCAGACGTTTGAGCGCACTCAGATCACGCTGCTGGTGGTTGAACATGACCTGGAACAAGCCTTGTTCGCGGGCCTGCGGAAAGGCTTCGAGCAGCTGTTCAAAGGGCAGATCCTGATTCGCCTGCGCACCGAGCGCGGCTTGACGGGTCTGGGCCAGCAACTCGACAAACGACAGGCGCGAATCGATTTGCGCACGCAGCACTTGAGTGTTGATGAAGAAGCCGATCAGGCCCTGGGTTTCCAGGCGCAGACGGTTGGCGTTGGGTACGCCGATGCGAATGTCGCGCTGACCGCTGTAGCGATGCAGCAGGCTCTGCAATGCCGAAAGTAACAGCATGAACGGTGTCGATTGGTGAGCCTGCGCCGTGTGGCGGATCGCATCGCTGAGGCTGCCGGCCAGACGCACGGTATGGCGTGCTGCGCTATGAGTTTGCTTAGCGGACCGTGGGTAATCGGTGGCCAATTCCAGCGCTGGATGCTCGTCACCCAACTGCGCTTTCCAGTACGCCAGTTGCCGCTCGCCTTCACCTTGCGCCAGCCATTGGCGCTGCCAGCTGCCGTAGTCGGCGTACTGGGTTGGCAGTGACGCGAGGTTGGCCGTCGCGCCTTGCGAGGCGGCGGCGTACAGGCGCGAGAACTCGTCGATCAATATGTTCAGCGACCAGCCGTCAGCGATGATGTGGTGCAGCGTCACCAGCAACTGGTGATCTTCGTCGTCGAGACGCACCAGCGTCACCCACAGCAACGGACCTTTCTCCAGGTCGAACTGAGTGCGTGCTTCGTCTTCGCGGATTTGTTGCGCACGGGCTTCACGCTCAGCCGCCGGCAAGTCGCTGATGTCGATCAGTTGCAGGTTGAGTTCGGCGGCGGCAGCGACTTGTTGCAGGGCCACGCCGTCCCGCTCGAAGAAACGTGTGCGCAGGGATTCGTGGCGCTCGATCAATTGCTGGAAGCTGATGCGCAACGCGTCTTCGTCGAGCTCGCCGCGCAGACGCAGGGCACCAGGAATGTTGTAGGCGCTGCTCTGCGGGTCGAGTTGCCAGGTGATCCACAAACGGTTTTGCGCCAGCGATTGCGGCATTGGCTCGCTGCGCGACAAAGCGGTGATTGCACCTTGGGCGCTGCCGCCGTCCTGTTGCTGTTGCGCTACTGCAGCCGCAAATGCGCACAGGGTCGGTGCTTCGAACAGCAGGCGCAGGCTCAGCTCAAGCGCGAGTTCTTCGCGAACCCGGGCGATGACTTGTGTGGCGGCGATCGAGTTGCCGCCGAGCAGGAAGAAGTGATCGTCGGCGCTGACCTGTTTGACGTTGAGTTGTTCGGCCCAGATGTTGCCGATCAACGCTTCGAGTTCGGAGGCGCTGGTGGTCGATTCTTGGCTTTCGGATGCCGTCGACGGGAATACTGCGTAGCTGTCGAGGCTGCCATCGGCCAGACGATTGCGACACGCCGAACGCTGCAGTTTGCCGCTGGAGGTTTTCGGTAGCGCGCCGGGATTGAGCAGCACCACCACGCTCGGCGCTTCCTGATAAGCCTCGGCCACCGCTTGGCGAATGGCTTTGATCAACGCTTCCGGTGGCAGGATTTTCTGCACGCTGCGGCTGATTTCCGCGGCGATGCCGATGCCCTCTTCGCCATTCTGGCTGACGGCGAATGCAGCGACGCGGCCCTTGCGCACCACTTCCACTTCGTTCTCAACGGTCTTCTCGATGTCCTGCGGATAGAGGTTGTGACCGCGCACGATCAGCATGTCTTTCAGGCGACCCGTGATGAACAGTTCACCGTCGCGGATAAAGCCCAGATCACCGGTGCGCAACCAGGTACGACCGGCGTGCTGGACGAAGGTCTTGGCGCTGGCTTCGGGGTTGCGCCAGTAGCCGAGAGCGATACTCGGGCCGGCGGCCCAGACTTCGCCCACCGCGTTATCGGCGAGTTCGTCGAGACTGCTCGGCTCGACGATCAGCACAGCGTGTTCCGGCTGGCTGATGCCGCAACTCATGATCGGACTGCCCTCGCCCGGCTCGGCGCGGTTTTGCGCCAGCGCCTGATCGTCCACACGCAGTGCCGGGATGCCGGTGCCGCGCGGGGTGCCGGCGACGAACAATGTGGCTTCGGCCAGACCGTACGAGGCCATGAAATTGTCTGCGCTGAAACCGCACGCGGTGAACTTCTCGGCGAAGCGTTCGAGGGTGTCGAGACGGATCGGTTCGGAACCGGAATACGCCACGCGCCAACGGCTCAGATCGAGACGTTCGAGGGCCGACTCACTCACTCGTTCGCTGCACAGGCGATAGGCAAAATCCGGCCCGCCGCTGATGGTGCCGCCGTATTCGCTGATCGCTTCCAGCCAACGCAACGGCCGGCCGAGGAAGTAGGCCGGTGACATGAGAATGCACGGCACGCCGCTGAAAATCGGCTGCAGCAGACCACCGATCAAACCCATGTCGTGATACAGCGGTAGCCAACTGACGATCACATCATCCGGATTTACATCGATGCCGAAACCGTGACGGATCAGCAGTTCATTGGCGACCAGATTGCCGTGGCTGACCTGCACGCCTTTGGGCAGTGCGGTAGAGCCGGAGGTGTATTGCAGGAACGCGATGTGGTCTTGCGGCAGGACCGGTTCAACCCATCGTTCGGCGAGCGTACGGTCGAGGGTATCGACGCACAACAGCAGCGGCGCGCCTTCGATCTGCTGCAACGCGTCGCGCAGGTCGGCACTGGTCAGCAGCAGACGCGGTTCGGCGTCGGCAATGATCGACAGCAAACGCTCCTGATGGTGACGACGCGCGGATTCCGGCGGATAGGCTGGCACCGCGATGACGCCGGCGTACAGGCAGCCAAAGAACGCCGCGACATAGTCCGGGCCGCTCGGGAACAGCAGCACCGCGCGATCACCGAATTCAGCCTCAGCCTGCAACGCGGCAGCAATCGTACGCGCGCGCTGATCCAGTTCGCGATAACTCAGTACCACAGCCTGCTCTTCGCTTTCGGCAAGAAAACGCAAAGCCAGTCGATCCGGCGTCAGAGCCGCGCGGCGCTGGAGGGCTTGGACCAGGGTGCTGGGGAGTTCGAACGCGTCGGTCATGAGGTTTCCTGCCTGAATTCGGCTTGCTAATGGAATCGGGTTGCTGCGTCACACCCCTCGAAGGGCATGCAGGGCGCGGTCTGTGCCGACCGCGCAAGGCATCGGAATGCTGTCTGGCCGGGGATGTGTACCCGGAACCATTCACCAATGAGAACGGATGACGTCTTGAAATAATTAGTCGGCAGGCTGGATAGCCAATGGGGCTGGGGTGTGGCGGCGTGTCGCAGGTCTCAGAATGCACCGTTGTGGATCATTAGTTCTCTTTCTCAATTGACAATCATTATCATTCAACATAATTTGTCGCTCGATGTGTAGGACGGCCCCGTCCCCCCAGGCGTCCCACTAACCTATTTGGCAGCAAGGTGATTTCCATGACGGAACAAGTATCCACAAGCAGGTGCGATTCACCGCTACTTCAGGCATTCGTCGACAATCGACTGATTCTGGTCAAGATTGCAGCCCGTATTACCGGCTGCCGCTCACGTGCCGAAGACGTGGTGCAGGATGCGTTTTTCCGATTGCAGTCGGCGCCACCGATCACGTCGTCGATCAAGGCTCAACTGAGCTATCTGTTCCAGATCGTGCGCAACCTCGCCATCGATCACTACCGCAAACAGGCGCTGGAACAGAAGTACTCCGGCCCTGAAGAGGAAGGGCTGAACGTGGTCATTCAGGGTGCTTCGCCGGAAACCTCGCACATCAATTTCTCGACCCTGGAAAACATCGCCGATGCACTGACCGAGCTGCCTAGCCGCACTCGCTATGCGTTCGAAATGTACCGCCTGCACGGCGTGCCGCAAAAGGACATCGCCAAAGAACTCGGCGTATCGCCAACCCTGGTCAACTTCATGATTCGTGATGCACTGGTGCACTGCCGCAAGGTCTCGGGCAGTCGTCGGGATGCGGTGATTGCCGGTCGTCGCTAAGATTCAGATTTTGCGTCAAGCCATTCGCGAGCAGGCTCGCTCCCACATGGAATTTGTGAGTGCCACAAAACCCATGTGGGAGCGAGCCTGCTCGCGAAGGCGGCCTCAAGATCACATAAATCCTGAAGCCAGATCATCACGCCAGCTTGCACCGATCAAAAAACCGCTCACGCCCCAGCATCATCAGCGCCGCGCGCTTGTGCGGGAAGTCGAACTCTTTCTCACAGTGAAAGCACTGATTCTGCATATGGCCGATCATCTTCGCGTTGTCGGCCCGAGGCTCAGCGACCACACGCTGCGTGCGCGGATCATCCAGAAACAGGTAATGCACCAGCGCCGATAACCAGCTCGCCACTTTGTGCGGGCCGCGGTGATCTTCTTCGCCGACCAGCATGTGAATGCCGCGATCGTAATTGTCGGCATCGTAGAACGGCGCGATGCGATCTTCCTTGGCCCAATAGGCTTCGAAATAGGCAAACGGCTGATCATCGAAACAGCCAATCAGCGTCAGCGTATGCGGGTCAGCATCGAGCTTGCTCAGGTATTCGCGATGCTTCTCGATGCTGCCCTCTTCCTGCCAGAAACTGGCGACGCGCGGGCTGTTCTGCCAGCGGTTGAAACGCGGCAAATCTTCTTCGATCTCGACCGTACGCAAGGAAATCCACGCACCAAGGCGCGCATCGAAACGCCGATACACTTCGCCCCGCGGCTTCACCGGGCGCAGCGGATGACGCTTGCCCTGGCTGATGACCATTTGCTGCGGATAGCTGCCTGCCAGCGAAGTGCCGAGCCACGGTTGTGGCAACTGCCAGAACAGCGTGCGCTCGCAGCGATATTCGCCAGCCACTTCGGTGCTCACCAGCAAGCCACTGAGCAACGCTTCGGTCGGCGGCTGATCCAGTTGCCAGGTCAACTGCTGGCACGCCGGATCCCGCGCGAACAACCAGTAACAGGCCGCCCACAGCGCCTGCCCGGGCGGCAAAGCGAAGCGCTCATCGATCTGGATCGGCCCCTTGGCCTCCCGATCAAGGCGCAAGCGGATCAGCGGTTGCCCGTCCAGGCTCAGGCTCAGACGGCTTTCGGTTGCATCAGCGATCAGTTGACTGCCCGAAGGCAAGGCCAGGGCAGTCAGGTCATTCAGATTGGACATGGGTCGGGCTCACGATAATCGTCGACAGTTCAACGATGTGACGTGATCCGGGAAGGAAAATTTAGGCTTTATCGGGAAATCGGTGCCTCAGTGATGAGGCACCGGCACTACGGCAATCTTGTACGGATCAAAGATTTTCAGCATTTCGCCGTTATCGCGCAGGCCTTGCAGCAACTTGCCAAACGCAGCACCGGTAATCGGCGCCGTCGGGCGAAGAATGGCGTAATGGTGATAGACCTGATCAATGCGCTGCGACACCAGCAATTCATCGCGCACCTTCTCGTTACGCAGCAGGTAATCGAACAGATAGGAACGCGTCACCAGGGCGATATCCGCCCGCGAACGCAGGACCATCAGCAGATTGCTGTCGTGGGAATAGGTCAGCGTGGCGTTGAAATTCTGCGCGAGGAATTTTGGGTCGGCGTTGAAGTTGGCGAACTCGTAGTGGTAACCGCTGAACAGCGCCAGACGCTTGCCGGTGAGGTCGGCGAAATAGTTCTGCTGACGGCCGTCTTCGCGTTGCGCGACGAAAATCTCCGCGTCCTCAAGGCCCATGTCGACATCCGCGTGGGGAATCTCCTTCCAGCCCCAGTCGGGATTCTCGAAAATCGCCATGTCGATCCGACCCTGCTTGAAATCCCCGAAGCGCCGCGGAATCGAGGTCGGCACAAGGACGAACTGATAGTCGCTTTGCAGACGATTGAGGGCCTCGACCAACTGCGGCAGGAGGCCTGTGTCAGCGCCGTTTTCCGGGCGAATGGTGTAAGGCGGAAAATGCGCCGCGCCGACCCGAACCAATTGCGCTGCCTGAGCGGGCAATACCCAGAATGCAGCCAGCGCTGCGAGCATCAACCCCGCGGCCGTCCGAATTGGCAAAGACTTCAAAACACCCCACTCCCCGAAAAAATACCGATCAATGCATTCAAGCTAGGCGGTTTCGCCCAGTTAGCCAGTTTCCCGGCTGGATAGAAAGTGCTTCAACGCGCTTCGAGGACCAGAATCAATGCCTCATCGGCCAACTGATCGAGGCTCAAACTGCCGCCGGCACGGAACCAGGTGGTCGTCCACGACAGTGCACCAGTGAGGAAACGTCGGGTAATAAATACATCGCCACGGATAAATCCAGCGTCCTTGGCTTCACCCAGCACTTGCAGCCAGATGTCCTCGTAGACATCACGCAGCGCCAGCACTTTGGCCTGACCGTCTTCGGACAGCGAGCGCCACTCATAAACCAACACCGCCATGGCTTCACCGCTGCCGCCCATGATCGACTGCAGTTCGCAGCGGATCAGCGCCAGCACCCGTTCGCGTACATTCGTCGCGTCGGCGAGCGCCGCACGCATCAACGCGGTGTTGTAACGGATGGTTTCTTCCATCACCGCGCGGAGGATTTCATCCTTGCTTTTGAAGTGATGAAAAATGCTGCCTGACTGGATGCCGACAGCACCGGCCAAATCGCGCACCGTAGTGCGTTCGTAGCCTTTGTTGCGAAACAGGTGAGCCGCCACTTGCAGCAATTTGCCGCGGGCGCTGTCGGGGTCGGTCAATTGGCCTTCATCAACCAAATCGCGCATGACCCTCAGGGCTTTTTGCTCGTCCACCCGTTCTCTCCTACAGTCGATCAGTCTGTTGCCCCCTGAAACCGCAGGGTTGCGCGCAATTTAAGCCGCCAGCGGCAACCAAGCAAGCGCTTGGGCAGAAGATAGTTTCAACTGTTTACAAACCAAGCGCTTGCTTGGTAGCCTCCAGACACTTCTGTCGCAGGTCGCTGAGTCGGAGATAAAAATGCCCACCACCGTTCGCATCGGATGCGCCAGTGCATTCTGGGGAGATACGTCCACCGCCGCCGCGCAGTTGGTGGAGGGCGGCAAGCTCGACTATCTGGTGTTCGATTATCTGGCCGAAATCACTATGTCGATCATGGCCGGCGCCCGCATGAAGGACCCGCAGGCGGGATTTGCCAGCGACTTCATCGAAATCCTTACGCCGCTGCTGCCGCAGTTGGCCAAGCAGAACATCCGTGTGATCAGCAATGCCGGCGGCGTCAATCCGCAGGCCTGCGCCAACGCCTTGCAAGCGGCCTGTGACAAGGCCGGCATCGACCTGAAAATCGCCGTACTAATCGGCGATGACCTGCAACCGCAATTCAAACAACTCAACGGCGTCACCGAGATGTTCAGCGGCGCCCCGCTGCCACCGATGTGCGTATCCACCAACGCCTACCTCGGCGCGCCGGGCATTGTCGAAGCGCTGCGATTGGGTGTCGACATTGTCATCACCGGGCGCGTCGTCGACAGCGCCGTGGTCAGCGCCGCGCTGGTGCATGAATTCGGCTGGTCGTGGCACGACTACGACAAACTCGCCCAGGCCGCGCTGGCCGGGCACATTATCGAATGCGGCGCGCAATGCACCGGCGGCAACTTCACCGATTGGCGCGACGTGCCGGATTACGAGCACATTGGTTTTCCAATTGTTGAAGTCAACGCCGACAGCCAATTCATCGTCAGCAAACCCGAAGGTTCCGGTGGACTGGTCACACCACTGACCGTCGGCGAGCAGATGCTGTATGAAATCGGCGATCCGCAGGCGTATCTGTTGCCCGATGTGGTCTGCGACTTCACTCAGGTCAAACTTCAGCAACAAGGCAAAAACGTGGTGCACGTGCACGGCGCCAAAGGCCTGCCACCCAGCGACAAGTACAAGGTCAGCGCCACGTACCCGGACGGCTTCCGCTGCACCGCCAGTTGTCTGATCGCCGGTATCGATGCGGTGGACAAGGCGCGGCGCGTCAGTCAGGCAATCATCGCCAAAACGGCGGAGATGTTCAGCCAGCGCGGTTGGCCGCCCTACAGCGAAACCGACATCGAACTGCTCGGCAGCGAAGCCACTTACGGCCCCCATGGCCAGCGCCACGACAGCCGTGAAGTGGTGATCAAACTCGCCGTGCGTCACCCGAATAAACAGGCACTGGTGCTGTTCTCCCGGGAAATCGCCCAGGCCGCCACCGGCATGGCACCAGGCCTGACCGGTATCGTCGGCGGGCGGCCGACGGTGTATCCGCTGATTCGTCTGTTTTCATTCCTGATCGATAAAAGCGCCTGCACCTTGCAGATTGATCTGGCCGGCGTTCGCCATCCTTGTGCCCTGCCCTCATTGGCAGCGCTCGACAGCGAAGATTTGCCGATTCCCCAGCAACCGCCGAAACCTCAGGGCCGCGCCGATGCCAGTGTGGCGCTGGTGAAACTGGCCGTGGCGCGCTCCGGTGACAAAGGCAATCACAGCAACATCGGCGTGCTGCCGCGCAAACCCGAATACCTGCCGTGGATCGCCGAAGCGCTGACCCCGGCCGTCATTGTCGACTGGATGAGCCACGTGCTCGACCCGATCCACGGCCGGGTCGAACGCTGGTATCTGCCCGGCACCCACAGTCTGAATTTTCTCTTGGAAAACGCTCTCGGCGGTGGCGGCGTGGCGAGTCTGCGCATCGACCCGCAAGGCAAAGCCTTCGCCCAGCAACTGCTGGAAATCCAGATCCCGGTGCCGCAGAGCATCGCCGAACAGCTCGACTAGAGGATTGTTTGCATGGCTTACGCGTCGATTTTCAACGCCGATCTGTTCAGCGGCCAGACCATCATCGTCACTGGCGGCGGCAGCGGCATCGGCCGTTGCACCGCGCATGAACTGGCAGCGCTCGGCGCGAATGTGCTGCTGGTCGGGCGCAAGCCGGAAAAGCTCGAAAAAGTCGCCGCCGAAATCGCCGAGGACGGTGGCCGCGCGCACTGGAAGGCTTGCGATATCCGTGATGAAGAAGCGGTCAAACAACTGGTCAAGGAGCTGATCGCCGAGCACGGGCCGATTCATGGTCTGGTCAACAATGCCGGTGGCCAGTACCCGTCGCCATTGGCCTCGATCAATCAGAAAGGTTTCGAAACCGTATTGCGCACCAATCTGGTCGGCGGTTTTCTGATGGCGCGGGAAGTGTTCAATCAGTCGATGAGCAAACACGGCGGCAACATCGTCAACATGCTCGCCGACATGTGGGGCGGCATGCCCGGCATGGGCCACTCGGGCGCGGCGCGGTCGGGCATGGACAACTTCACCAAGACTGCCGCGTTCGAATGGGGTTATGCCGGCGTGCGGGTCAACGCGGTGGCGCCGGGCTGGATCGCCTCCAGCGGCATGGACACTTACGAAGGCGCGTTCAAAGCGGTGATTCCAACCCTGCGTGAACATGTGCCGCTCAAGCGCATCGGCACCGAGTCGGAAGTCAGCGCCGCGATCGTGTTTCTGCTCAGCCCGGCGGCGGCATTCATCAGTGGCAGCACGCTGAAAATCGATGGCGCAGCCAGCCTCGGCAGCCGTGCATGGCCACTGCACAAGGCCACTCACAGTGAGTCGTTCAACGGCTTTCACCGGGCCTACCTTCCCGATGTCCTCAAGGACAAGGAGTAAGCCATGCCGCAGATCCAGTCCCGACTCGACCCGCACAGCGAAGCGTTTGCCCGCAACCGTGCGGCAATGCTCACGGCCATCGAGCAAGTCCAGCAGCTCGAACAGAACCTGCTGAACAAGGCTGCCGAAGCCAAAGCGAAATTCGACAAGCGCGGGCAATTGCTGCCGCGCGAACGCCTGAACCTGTTGCTCGATCCCGGTGCACCGTTTCTCGAACTGGCCAGCCTCGCCGGCTACAAGTTGCACGACGACAAGGACGGCAGCTCGGCCGGTGGCGGGCTGATCGCCGGTATCGGTTACGTCTGTGGCATTCGCGCGATGGTGGTGGCGAACAACAGCGCGATCAAGGGTGGCACCATTTCACCGAGCGGTCTGAAAAAATCCCTGCGCCTGCAACAGATCGCTCAGGAAAACAAACTCCCGGTGATTACCCTCGCCGAAAGCGGTGGCGCCAACCTCAATTACGCGGCGGAGATTTTCGTCGAAGGCGCACGCAGTTTTGCCAATCAGGCGCGGATGTCGGCAATGGGTTTGCCGCAGATCACCGTGGTGCACGGCTCGGCCACGGCGGGCGGCGCTTATCAACCGGGGTTGTCGGATTACGTGGTGGTGGTGCGCGGCAAAGCCAAGCTGTTTCTCGCCGGTCCCCCGCTGCTAAAAGCCGCCACCGGTGAAGTCGCCACCGATGAAGAACTGGGCGGTGCCGAGATGCACGCGCAGGTTGCCGGGACCGCTGAATACCTCGCAGAGAACGATGCCGATGGCGTGCGTCAGGTCCGTGAAATCCTCCGCATGCTGCCGTGGAACGAACAACTGCCGTGGCTACCGGAGCCGCAATACAAAGAGCCGCTCTACCCGATCGACGAGTTGCTCGGGCTGATCCCCGACGATCCGAAAAAACCCTATGACGTGCGCGAAATCATCGCGCGTATTGCCGATGAGTCCTGCTTCGTCGAATTCAAGGGCGAGTTCGATCAGCAGACCGTTTGCGGCCAGTTGAAAATTCAGGGCCGCGCCTGCGGTTTCATCGGCAACAACGGCCCGATTACACCGAACGGTGCGAGCAAGGCAGCGCAGTTCATTCAGTTGTGCGATCAGAGCCAGACGCCGCTGCTGTTTTTCCACAACACCACCGGCTTCATGGTCGGCACCGAATCGGAACAGCAAGGCGTGATCAAACACGGCTCGAAACTGATTCAAGCGG
Organism: Pseudomonas sp. SCA2728.1_7; assembly: GCF_018138145.1. Lineage (NCBI taxonomy): Bacteria > Pseudomonadati > Pseudomonadota > Gammaproteobacteria > Pseudomonadales > Pseudomonadaceae > Pseudomonas > Pseudomonas sp. SCA2728.1_7. Next base: position 6,128,116 of record NZ_CP073104.1, on the reverse strand, counting down.
TGGCCAATGCACGAGTGCCTAAACTGACCATCGTGGTCGGCGGCTCATACGGCGCCGGCAACTATGCGATGTGCGGCCGCGGACTCGATCCGCGCTTCATCTTCGCCTGGCCGAACAGCCGTACGGCGGTGATGGGCGGTGCGCAGGCCGGCAAAGTCTTGCGCATCGTGACCGAAGCCAAGCAGCTCAAGGACGGCCTGACGCCAGACGCGAAAATGCTCGACATGCTCGAACAGGTCACAGCGCAGAAACTCGACAGCCAGTCCACCGCGCTCTACGCCAGCGCCAACCTGTGGGATGACGGGCTGATTGATCCGCGCGATACGCGCACCCTGCTCGGCTATTTGCTCGATATCTGCCACGAAGCCGACATTCGCACGCTGCAACCCAACAGCTTCGGCGTCAGCCGGTTCTGACCGCCACGGATTCTACGGAGAACAAGAACAATGATCTTCACCCCGGAACACGAAGCCCTGCGCCGTACCGTCCGCCAGTTCGTCGAGCACGAGATCAATCCGCACGTGGATGAATGGGAAAAGGCCGGACGCTTCCCGATCCACGAGATTTTCCGCAAGGCCGGCGACCTCGGTTTGCTGGGCATTTCCAAACCGGAAAAATTCGGCGGTATGGGCCTCGATTACAGCTATTCGATTGTCGCTGCCGAAGAGTTCGGCACCATTCATTGCGGCGGCATTCCGATGTCGATCGGCGTGCAAACCGACATGTGCACGCCCGCCCTCGCCCGCTTCGGCTCCGATGAACTGCGCGAAGAATTCCTGCGCCCGGCAATCACTGGCGAGCAGGTCGGCTGCATCGGCGTCTCCGAAGTTGGCGCCGGATCTGATGTGGCCGGGCTGAAAACCACCGCGCGCAAGGACGGCGACGACTATGTGATCAACGGCAGCAAGATGTGGATCACCAACTCGCCGAGTGCCGACTTCATCTGCCTGCTGGCCAACACCTCGGACGACAAACCGCACATCAACAAGTCGCTGATCATGGTGCCGATGAACACGCCGGGGATCAGCCTCAGCTCGCACCTGGACAAGCTCGGCATGCGCAGCTCGGAAACCGCCCAGGTGTTTTTCGACAACGTGCGCGTGCCCCAGCGCAATCGCATCGGTCATGAAGGCGCCGGGTTCATGATGCAGATGTTGCAGTTTCAGGAGGAACGCCTGTTCGGCGCGGCAAACATGATCAAAGGCCTGGAATATTGCGTCGACAGCACCATCGAGTACTGCAAGGAGCGCAAGACCTTTGGCAATGCGCTGATCGACAACCAGGTGATCCACTTCCGCCTCGCCGAATTGCAGACCGAAATCGAATGCCTGCGCGCATTGGTTTACCAGGCCACCGAGCAATACGTGAAAGGTCAGGATGTCACACGGCTGGCGTCGATGGCCAAGCTCAAGGCCGGGCGTCTCGGTCGCGAAGTCAGCGACAGCTGCCTGCAATATTGGGGCGGCATGGGCTTCATGTGGGACAACCCGGTGGCCCGCGCCTATCGCGATGTGCGGCTGGTATCGATTGGCGGCGGCGCCGACGAAATCATGCTGGGGATCATCTGCAAACTGATGGGCATCCTCCCGGGGAAAAAGAAATGAGCAACCTGCCGCAATGCCAGACGCTGTTGCTGGAGCTGCATGGCGGCGTGCTGCACATCACCCTCAATCGGCCAGATAGCCGCAATGCGATGAGCCTGCAGATGGTTGGCGAACTGCGCGCGGTGCTGACGGCTGTGCGCGATGACCGTGCGGTTCGGGCGTTGGTGCTCAGCGGTGCCGGTGGGCATTTCTGTGCCGGCGGCGATATCAAGGACATGGCCAGCGCGCGCGCTCAGGGCGCTGATGCTTACCGTGATATGAATCGCGCCTTCGGGGCTCTGCTGGAAGAAGCGCAGCACGCGCCGCAAGTGCTGATCACGGTGCTGCAAGGCGCGGTGCTTGGCGGCGGTTTCGGTCTGGCCTGTGTCAGCGATATCGCGATTGCCGACCATCAGGCGCAATTCGGTTTGCCGGAAACCAGCCTCGGCTTGCTGCCGGCGCAGATTGCGCCGTTTGTGGTGCAGCGCATCGGCCTGACCGAAACCCGCCGATTGGCGCTGACGGCTGCACGTTTCGACGGGCATCAGGCACGGCGTCTGGGGTTGGTGCATTTTGTCGAGCAGGATGCGCAGGCGTTGGCCGAGCGGCTCGATGAGGTGCTGCAACATGTGTTGTGTTGCGCGCCGGAGGCGAATGCGATGACCAAGAAATTGTTGTTGGCGAGTGCCGGGCAGCCTTCGAGTGAACTGCTTGATCAGGCGGCGCAGTGGTTTAGCGAAGCGGTGACTGGCGACGAAGGAATCGAGGGCACCATGGCATTTGTGCAAAAGCGGAAACCTCGGTGGGCCACTTAAAAGCATCGCGAGCAGGCTCACTCCTACAGGGGAAATGCATTCCAAATGTAGGAGTGAGCCTGCTCGCGATGAGGCCATCACATTCACCGCCAAAACCTCAGGAAACCTCACCATGCCCGCCATCCAAAAAATCCTGATCGCCAACCGCGGTGAAATCGCCTGCCGCATCCAGCGCACCGCCCAGGCGCTGGGCTACCGCACCGTCGCCATCTTCAGCGACGCCGACGCCGAGGCCCTGCACGTCAAAATGGCCGATCAAGCCGTGCACATTGGCCCCGCCCCCGTGCAGCAGTCGTATCTGAACATCCCGGCGATCCTCGACGCCGCCCGCCACAGCGGCGCCGACGCCATCCACCCCGGCTACGGTTTTCTCTCGGAAAACGCCGAATTCGCCCGAGCCTGCGAACAGGCCGGACTGATCTTCATCGGCCCCAGCGTCGAAGCCATCGAGTTGATGGGCAGCAAACGCCAGTCAAAAATCGCCATGCTCGAAGCCGGTGTGCCGTGCATCGCCGGTTATCAAGGCACCAAACAGGACGATGCAACCCTGCAGCGTGAAGCTGAACGCATCGGCTACCCACTGATGATCAAGGCCAGTGCCGGCGGAGGTGGACGCGGCATGCGTCTGCTGCACAACGCCGTTGATTTGCCGGCGCAACTGCGCACCGCACGCTCCGAAGCATTGAACGGTTTCGGCAGCGACGAATTGATCCTCGAACAAGCGTTGATCGAGCCACGGCATGTCGAAGTACAGCTGTTCGGCGATCAACACGGCAACCTGATCTACCTCGGCGAACGCGACTGTTCGATCCAGCGTCGCCATCAAAAAGTCATCGAAGAGGCGCCCTGCCCGGTGATGACCGCCGAACTGCGCCAGGCCATGGGTGAAGCCGCGCTGAAAGCCGGGCGTGCAGTGAATTACGTCGGTGCCGGCACCGTGGAGTTTTTGCTCGATGCACGTGGGCAGTTCTACTTTCTGGAGATGAACACGCGCCTGCAGGTCGAACACCCGGTGACCGAACTGATCACCGGGCTGGATCTGGTGGCGTGGCAAATATTGGTTGCCGAAGGTCAGCCATTGCCGCTGACTCAGGATCAGGTCCAACTCAACGGGCATGCAATGGAGGTGCGCCTCTACGCCGAAGATCCCGCACAGGATTTCCTCCCGCAAACAGGCCGTGTCGAGGCGTGGGCACCAGCGCTGCAGCAGGGTGCGCGAATCGATCATGGCTTGCTGGAAGGACAATCGATCAGCCCGTTCTACGACCCGATGCTGGGCAAACTCATCGCCTTTGGCGCCACTCGCGAAGAGGCTCGGCGCAAACTGTTGCGCGCAGTACAGGACACGGTGTTATTGGGCGTGCAAAGCAATCAGCGCCTGCTCGCCGGCCTGCTGCAACATCCGCAATTCATCAGTGGTGACTTCAGTACCGCGTTCATTGCCAAGCACTTCAGTGAACACCCTTGCTTGCACC